>JBEKZL010000016.1:0-50774 GCA_049509915.1 Bryobacteraceae bacterium | reverse complement strand
AATGCAGAGCATTTTTAGCCCAGCGGCGCGGCCGTAGGATGCCGGAGGAAGGTCGGGAACGTTGGGGGGGCCGCGGCGGTGGGCTAAAAATGGATTGGACTAAACCGCGGTAGGATGCCTGCCTTATGTGTTTTGATTGGTGCCCGGGGGCTGGCGGGAAGGGAGAAACGGCCTGCGGCGATGCGTGGGAAGGGCTGCGGGCCGTTGGGAGCCGCCAGGGAGAGGGTGTGAGTCGCTCGCGGGATGCCCTCGATCTGGCGGCGGATCGGCGTTGTGACCACTGTGGCAACACTCCCCCTCTGGCTCGACCATGCGAGTTGGTCCGCGGCAGGGTGACGGGATTTTCGAGAGTAAGTGTCATGAGCTGTCCATGACTGCCGTCTGCCGGCTGGGGCTGGGCGGCAGGATGGCCACCCGGTCATGCGACCCTGGTGACAAACTGGACACTCCCGCAGGGAAGAGCCAGTGAGTTCTTCACAGCGGTCCCGGTAATCCTGGCTGCTTTCTGGAGTCGGCGCTTCACAGGCTGGCATACCGAGCAGTTGGCGGCACCGCGCGAGTTTCTCTTTGCGGTAGCGGTTGCCGAGAAAGCCGTAGTATCGAATGCGCTGGAAGCCGCCGGGCAATACGTGCAGCAGAAAGCGGCGGATGAATTCCTCCGCGTCCAGCGTCATGGTCTTCTGCTGACTGTCGTGGCGATAGTCCTTGTAGCGGAATGTGACCTTGCTGCGGTCGATGTCCAGCAGGCGATTGTTGGAGATGGCCACGCGGTGGGTGTAACGGCCGACGTAGTCCAATACCTGCTCGGGCCCGGCGAAAGGGCGCTTGGCGTAGACCACCCACTCGGTCTGGCGCGTGGGAGCCAAATGGCGTAAGAAAGCAACTCGCTCGCGCAGCGGCTCCAAGGAGGAAAAGAATTTCAGCGTTCCCGCGTCAAAGGCTTCGAGCAGATATTCCAGGACAGCCGCCGGAATAAACGGGAGAGCACGCGCACGGGCAAGAAGAATCCGGGGCGGCAGGAAATCCACTGAGTACCGTCAGCGGAAAGGCCGCCGCCGGGAACGACACAATGCAGGTGGGGATGGTGCAGCAAGTTCTGGCCCCAACTGTGGAGCACGGCGAAGAAGCCGATCTCGGCGCCCAGGTGCTTGGGATCGGCGGCGATGGTGCGCAAGGTTTCGGCGGTGGCGCGGAACAGAATGCCATAGACCGCCCTCTTGTTCTGGTAGGCGATCGGGGCGATCTGTTCCGGCAGCGTAAAGACGACGTGGAAATACTGGCTGTCGAGAAGTTCGGAACGGCGCTTTTCCAGCCATCCGGCGCGGGCCAGTGACTGACATTTTGGGCAATGCCGATCGGAGCACGAGTTGTACGCGTTGCGCTCATGGCCGCACTGGTCGCAGCGCTCCAGATGGCCGCCGAGGACGGCGGTGCGGCAGGATTCGATCGCCGTCATCGCGCGGCGCTGCGCCACCGACAGCGAAGCGCCGTGTTGCAGACGATAGGCAGCGCCGTAGCGGCGCAACACATCCGCCACTTCGAGCTTGGGGCGATCCATGTGCCCGCGCTCAGAAGTGCTGGGGCGCGGCGGGCTTCGGCTCGGGGGCGAGTGGCCGCGGCAGCAGGTCGAGAGGACTGGTAGCGGCGCACACTTTGGTGGTGGCGATGCGCAGATAGCGGGCGGTGGTGGCCAGGCTGCGATGCCCCCGCCGGAGTTGAATGCTGCGCACGTCGGTGCCGGATTCCAGCAGATGGACCGCGAAGGCGTGGCGCATAGAGTGAGGCGTGATAGGTTTGGCAATGCCGCAACGTCGCTGCGCCTTCTGGCACATCAATTCCACGGCCTCCCTTTGGATGTGGCCGCCGGGAATATCGCCGGGAAAGAGCCATGGTTTGGGCTTCGCCGCCCGCCACCAGTTACGAAGGATTTCCAGCAGTTTGGGCGAGAGCATGACATACCGGTCTTTCTGCCCCTTGCCTTGCTCCACGCGAATGACCATGCGCTGACTGTCGATATCGGTGGGCTTCAGGCAGATGACCTCGGAGATGCGCAGTCCCGCGGCGTAGCAAGTGGTCAGGATCGCCCGATGTTTGGCGCTGCCCACGCAGCTCAGAAAGTGGAGCACCTCCTCCGGGCTCAGGACTACCGGCAGTCTCTGCGGCTTCTTCGGCGCCGGGATGACGTCCCCGAAATGCCAGTTCTTTTTGAGGGAGACCTTGTAGAGGAACCGTAAGGCCGCGACGGCGATGAGGACGGACCCTGGCGCCAGCTTCTTCTCATTGGTCAGGTAAACCTGGCAGGCGCGGATGTCCTCCGGGCCCAGTTGTTCCGGTGAAGCAGCCACTCCATGCTTTCGCATGGGAGTTCTAAGAAGAAGGTGGGGGCGGAATCCGTCAGCGTGGGTCTTTGCGTTGGAAGGGTGGCCCTACGCGAATACCGCGTAGCGGTTTAGTCCTAAAGGACTTATGGGCAACCGAGCTGCCCTCGCCGCTTACAAGGGTCAACTTCCGGTTGGCGCGTATTCCGGGACCTATCCGTGAAACCACGAAAGCCCGGTAAAGCACCGTCGATCCCGCATTCTCCTTGGCCCTGGCATCGAGCCGCGGACGAGGGGCGCCTCAACATCGACGGCGGCAAGGGCGCAACATACCGCGCGACGGCGGCCAGGCGTCGAATGCGTTGCGGTTGACGGTTACGGTTATCAATCGACACGGCCCAACCGGCCGGCGACCGTCTCAGGCTCCAGGGAGAGGGATTCGAAGTACATCAGGTTTTGCCCGGCCGCTTGCGCGGGGCGGATGATCACGCGTAGCGGGCCTTTGCGCGACAAGTTGACGACGCCGAGGTCGAAGGACTTGTGAGCGTACCAGTCGCCAGTTGGCTCAACGGTCTTTTCGAGGAGTTGATCGCCCACCTGGATCACGTACTTGCGGCCGGCCCATTCCTGGCGGGCCGCGTAGCGGATGCGAGCGCGGTAACGGCCGGGCTGGCTGACCAGCAGGTCCCACGCGGCCTGATCTTCCGGTCTGGTCCAGCGTCCGATGTGGAACTTGCCGTCGCGGTTGAAGCGCTTCATTGCGCTGCCGGCCGTGCGGCAGTTGATGGAGTCAAGCTGGAAGGGAGAGTCGCTGCCCTGGGTCAAGGGAACGGGCTCGGCCTCCGGCTTGCCAGCGACCTCGAGAACGAAAACGGTGGAGCCCTCCTCCCATCCCTGGGCCGGAAGTCCGATGACGGCAACGCCGTTCTGCCGCGATACTTCGAGTTTGCGTCCGGGCGCCTGCAGCAGATAGGCCGCCTTCACTTCGTTACGCAGGCCGCTCACGCGAAGGACCCCGCCGGCCGGACGTTGAAACGCGTGCAAGTAGACGCGATCTCCCTTCACCGTACAGCGTCCCCACGGGAACTGTCCCACCGGACAGGCACTGGTGCCGTAGATGCTCTCGCCGTTACGGCGCATCCAGGCACCTACCTGCTCCAGCACAGGGACGCTCGGCGCCGGGACGGTGCCGTCGGCCATGGGACCGATGTTGAGCAGGTAGTTGCCGCCTTTGCTGACGATCTCCACGATAACTCCTGGTCAAACTTGCTGTAGCCCCAGGTGCCGTTGAGGGTCTGAGGTGTCTCCCAGTACTCGTCAAGGCCGCCAGTGGGCATGCCGTTGTCGTTCATGTTCTGGTAGTCCCCGAGCAGTTCGTGGTCGTAGTTGCCGACGCGGCCGTTGATGAGGCACTGCGGCTGGAGCTCGTGGACCAGGTCGATGAACCGCCTGGCCTGTTCGGTGGTGTCGATGCCGCGGTCGAACCAGATGAGGCCGAGCGGGCCGTATTCGGTGAGTAGCTCGCGGACCTGGGGCATCGATTTCTCGCGCAGGTACTTTTCGAAATCCTTCTTCGCGGGATCACAGTCCCAGTGGTTGCCGTAGCCGTTGGCGTCTTCCCAATCTTCGCTGTGGGAGTAGTAGACGCAGAAGCGGATGCCTTCCTTGCGGCAAGCTTCGGAGAGCTCTTTAACGATGTCGCGTTTGAAGGGTGTCCAATCGACGATGTTGTAGCGGCTGACCTTGGAATGGTACATGGCGAAGCCGTCGTGGTGCTTGGCCGTGACCACAAGGTACTTCATGCCGGTCGCCTTGGCGAGCCGGGCAAACTGGGTGGCGTCAAATCTGACCGGGTTCAGACCGTGGGCCATCTCACGGTAATCCGCCACCGGAATGTTGAAGCGCTGCATGATCCACTCGGCTTCGTCACCGGGGTATATGCGGTGGCCTTGCCACTCTCCGGCGAGGAGGGAATATGGTCCCCAGTGGACGAACATGCCGAACTTGTCGTGGCGGAACCACGTCATGCGGTCATCGTCGGCCGCGGCAAGGCGGGCGGGAAGGGTTGCGGTGAACGCCAGGGTGAGGAGCAGGGCGGCGAAACGCGAGCGGTTTAGCTGGGACATCTTGATGGCCTCATCGGGGCATGCGGCCGCGGGGCGGCTCACGACTTCACACTATAGCGTATCGACCGGTGGAGCGGTCGTGCTATTGGGAGAGAGCGGGGAGCAGTTTGCCTCGGTGTGTGGATGGGATTCGCGCGGAGAGGTGAATCGCCCCGCCGAATATGGCCACGACATCATCGATCGGGTCCGCCGCCGAAAAGGCGCCGGTGCTCTCCAATTGGGATTCGGCCGCTTTGGCCGGCGGCGACCGGATCGCGGCGGCGTTGTGCGTACCAATCTCATCTGGGCGGCCACCGAGGCGGGAGAGTCGGTCGACAGCGTTATCTTCGCCCCGGTATAGCGCTGGCACCCGCTCATCTGCCTTCCCCCAATTTCCTTGCTAACCGCCCGCCAGCCCGGTAGTCTAACCATCAGCCGGATGGAGCTAAGCGACCGGGCGTTAGTGACGCAGGCGCGGTCAGGCGATCCCGACGCCTTTCGTGCGCTGGTGGAACGCCACAGTCGAGTTGTGTTCCGGCAGGCTTATCGTATGACGGGCAATCGCCAGGACGCCGAAGACGTGGTGCAGGAAGCATTCCTGCGGGCCTACCGCCAGCTTGGGCGCTTCGACGAACGGGCCGGGTTCGGTACCTGGCTCTATCGCATTTCGACCAACTGCGCTCTCGATACCATTCGCGCGCGGCGCCGGCGAAGCGAGAATTCAGCCGCGGCCGAGCCGGACGGGCCGGACCCTATGGCGCAGGTGCCGGCCCACGATCCGAGCCCGGAGCGGTCGGCCTGGAGTGCCCAATTGCGCGGCGCGGTGAAGGATGCCATGAACGAGCTCAGCCCAACCGAGCGCGCGGCTTTCGTGCTGCGCCATTTTGAGGGCATGCATATCGAAGAAGTCGGCCGCGCGCTCCAGTGCCGGCCGGGGGCGGCTAAGCACAGCGTTTTCCGAGCGGTGCAAAAACTGCGGCGGGCGCTAGAGCCGCTGGTCACTCCCGTGAGGTCGTGAATCCGCCATGAAGCACCTGGACCAATCCGAACTAGTTTTGCATTATTACGGTGAAGACGAGGGCGACGCCAACGCCGCCGCCCATCTCGCCGCCTGTCCGCTTTGTCTCGAGTCCTACCAATCCATCGAGCGCGTGCTGGGTGCGACGGAGGCGCTCGACGTGCCGGAGCCAGCCGACAATTTCGAAGCCGCGCTGTGGGCCAGGATCGACCGCCGGGTCCGGCCGCGCCAACGCGTCCGGCTGCCCGTATGGGGCTGGCGCCTGGCGGCGGCCGCGGCTTGGACGGCTCTGGCCGCGATATGGCTGTTCACGGGCAGGCTGGCGCCCAACCGACGGCCAGCCGAGCCCGCGCCACTTGCTGATAGCCAGGCTGGCGAGCGGGTTTTGCGCGTGGCCGTGGGCGATTATCTGGACCGGTCGCAAATGGTATTGCTCGAGCTGGCCAATACCGATAACGCCCGCACCCGCCAGATTCCCTGGTCGGTGACGCGCGACCGCGCCTCCGACCTGGTAAGCGAGAGCCGGCTCTATCGCCAGACTGCAGAACATACCGGAGATGTGGCCGTGGCCCACGTGCTGGACGATCTGGACCGCGTGCTGCTCGATATCGCGCACGGACCCGACCAGCTTTCGCCGCGGGATCTGGACCGTTTCCAACAGCGTCTGGATGCGCAGGGAATTCTGTTCAAGATCCGGGTACTGAGCTCGAACATGCAGAAACAAGCGTTATGACGAAAGGAAATCGACTTATGAATGGATGGAGAATTCTTCTTGCCGCCGGTGTTTTCGTGGCGGCCGGCGTGCTAGCCTGCGCGCAGACGCCGGAGCCGCAACCCGCACCGGAATCGCAACCGGCGCAGGCGCCAATTGCTCCCATGGCGCCCGTGGCACCGCTGCCGCCCATGGTGCCGGATGTGCGCCCGGAGGTGCAAGAGCAGATCGAGAAAGCTCGCGCCATGGCCCAAGACCAAGCCGCGGAAGCGCGCGAAATGGCTGAAGAAGCTCGGGAGCAAGCCCGGGAACAGACGCGGGGCTTGGACGATCAACTTCGCGAGCAGGCCCGCGCGCTAGCCGACATGGCACGCCAGCAGTCGCGACTCGACCTCAAAGACATGCACGTGGACTTTGCCCAGGATTGGGTCAGGACAATAACCAGGCACTCCGGTTCCGAAGATGGCCTCTACGATTCCGGACAGCGCGCGCTCGATAGCCAGCGCTACGACGAGGCGCTGACCGATTTCAAAGAGGTGGTCTCTCGCGCCGGCAATCACTCCGACGGCGCCCTGTATTGGGAAGCTTATACGCTGAACAAGATGGCTCGCCGCGACGAAGCCAGCGCCGCCATCGCCACGCTGTGCAGGAATTACCCCAACAGCCGCTGGTTGGAAGACGCCAAAGCGCTAGAGGTGGAAGTGAAGCAAGCCGCCGGACGGAATGTCTCGCCGGAAACGCAGAACGACGACGAACTCAAGCTGCTGGCCCTGAACGGATTGATGCAGAACGATCCCGACCGCGCCTTCCCCATCCTGGAAAACCTGCTCCGGAGCGCGCAATCGCCCAAGCTGAAGGACCGCGCCCTGTTCGTGCTGGCGGAGAACAATTCGACGCGCTCGCAGCAACTGCTGGAGAGATTTGCGCGCGGTAACGCCAATCCGGATTTGCAGGTGAAGGCCATCCAGTATATCGGCGAGTTGCGGGCCAAGCAGCCGAACGGCTCTCAATTGCTGGTGGAAATCTACGGCGGCGGCGCAGACCCGCGGGTGAAACGGGCGGTGATCAACGCGCTCATGAACCGGCGTGACGCCAAAGCCATGGTGGATATCGGCCGGCGCGAGAAAGATCCCGAGCTGAAGAAGGATATCGTGCGCCGCCTGGTCGACATGAAGTCGCCCGATGCCACTGCCTTTCTGGAGGAGATCCTGAAATGATTCACGTGTTGTTCTGGCTCGCGGCCACGCTGCCGTTCGCTAACGCCAACCTGCAAAGTCAATCGGCGGCCGCGGGCTTGGAACCGGTGTTTCGCGCCTTGGTTTCGCATCAGTCCGAGGCGGCATGGATCGCCTGGTCGGTGCCGGCGGTGCGCGGGCCGCGTTTGGGATGTGAATTTGTCAGCGGCGAAGGCCAGGTGAGCGCGGGCGTGGTCCACCTGGAACCACCCGATCACGCTATCGTACTGGTCCGTGTGGCAGCCAATGCGGTGGAGCGGATTCGGCTACTGTCGCCGGATTGCGAAATCGACGCCGGCGGCGTGAGTGTCCACTGGCTCACTGACGTATCGCCCGCGCAGAGTATCGCCCTGCTGGCCGGTTACGTCAATGCGCGCAACCTCTCCGAGAACAGCGCCGTGGCGGCGATTGCCATCCATGCCGACCCCGCCGCCGACGCGGTCCTCGATGGTTTCGCCGCTACCTCCCAGCCCGAAGCCCTGCGCAATCGGGCCATGCGCTGGCTGGGTTCGGCGCGCGGCCGCCACGGCCTCGATACGTTGAAAAAACTGCTGGCCAGTGAGACCGCCCCGGACATGCGGCGCCGCGCCATCGCCGCCGTCGGTGTCAGCCGCGAGCCAGAAGCGCAAACGCTCATCCTTTCGGCCGCCCGCGGCGACCGCGACGCCCGCGTGCGTGCCGAGGCCGTCTCGCAACTGTCGCGCGAGCGTCTGCCCAACCTGGCCGGCGTGTTGGGCGGCATCGCAGAAAACGACCCCGATAGCGGGGTATCGAAACGGGCCGTGAGCTCGCTGGCTTCTTTGTCGGACGGCAGCGGCGTTCCGGAGTTGATTCGGCTGGCGAGAAGCTCGAAGAACCCCGACGTTCGCAAGGAAGCCGTGCGTGCCCTGGGCCGGGCGCACGACCAGCGGGCAGAGGCGTTCCTGGAAGAAGTGCTGCGCTAATTAGGGCGGCGCCGGCCAACCAGGCCGCCCCGCCGATCAGTAACCTCCGCCTGCTTGACCTGGACGGGAGCCTGCGCTAATCTCGCTGAAAAGCTGAAAGCCGGTGGCCGAAAGCTCTAACTGACGCTGGGCTTCCTGCAAACTGTGCTTGCGACTTTGGGGCGAGCTACCAGCGGCTCCTATTGGGCGCTTGATACACAGTCTGAACCAGAGTCATCAAAGTCCTGGACGCGTATGAGGCTGCAACCGGCGAGTACGCCTGGCGTTTCGGGACGATTCCGGCTTGGGGCGAACCAGGGTCCGAAACATGGTACAACCCCGCGACCGGGCTCTTCTACAGGTTCGCTAGGGAGATCGACATTCAGACGGGCAAGACAAATCCTCAACGCCGGTGGCGGGATTCTGGGAAACGGCCTCAAGGCAACACGCGGCGGGCTTATACTCTATGGTGACGGCTACGGGGCCCTGGTCGCGGCCGACCCGAGAACGGGACACTGCTTTTGGCATTTCAATACCGGAGCGATCTGGAAGACGGGCCATGACATACGTGGCGGATCGGGCCCAGTATATTGGCGTAGCCGCGGGGTCTACGATCGCGGCTCTGCGGTAACCTCCCGCATCCAAGAGCCGAATCGTGCCCGGCCGTTTGACGGCGATGCACTATTGCCAAGCTCGGCGAAAACCTTGGCTTCAACGGAGGCGGTTGGCCGCATAATTGTCAGTGGCAGAGGACTGATCAAATGAGCTACGAAGTCGCGAACTGCAAAGAGTGCTCGGGCCAGTTCGTCAGGAGCCTGAACGTGAGAGCATTCCTGTTGCTCGGCCTGGCCGCTGCGCTTTTCGGCCAGTCCGCTTCGTTTCATGAAGACAAGCTGCACGGCCGGCGGGCGTTCGTCCTGGAAAACGGCCGCATGCGCCTGAGCACGCTACCCGGGGGAGGGTTCATCGGGGAGGTCCGCTTCCTTTCGGATGACCCGAAGAAAAGCGTCAACCCCATGCGCGTGCCGCACTATCAGACCATCGACCCGTTCACCTATGATGTAGCCAAACACGGCGATCTTTACGGCACGGGGATCCAGCGGCGGCTGATGAGCGGCTACATGGGGCATTTCCTGTGCTTCCCCCAGTTCGCAGCAAGCTCCCCGGCAGAGTTTCGCCAGGACTACGGCCAGCACGGGGAGGCGATCGCGGTGGAATGGAAGCTGGAGAAGGTCGATAGCCGGAACGACGGGGTGACGCTCCGGTATGCGGCCGACCTGACGAAAACCAACTACCGTGTGGAGCGCTCCATCATGCTACCGGCTGACGAGACGGTGGCATACCTAGAGGAGTCGGTTGAGAACCTGGAGCCGTACGACCGCCCCATCCAGTGGACCCAGCATATTACATTCGGGCCGCCGTTCCTGGAGCTGGGCAAGACGTTTGCCGATGGCTCGGTGGCCAAAGTGGTGGTGAAGAGGGGACGGGAGAACGAAGCGGAGGATACCTGGCCGCAAATTAAGGATGCCGAAGGCCGGGCGACGGACCTGCGTGCGTTTTCCGGCCGCAGCAGTACATGGCTGATGGACGCGTCCAAATCCAAAGTCTGGGTCACGATGTACCACGCCGAGTATCCGGTCCTGATTGGGTACATCTTCGAGAGCAAGCCGAACCAATGGGTGTTCGACTGGCAGGAGAACCAGCATGCCACCGAGAAGCCATGGGACGGCAAGGTGATCGCGCGCGCGATCTGCATCGGCGACTCGGTGGTCAGCGGGCTGCGAAACGCCGTGGAGCTCGGAAGCATGTTCGGCATTCCGACGTACAGTTGGATTGAAGCGCGTGAGCGCCGCGCCCAGAAGTACGTTGTTTTTCTCGCGGAAATCCCGCTGGGATTCAGGGGCGTGGCAGCGCTGGAGACGGGCAATGGGAAGATCGTCATCGAGGAACGGGAGACGGGGAAGAAGATAGCCGTTAAGAGCGGGCACACGTGGTAACGCGGGGTGCGTCGGCCAACCCAGCCAGATCGTGTTAGGATCATTTCGGAGCTACCACGCCACCGTTCGGCGGGCAGGCGACCGGTTTACCCGCAGTATCTGGCGGAAGGTGGTTTGAGGTAGTCGAGTCCTTCGGCCCGATCTTCAGGTTTGAGGTCAAAGGCCTCGCTAGTAAAGGCGCGTCCGGTATTGTTCTTCAATGCCTCGATCGAACTCGTTCGCAGTGCTGCCGCCGATCTCGTCCGCCATAATCTTGCCAAGCGAGGCGAACCCACCGCGCGGAACCCTACGGTCGGGATTCCAGAAATCGGAGCGGATCAGCGGCTTACCACAATGAAAAAAGACCTCTTCTATTGCCACCAATATCCCGCATACCGGCAGCTTGCCTGCCGCTGAGAGCGGAGAAAGCAGATCCGGATCGATCGTGACGCGCACTGTTCCATTGACGCGAAGTGTCTCATTGATCCCGGGTGTCAGAAACAGCAGGCCGACATGCGGGTTCTCCATGATGTTCAACACCGTGTCTGCGCGCTTATTGCCGATCCTGTCGGGAATCAGAAGCGTATGATCGTCCAACACAGCGACGAATCCGGGAGCGTCGCCGCGAGGCGAGGCGTCTGCCCTGCCGCGCGCATCCGAAGTGGCCATCACAATCAGTGGGGAAAGCGCAATGAAATCGCGGCAATACTGGTCGAGATGATCCAACTGTTTCGCCGTCGACATATGGCTCGGCTCGCCATAATGCTCTCGGACCGCACTTGCTTCGATCAGTTCGTTCACGGTAAACCTTCCTAAGGAAGCCGGGATTAAAGACCAGATTTCAGCGTCAACAGGCAGACCGCGGGGCCGACGAGCACCTCGGTCATCGACGCATGTTCGGCTGGCAATTCAATTCTGTCTATTCGTTCAAAATCCGCTGTGGCCGTGATTCTCTGCCGTTCGCAGCGTACCGGCCCCTTCCAGGGGAGATTCATCAGATCCAGCTTGACCGTCTTAGGCTCCCTGCTAACGTTGCTAACCAGGATGCGAACGGTCGACTTATCCTCCGACACGCCCGCCAGAACACTCACATTGGGTTCGTCGCCCGATGTGACTGCAATCCGCTCGGGGGAATCCAGCATCCGTCGGAACGCCAGGAATGAATAGTATGCCTTCTGCGGGGCTCCCGACGATGTAAACAGGCCCCACATGAATGTCGTACCCGAAAAAAACGTCGCGACATCTACGTGAGCGTCCTGTAACTCGGTGAGAGCGGTTGCGTCGAAGGCAGCTCCAAAAGCATCCTGCGTGGCATCAAAATACTGTCGAGTGTAGGCGGGGTCTACGAAGAGACGGTTCCACTCGCCCGGCCCATAATTCCATTCGTCGAGTATGCTCTCGGCACCTGAGAATCCATAATGCGACATAAGGTCATGAACGCGCCTGGCACGGAGCGCTATTTGGTGTACATCAGAAGTGTAGATATGCCACGATACAAACTCGAGCGGCACGTTCCGCCGCTGGCAGTAGCGCAACATCCCTCCGAGAAAGTTGAGATCGTGAGCCAATCCCGGGCCGCCGACTTTCAACGCGGGATCTTCCGATTTCAGCCTTCGTGCGACGGTTTCATACAGACGGTAAAACTCATCGGGAGTGCTCGCCCAGAAGCTTAGGCTCTGACCATCCGGTTCGTTCCAGACCTCCCAGTATCGGATTCCGAGCCGCCGTCCGTTAGCCCAACCGTGGTTGTAATGTCGGACGATATGTGCGCAAACATCGGCCCATTTCTCGTAAGAGTCCGGTGGCTTGTTATGGCGAATGGAAGTCTTATACTCAGCGCTGTATCCCAGCCGGAAAATTATATTTATGCCTAAGGACGAAATCGTATTCAGGTAATAGTCGGTTTGCGTAAAATCGTAATTCTCGGGTCGATCCGAGTCGGCTTCCCACTTCGGAAATACGTAATTGATGTCAATCACATTGTCGTAGGTCCACGCAACATCGTGCAGCCGGACATTACGGACACCAAGTTCCTTGTAGTAACGGCTGAGATCTACGATTCCCCGCTGACAAAGCGGGCCATTGTCAACATCATTCAGGGCTTTGATCCTGCCAATTACCCTTGAGGCATCCACCGAGATATGAGTGTCCGGCGAATTGGAATCAGCCGCAAGGGCGGCAAATTGACTGGCCCCGAGAAGAAGCACTGTAAGGCCGCTGCGGCAACGCATGATGCGGACCTTTCGAGACTGGACTGGCATGGTCCTACCACGATCGTACCATGCTCCTAGAGCCGGGTCAATCGTCCTGTGCGAAGCATTTTCGCCTTATTTCGAAGACGAATCACATCATCGCTGCGCCTCGACAGCCGGCGCGCTGACGTATACTAAATACTGATCTGGCCATGCCTGTGTCACGTCGAGCCCCAACCTCTCCCATCAAGCCGAATAGTCCGATTTCCGTCACAGGTCAACTCGTGACCATTCTGACGAAGGAAATTGCGAGGGGCACCTATATCGCTGGAGGGCGCTTTCCGTCCGAACGAGACGTGGCCGAGCGATACAAACTTTCACGTGCTTCCGTGCGCGAAGCGGTTGCGCAAATGATGGCGCGCGGCCTGTTGGTTCGTGCTAATGGTAGAGGCACATTCGTCGTAGATCGTGCGGCCGAACCGGCGAACGTCACGCACGGTTGCAGGCGCCTCGGATTCTGGATCGACGAGAGTGTCTTTCACTTTGTCGAGGCTGGGTACAACCTGATCCTGAGCGGATTTGCCGAAGTGTGTCGCAATACCGGTTGTGAACTCGACTTCTATGCCGTCTCTGAGGAATCGAAGATCGATTTGGAGCAGGTTTCCGGTCCGGGCCATCTGGACGCGTCAGTAATCGTCGGAGGCTTGCGCCGGGGGCTGATCGACCGGTTGAACAGGCTCGAAAAGCCGGTCGTGCTGGTCGATCTATTGAATTCGACCGACGGCGTGTCAGTGTCGATCGATTATGCGGCGGGGACGCAACGTGCCATCGATTACTTAGTCGGGCTTGGTCATAAAGAGATTGGCTTTATCGGTTTTCCCAACAGCGAAAAATACATTCTGTATTGGCAATCCCTCGCGGCCCACCATCTTCGCTATCTCCCACAGCACGTGGAATTCTTTGATTCTTGGGATTTACGACCGGGGATCTTGGCTGGGTATCGGGCTATGCAGCAATTGATTGCCAGAGGAGGGCAGCGGCCCACCGCCGTATTAATCACGAACGATTTCGCCGCCCTGGGAGCCATGGAAGCGCTTGCCGTCGGACACATTTCAGTGCCGGGCGATATCAGCATTGTCGGCTACGATAACCTCGGGCAAGGCTCCAGTTCACTTACGACGATTCGATCCGACCTTATGGATGTGGGCCGGCTAGCGGCCAGGAGACTGCTGCAATGGATCGAGACCGGACAGGCGCCGGAACAGCGCACGACAGTGCCGGTGGAATTGGTCGTGCGTGGTTCGACGGCCGCACCTCCAGATGTCGTCGCTCAGGTAGCCTCCGAGTTTGAAGAGGTAAGCGCGGATCAACGGGTTGGCCACTGAATTTTCAGCCGAGGATCAAGCGGGTAGATGGGACGCGGGACGCGCCGGTAAGGAAGTGTTTTCAATTTCGGTGTACTGACGCCCGGCGTGTCGACGAGGAATATCTTTTTGGCAATGGACTCGTAAGGACCTCGAAATCCGTTCGGACTCTTCACTACGACAATCCGCATTCGTCCCGGCTCGATTCCATGACTTCGGAACAGTTCGGGATCTACAGTCATTGCCGGTTTCTCGGCCACCAGTAGCCGTATCCGCCCAATATCGAGCACTACCGTGCGTCCCATTGAGGTCTCGACACCTTGGTTATAGCCCGGCGCCTGGCAGGTCCAACGGCCGTCTGAGATCAGCCGGACTATTGCGGTGATGCGAACCGGACGCGAGTTCTTGCGGTCGAGTTTGCCGCCCACCGACGTCTCGATCGTGGCACCTATGCCGGCTGTGATCGCCGTCTGCACGGCTTGCGGATCCACCATAAACAAAGCCGCTGGAGCATTGCTGCCGAATTCCAGGAGCGGCCCTAAGACTCCGGTACTGTCGCCAGGGGATCCGGAACCCGTACTGTCGGCAGGCTCGGAAATCACCACCGGTCCTTCGCTGGACCGCAGCGCTTCGCGAATGGCCCTCCGGACTGGCGTCAATTTCACATCGAATTCGCGACGCGATTCCCAAAAAGCGCGCGCTAACTCGCTGACCTGCCGGCTGCCCGCCTCGGGGTTGTCGTTGGTTACCGAGACGACACTGCATCCCATTTCGGGAACGTCAAGCCAGGGTTGCACGCCAAATGCCGAGACGACTTCGGCCGCTCCGCTCTCCTCGGTCTTGATCGCAGCGTTCATCAGACGTCCGAACGGCCCCGATGTGGTTTGCATATTCTCGGCGGGAACAATCAGGGGCAACTTGCGGAAGGCCATTCGCGGTTCGAGTTTTCCCGCCAGGATCTTCAATAGCAGTTGAGCCGCCCGCTTGCCCGTCTGGAACAAATCGATATGCGGATAGGTCTTATACCCCACCAGCGCCGTGGCGCGCTCGATCATCAGCCGGGTTACATTCGCATGCAGGTCTAGAGTGGCCACAATCGCGGTTTTCGGCCCGACAACGGCTCGCGCGGTATCGAGTAGGCAGCCGGCGACGTCCGGAAACGATTCCGCCGTTTGGCCGCCGTGCAGCGCGAGAAGCAATGCGTCGGGAGCGGCCACGCCCGCAAGGCTTCTCTGGAAATCGCTCAGCAGCCGGGCGAAATCCCGGCGGCGAACAGGTCCGGCTGTAACAGCCCAGCCGGCAAACAATGGAGCGATGTTACGGCTCGATTTCGCAAGCACGTTTAAGAATCCGCCCATCTCGGTGAACGCCGTCGTGTGCCGCTCTACGGCGCGTTCGCCAAAAGCGAAATCGAAATCTTCATAGTGAGTCTTTACCGGAGAAAAATCGTTGCTTTCCTGAACGATCGATCCGATTGCGATGGCCACTTAGATCATCCTCATCTTGCCGAACTTAGTAATACGATTCCGAGAATCTGGACCGCTACACCGGCCCACAACAGGCGGATCGATAACCGCGGCGCCGTCTTCCATTCGCCGAGCAGGCAGCCCCAGGCGATGCCGACCAGTATGATGACCGACATATACACGGGCCAGCCGATCGCAGCGCCGAACCGACCTAACCGGGAAGCCGCAACGCCATATAGAACCGTACCGGCGATCCACGCGGCACCCATTCCAACGCTCATTGATATGTTCTTTCCGGATCCCTCGCCTCGGAAAAGACGCCAATGCGAGTTACGGTTCAAGAGACGGATAGCCCACGCAATACTGGGGAGAGAGCCGCAGCTCACAGCAAGGCTCCAGATGGCGTTTGAAGCCAGATTGGGATCGGCACCCAGTGCGATCGCGTTGTTTCGAATGGGTTCGCCATACGCCAGAACAATATTGAACAGCGTAGAGAGCACTCCGGCGATCAAAGAGATCGTGACGCCCCTGCGGGCTTTCACGCGATCGTGGGTGGCAGGTGGATCCCGCAGTCTTCCGGCTTGGGCGCAAGAAAGCACTCCCACGAGCAACACCAGATCAAAGGCGCAAACTCTCAGACCACCGATGGTGAAGAGTCTGGATGGATCAATCAGGCACAATGCGCCGAGCGACCCAAGTGCGACTGAGGCGCCGTACAGGAGCGCGCTGCTGATTGACAGGCCGACCAGATCGACCGCGAGCCCCAACAAGACGACCGCGAACCCCCATCCAAAACCGAGAAAGCAGGTGACGAGGACCACCGTGCTCCCGGTATTCTCATAAACAACCGCGAGATTCGGGATCGTAAGGTATGCCACAAGCCAGGGCGAAATCAGATAGGCAGAGGCGGCGAACACCAGCCAAGTGTTCTCCCATGCCCATTTCTTCACCAGCTTGAGGGGGACGAGGACGGACCCCATGATCACCCCGGCAACCAGAACAGTGGCGATGCCGGCCCAACTTTCGAATTGCATATGAACTCCTCAGCGCATGATCCAGCCGCCATCGACATTGATTGTCTGTCCCGTAATTCCATCGCTCCATTCCGTTCCCAAAAACACGCACACCTTTGCAATGTCTAACGGAAGAATACGGCGCCGCAGACTCTGAAGCGCGACTACCTCTGCGGCCTGTGCCGGAGTGACGGTCCGCGATTCTCTTTCGGTCTGAATGGCGCCGGGAGTGATGCAGTTCACATGGACGTTATATTCCCCGAGTTCGCGCGCCAAAGCTCGTGTGAAGCCGATCAGTGCGCCCTTGGACGAGACGTAGTGGGTGAGAAACTTCATGCCCCAGTGGAAGGTGACGGACGAAATATTGATCACCTTGCCGGCGCGTTGCCTGACGAAGTGAGGCGCAACCAGACGAGTGCACCGATACGCCCCATTCAGGTTCACGTTCAGGACCTCGCTCCACTGTTCTTCCTTCATCTCCAGGAACGGTTGGCGTGGGTCGATTCCCGCGTTGTTGACCAGAACGTCGAGCGTGTCCGTTGCCTGAAAAATACCTGCAATCGCAGCATCGACCTCCTCCGTCCGGCGCAGGTCCGCCACACACATTGTGACCGAAGCGCCCTCGCTGCGAAGCCCGGCGACAACTCGTTCGAGTTTGTCCCGCTCTTTATCTAAAACCCAGACGCGAGCCCCTTCCTTAGCAAAAAGCTTGGCGATTTCTTCGCCGATACCGTTGGCGGCTCCGGTTACCAGCGCTGCCTTTCCGGTCATGAACATAAGGCGACCTTCCTCGATCCTGCTTACCTAGTGGCGGACGGCGGCAGGGCAGCGAGCGAGCACCCGATCGAATGCTTCGAGGGTCCGCGAAATGTGTTTTTCGGTGTGTACAATGGAGATGTAAATCCGGCCGTCCGGCAGAAGATAGATACCCTCCTTGAGACATTCGCGCAGCCAGAACTTGAAGAGCGCGTGGTCGTCCTGCAAGGTATCGCGATAGTTCCGAAGTGCGGAGGTCTCAGTGAAATGAATCGAGAACGCAGTGCCAAATCCGGATACCTCAACCGGAACGCCCCGGCGCTTGGCGGCCTCGCGGATGCCGTTCATCAATTTCTCTCCGGCTTTCACAGCGACAGCCAGAAGGTGGCCGTTGTCCACGTTGAGTTCCGTCATGGTCGCGTGAGCGCCGGCGAGCGATAACGGATTCCCGTTGAACGTGCCGCCAAAAACCACTCCGCCATCGACAATCAACTCGAGGATATCTTTGCGGCCCGCTACGACGCTCAGGGGCAAACCGCCTCCGATCGCCTTCCCGAGAGTGGCGATATCTGGAGTGACTCCGAACACGCTCTGTGCGCCGCCGGGAGCGATCCGGAACCCGGTGATCACCTCGTCGAAGATCAGCACGGCTCCGTATTGCGTAGCGAGCCTTCGCAGCCCCGGCAAAAAGCCTTCGGCCGGCATCAGGCAGCCGCTGTTGCAGAGAACCGGTTCGGTGATGATACCCGCAATCTCTTCCCCGCGCGTCGCGAAAAGCGCCGCCGCGGCCTCCAGGTCGTTCCAGGGAAGAACAAGCACGTTATCGGCCGCGTTGTGTACCTGGCCGCGGGATCCCAGCACCACATTGGGTTTCTGTGCCGA
Organism: Bryobacteraceae bacterium; assembly: GCA_049509915.1. Lineage (GTDB taxonomy): Bacteria > Acidobacteriota > Terriglobia > Bryobacterales > Bryobacteraceae > JBEKYD01. The sequence goes on along the minus strand of JBEKZL010000016.1, from coordinate 32,814 downwards.
ACCGATGTCCGGAACGGAAGCGTGATAGCTCAAGAGCGCCGAGTCCATCCATCCGTGGTAATGCCCTTCGAACTTAAGCAACAGGTTTCGCCGCGTATAAGCCCGCGCAAGGCGCATGGCCAGTTGCACGGCTTCGCTGCCGCTGGATGTGAGAGCGATGCGCTCGGCGCAGGGAACCAGGTTGCAGATTTGCTCGGCGACAACAAACTCTAGTTCGTGTTGTGCACCGTAGTTGTGCGGCCCTTCGGCCGCGTCCCGCAGCGCCTGGACGATAGCGGGATGTTTGTGCCCTAGAATCAAAGGCCCCCAAGCCAAAACATAGTCGATATACCAGTTCTCGTCGACGTCCTGGATCTCTGCACCGATGGCGTCCCTAAAAAACAGCGTCTCCGCAAGATTGCGGCGAAAAGGACTACTCACGCCTCCAGCAAGAGAGCGTTGAGAGCGCTCGAAGAACTCTCGGGATCGGCCCCACTCAGAAATCATCCAATTTGCTCCTTGTTGCGCTGTGGTGGCCTGATGAGGCCTTACCAGATCAACTATAGTAGTGCAGCTTTGCCTGTTGTGTAAAGGCTCTTTCGCGGTGCCTTGAAACATTCATCATTTCGGGATGGCGTTCTTAGAATATTGGTCTGACCATGTCCGTCCGACTAGAGGGAAACTGGCGGCTCCATCGACATGGAGAGGCGTTCTCGCCCGCAACCCGGACAGCACGACCACGCGGTGATCGACCGGCTCCTCGCCAATGCTCGCCGCATAACGTTGACTAGGCTATGCCGATCTGGTGCGGGATGCGAACCCGCCAGTTGCGGCAGGAGTCGCTGAAGGTGGAACGCGCCAGATCTGAAGCCGGCGTGGACCCGGTATTCTTCGTCATTCAGAACCGGGCGCACCTGTCGCAGGCGCGCTCCAGCGAAGTGGTCGCGAAGGGCGATTATTTTAAGGCTGCCGCGGGGCATCGCCGGTCCGTCGGCACCCTTCTTGAAGACAACAACATCTCAGTTGATGAGGCCTACCCTGGGCGCGTGTCCACGTCTCCGGGTGCTCCACCTCACGGCTATCATAGGAGTGCAAAGTGGTTGGAGCCTATTGGACATCCAGAGCCGCTTTAATCAGATCCCCGAGTTTCATGAAATCAGCGTACTCGGAAGGCTTACAAAAATAACCATTTGCACCCAATTGTGTCATCTGCTCGCGCTCCCGGCGGGAGTTTGAGGTCGATATGGCGACAACGAGAGCGTTTGCGCATCGGCGAGTCGCGCGCATGTGCTTCAGCACCTCGCCGCCCTGTTTCTTCGGCAGATTGATGTCGAGAATGACTAGGGCGGGGCAAGCCACATTTCCATCGCTATCTGCGCGATCGAAGAACTTTACGGCCTGCTCGCCGTCGTTAACGACTTGAACGGATACAGAGAGCTTGGTTGCCTGGATCGCCTCCTCGATGAGAAACACGTCGGCTTCATTGTCTTCGACGATCAGAATATGGCGTCGCTCGCCAACGGGCGGCTCTTCAGACGGGAAGTGTAACACGGAAAATAGATCCTCGTCCGGGTTCGGATTCGACCCAGATTCGCCCATTATAGCGATCTACAATTCGCCGACAGATGGCCAGCCCGATTCCAGTCCCTGGATATGCATCGTTGGTGTGGAGGCGCTTGAAAAGTCCAAAGATATTCTCCTTATATTCCGGATCAATGCCGATGCCGTTGTCACTCACAGCGATAATCCAGTGTCCGTTCTCTCGCTCGGCCGTGACACGGACGACTGGTGGACCTTCCGGACTTCGGTACTTTATGGCATTGCCGATCATGTTCTGGAACAATTGTTCAAGATGTGTGCTGTGCACCGAAAGGGACGGCAATGGTTCCGTGGTGATCGTCGCTCCCGCTTCGGACACGGCACCGGCGAGGTTGGCCAAGGCGAGATTCAGGGCTTCAGCCGCATCGGCCCTTTCCGCACCGTTTTCAAGCTTCGAGACCTGAGTATAAGACAGCAGGTCTCGCACAAGCGTCTCAAGGCGGGTAGCAGCGGTGCGCAGGTACCTGACGAATTTGAGCGCGTCGCCATCGATGGCGCCGCCGTAGCGTTTTGCCAGAAGCTCGCTATAGATTTTGATGCTGCGCAACGGCTCCTGAAGGTCATGGCTCGCTGTAAACGCGAACTGCTCAAGGTCCTGGTTGGCGCGGCGCAGATCCTCCTGAACGGTCTTCTGTTCATCGATATCGGTGCAGGAGCCGAACCACTTCACCAGATTGCCGCGTGGATCGCGGACCGGAAGAGCGCGGCCGACGAACCAACGCCAGCGGCTTCGGCGTGCCTCCCACAGACGATATTCGATGTTATACGGCGTTCCCGCCGCCAAGGCTGCCGCCCAGGTCTCGCGGGTCCTCTGCAAATCTTCGGGATGCAGGGCCGGCTCCCAGCTTTCATTCCCGAACACATTGCGGCTGACGCCGGTGAATTCGTACCATTGATCGTTGTAGTAATCGACGTAGCCGTCCGGCCGGGCCGTCCACAAGAGCTGCGGCATGGCGTCGGCGAGCTGTCGAAACCAGCGCTCGCTGGCGAGCAACGCCCCTTCGGCGCGCTTGCGTTCTATCAGATCGGCCGTTTGACGAGCGAGAATGTCCAGCAGACGCAAATCGCGATCGGCGGGGCGGTGTGGCGTACGGTAAAACGTGGAGAGCCTTCCGAGTAGATCCCCTCCACGGGTAACAAGGGGAGTTGACTGCAGAGCACGGGCGCCGGCACCCAACATTAGGGCGAGACTGGGCTTGCCGCCGAAGGTGCGGCTTGTGGCCACATCCTCGACGATTACGCGCTCGCCGCGCTCCATCGCGATACCGCAAGCCGCCTCCCCCTCGTGAATGCTGCTGAAGAAATCAAGGAAGGCCCGTTCGAAACCGCGATGGGCTACGATCTTCAGGGCGCCATCTTCGAGCAACTGGATGTTCCCCATGTCTGCGCCCGTCATTTCGATTGCGGCCGCGATAATCTCCGTGAGCAACGTTGCGAAGTCCTCGATCTGCATCGGCCGGATGCTGAGTTGCTGCAACCGAGTCATGGCCGCGAGGTCGGTAGTGAGTTGCGCATTAAGCGTCTCGATCGCCTTTTCCGCTCGCCTGCGGTCCGAAATATCGCGCGCGATCTTCGATGCGCCGATGATCCCGCCCTGGGCGTCCTTGACCGGGGAAATCGTGAGGGAGATGTCGAGCAGCGCGCCATCCTTACGCTGACGCACCGTCTCGAAATGATCGACGCGCTCGCCGCGTTTCAGGCGAGCGAGAATGTCCGGCTCCTCGTTCTGGCGATCCTTCGGGATCAGGAGCGCGGCGACGGGTTGCCCGATCGCCTCAGTGGCCGTATAGCCGAAAAGCCGCGCGGCGCTGCTGTTCCAACTCGTGATAACACCGTCAAGGTCCTTACTGATAATCGCGTCCTCGGAGGAATCGACGATCGCACTTAACAGCCAGGGGGCGCGTTCCTCTTCTTTGCGCTCGGTGACGTTACGCATAATCCCGAGATGAACCGTGCCCCCATCCGCGTATCGAAGAGGTGTGCCATGGCTCTCCACGTGACAGCGCGCGCCTTTCAGCCCCACGATGTCGAATTCCAGCGAGGCATTATCGCCACGACAAACCCTCTCGTTGAATTCCCGGAAGCGCTCACGGTCTTCGGCGGCGATCATATCGTAGACGTTCTTGCCAACAACGGCTTCGGCGAAGGGAGCACCCACCATTCCAAGGCCGCGTGTATTCATAAAAAGCAACGTTCCGTCTGGGGCGACGATCTTGACGCACTCGGGCGTCTCGGCAACTATCGCCCGGAACTGTTCATTACTGTCCGTCTCGCTGCCGGTGAAGGCGGTGAGAATCTTCGCGCCGCTGGGGCTCACGCGGCACCTCTGGTTGTGTTCTGAAGAACGCCCCGTACGATCCCGCCGAGCTGCATGTGTTCCTCGAACGACGATGGTTTTCTGAAATAGAATAGCGCCGCGTGCCTGGTTGCCGTTTCCTCGATCATTGGGGAGTTCAAGCCGCTCAGCACAATCACAGGCATCTGCCCGTGGCGTTCCGTCGAACGCAGGCGGTGCAGAATTTCAGCCCCGTCGAATTTGGGAAGGTGCATATCGAGGAGCAGAAGATCCAGCGGGGGCGACTTGGGATCGGTATCGAGACTTTCCAGCAATTCAACCGCCTTTGCGCCATCCCGCAGAACGCGCAACGTGCAATGGACGTGGTGCTCTTTCAACGCCATTCGCACGAGTTCTGCGTCTGCGGGATTGTCCTCGGCAAGAACAATTTCAAAAGGCTTCGTTTCGGCTGACACGCTCGTCCCTCAGTACCTAAGACTTGTACTATTTTCTCAATTTTCCCGGCTCCTGCAGTTGTGCGAATTGGCACTCTTCCCTAAAGCCGAACGCACCAGGTCAGAACATCAAACGGCTACGAACTCCGCTCCTGTTCGGCAAGTGACTTATTCCTTCGCACCCGACGGCATCCCGGCGCGCGGCAAGTCTCGCGCTGCAACCGGCTGCGGCCAGCTCAGAACAAATGCCGCTCGAAGCAACAGAGTTCACTTACCGCGCTGGCATGGATCGAACTCCTATCGACGGCGCCCGGGTTCCTCATGCCGCCAGCAGCTTGTCCAGTGCACCCATTACGGCTTGTTCGAAATCGTCCAACTGCGTGGGCTTTTCGATGTAAGCCCTGATGTCAAGCGCCTGAGCGGCGGCCCGGTCTCTCGCCGAAACGGAGGACGTGAGAACCACAACGGGGGTATTCCTCAGCTTGTCGGATCGCCGAACGGCGTCGATTACATCGAGGCCGCTGCCCCGGGGCAGATTCAGGTCGACCATAATTCCGTCCAACGGGAGAACATCCGGCGCCGTCAGTCCCGAAATCGCCGACTCCGCTGTCGCGAAGCGGATGAAGTGAATATCATGTGGAACCTGGCGGCTGGCCTCCTGAATCAAGAACACGTCCTCATTGCTGTCTTCCACGATGGCGACGCAATAGTGTCGCTTCAATGTGTTTGTCATGCGCACCAGCTCCTTTTCGAATCTAACTAAGTGTCGGTTGCCGGCAAGGTGAATTTGAAAACCGCTCCTTGATCGGGTTCCGATTCCACCCAGATCTGCCCGCCTAATCTCTCGACGGCAACCTTGCAGATCGGGAGGCCGATCCCGGTACCGGGAACCTTCTGGGTATGCAACCTCTTAAAAACGCCAAAGATCAACCCGTGATGCTCGCGCCCTATCCCAATCCCGTTATCCGCCACGCTGAAGAGCCAATCGCGCGCCTGCCGTTCCGCCGAGATGAGGATACGTAGCGGCTTGTCGCTGCGATACTTCATGGCATTTCCGATTAAGTTCTGGAAGATCTGGGAAAGGAGGACCGGGACAGTTCTGACAACTGGCATGGGACCGCATTCCACCGTGGCGCCGCAACTCCGCAGCGATGAATCGAGACCGTCGAGAACCTTCTCGAGGAGTTCGCCGGCGTCCACGATTTCGGTCTGCTCTGAGCCCGCATCGCTGGCGAATACATAGTCGCGGAGAGAGGACAGCAGACTCTCCATGCGGAGCGCACCGTTCACGATTGTATTCAAGAAGTCACGCGATTGCGCATCCAGATTGTCCCCTCGCCGTTGCAGTAATTGCGCGTAGGCGACTACCACGCGCAAGGGCTCCTGCAGATCGTGGCTGGCGGCCCATGCGAACTGGCGCAGGGCTTCGTTCGATCGGGTCAGTTCCAGAGTCCGGCTGGCTACGCGACGCTCGAGCTCCGTATTCAGTCTGCGGATGTTCTCGTCGCTCCTGCGGCGTTCGGTAATGTCGCGGACGACGGTAGTGATGAGCAGGCCTTCTTCGGTCTGAAGCGGGCTGCAGGTGAGTTCGCACGGGAACTCCGAGCCGTCGCGGCGAATGCCGGTCAATTCGATGGAGTGGACCTGTGCCATCTCGGTCCAGTCCGGTACCAGCATTTTGACACTGCGGCCGCGCAAGGCCTCTCGCGGACGATCGAACAGTTCTTCGGTGCGTGAGTTGACAAGGTCGATTTCGCCGCATTCGTTGGTAATGAGTATGGCATCCGGAGCTGCTTCCAGAAGGGACCGGAAGCGCAGTTCGGCTTTGGCGAGGACCTCGGCGTTGTGCCGGAGTTGAGTGGCGTTCCGGGCGAGTTCGACAAAGACGGCCACCTTCGAGCGGAGCACGTCGGGGCTGATCGGCTTCAAGAGAAAATCGACCGCTCCTAAGTCGTAGCCGCGAAACAGATGATCGGCGCCCTGGAAGGCGGTCAAGAATAGGATTGGCGTAGTCTGCGTTTTTTTCCGGTTGCGGATCATGCTGGCAGTTTCGAAGCCATCCATACCGGGCATCTTAACGTCCAATAAGATGGCGGCAAAATCCGTTTCAAGCAGGTAGCGAAGGGCTTCTTCGCCCGATTGGACCATCACCAATTCGTCCACCAGATCCTCCAGGGTCGCCTGGAGGGAGAGCAGGTTAGCTTCATCATCGTCCACCAACAGGAGTCGCGTCCTGGGGCCGGAGGCGGGCATGGGACGCTCGGCGGCGATTCCGGGCGGGTTGAGTGGCATCCGAGGCATATCAGTACCCAGCCGCGTCGCCGGCCGTTCTAGTTCCGGGAACGCGTTTGGCCGATTGGTTCTCTGCATCCAGACACACCCGAAGGACTGAGAAGAGCTGATCGAGGTCCACCGGCTTGGGAACGTAGTCGGTGGCGCCGGCTTCGAGACACTTCTCTCGGTCTCCCTTCATGGCCTTCGCGGTCAGCGCGACAATCGGCAACGATCGGAACGAGTCTGTTCTTCGAATGGCCCGCATCGTGTCATAGCCGTCCATTTCAGGCATCATGATGTCCATGAGAACGACATCCACGTCGGCGTTTCGCTCCAGAACTTCGAGACAGGCGCGACCGTTTTCGGCGTGGAGCACTTCCACCTTGTGATGCTGCAGAACGCTGGTGAGAGCGAAGATGTTGCGGACGTCGTCATCGACTACCAGGACCTTCTTTTCCATGAGACTGGAATCGGCCGCGCGAACCTCCGCCAGCACGTCGCGCTGCTCGTCCGATAAATCGCCTTCATGGCGATGAAGCAGAACCATCGTCTCATCCAGGAGGCGCCCTAATGTGGGAGCAAAGCGAACCGGGCTCTTGTCGATGAGGAGGCGGAAATCGGGCACGTTCTGCTTTGGATCGGGGCTGTAGACGATGATCGGAGGCGTGTACGGCATGACCATCGTTTGCACCTCCGATATCAGTTGAGCAACCGTAACTCCCTCGACGGGAGCATCGATAACGATGCCGTCCAGATATTGGGCGCTGACGATCGACAGAGTTTCCTGTTCCGAAGATACAATGGTGATCTGCACATCTTTAGCGTCAATGGCGGCTGAAACCTGGCCATGCCCCGAACTTACCAGCAGCACCTTCTTTCTACGAACCACGGCGGCCGCGCCAATCAATCCAAAAGTTCTGCCCAGTTTCTCCTGATCCGAGGCCTTCTGGATGTAAGTCATGGCTCCCAGCGCGAGGCCTCGCCGCCTGTCGTCGTCTCCGGAGATCACGTGGACGGGAGTATGACGGGTAGTGGGATCGTGTTTGAAGCGGTCGAGCAGGCTCCAGCCGGCCATATCCGGAAGCGTGATATCGAGAGTTATGGCGGCTGGATTGAATTCCCGCGCCAGAGCGATGGCCGTTCTGCCCTCGATCGCCACCAACGCTTTGAGGGCCCTGCCATGGGCCAACTCTACCAAGATCCGCGCGAATACCGGGTCGTCTTCCACTATCAGCAGAACAGCATCTCCCGGCTGAATGTTGTTGCGGTCGTCCTCGACGGCGGTCGGCTGCGGTCGCTCGCGAGCGCCGGCCACATCGTCCAGGTCCGCCATTCTCGGCGCCAGCATGTCCGACCGGCTCGACACCAGCACTCGCAGAACGGAAAAGAGCTGCTCCAGATCCACGGGTTTGGTGACGTAGTCGGAAGCGCCCGCCTCGATGCACTTCTCCCGGTCGCCTTTCATGGCCTTGGCCGTGAGCGCAATGATTGGCAAACTCTGGAACTGAGGCTTGCGCCGAATGGTACGCATGGTTTCGTAGCCATCCATCTCCGGCATCATAATATCCATCAGCACGGCGTCGATGTGGGGGTTCTGCTCGAGAAGCTCGATTCCCCGCCGTCCATTCTCGGCGTGCAACACGTTTATATTGTGATGTTCCAGCAAACTGGTCAGAGCGAAAATGTTTCGCAGGTCGTCGTCAACCACCAACACTGTCTTCTGCTCGAGAATGGGATCGTGTTCGCGGCGCTTGTGGATAATGGCGCGCTGGCTTTCCCTGAGATCCGGCTCCTTCCTGTGTACCAGCGCCACCGTCTCTTCGAGCAGCGCATCGAGCGATGTCACATAGCGGACTACAGTTTCGCGGGCGCAGCGCGCAATCCCCGCCAGTTGAGCCGAATCCAAGCCGGGCGGCCCGATCACAATGACCGGCGGCGTATAAGGAGAGATCGACGCCCGGATCCGCTGAACCACTTTAGCCGCCGGCAGGTCGCGAAGCGAGAAATCGAGGACCACTGCATCGAAGTAATCGTTTCCAAGAATGTCCAGGAACGTTCCGGCGCTGTGGTATTCGATGATCTGAATGTCGGGCGCGCCCACCTCGGCCTGCACACTATCCCTCAGTTGCGCGTCGCCGCTCACCACGACGAGTTTCTTGATGCGCGGCTCGGCGGATAGCCGGATTACTCCGAACATCTGAGCGAGGTCGGATTTCTCCATGGCTTTTTGCGCGAAGGTCATGGCACCCAAAGCCAGACCGCGCCGGCGATCGTCGTCGCCGGTGATAATATGCACCGGAATCTGCCGGGTACGCGAGTCGTGCTTGAGCCGGTCCACAATGGTCCAGCCCATCATGTCGGGCAACCCGATATCGAGAGTAATCGCCCCGGGCCGGAATTCGCTGGCAAGCGCGAGCGCGGTGTTCCCACGCAGGGCCACCAGGGCCTTTAGCCCATGCTCGTGAGCCATATCGATGAGGATTCTGGCGAAGGTCGGGTCGTCTTCGACAATGAGCAACACCGGATCGTTCTGGTGAATATTATTGCGGTCGTCATCGATAGAAACGTCCTCCACCAGAGCGGCAGCGGCCGATTTCGTTATCGAGGCAGGAAGAAGTATTTCGGCGGCACGCCCAGCCGGCTCTTCCAGACTTTGGACGGGCGGCTCCGGAGATTCGCCTTTGGACATGGTTACGGTCGAGTAATAGGTCTGCGGCAGGTAGAGTGTAAAAGTGCTGCCGGCTCCGGGCTGGCTCTGCAGACGGATCTCGCCGCCCAGTAGACGCGCCAGTTCCCGGCTGATGGAAAGCCCCAGACCAGTCCCGCCGTACTTGCGGCTGGTGGTGCCGTCGGCCTGCTGAAACGCCTCGAAGATGATCTTCTGTTTATCCAGCGGGATGCCGATGCCGGTGTCGGTGACCGAGAAAGCCACCACGGATTTCGCTCGAGTAAGCACAGGATGACCGGAGCTCCATCCGCGCTGAACGGTTCGCATCTCGAGCCTGACGGAGCCCTGGCTGGTGAATTTCAGCGCGTTGCTGAGCAGGTTTTTGAGAACCTGCTGCAGGCGTTTCACGTCAGTAAGAATGGTGTCGGGCAGAACGTCGCCGGAGATGATGTTAAACTCCAGGCCCTTGCCGTCCGCGACGTGGCGGAAGGTGCGGGAGCAGTAATCTTCGAGCTCGGTGAACCGGACCGCTCCCACTTCCACATCCATCTTGCCGGATTCGATTTTACTGAGGTCGAGAATATCGTTGATCAGAGCGAGCAGATCGGTGCCTGACGAATGAATCGTTTCGGCGTATTTTACCTGTTTGGAGGAAAGGTTCTTTTCTGAGTTCTCTGCGAGCATGCGGGCCAGAATCAACAGATTATTCAAGGGCGTCCGCAGCTCGTGGCTCATGTTGGCCAGGAATTCAGACTTGTACTTCGAAGTGAGCGCGAGTTGCTCGGCTTTTTCTTCAAGGGCGGCCTTGGCCTGCTCAACCTCGCGGTTCTTGGTTTCCACCTCGGTCTTCTGCTCCGCAAGCAGGTGGGCTTTTACTTCGAGTTCAGCGTTGGTGTTCTGTAGCTCTTCGGCCAGAGCCTGCGACTGCTTCAAGAGTTCCTCGGTGCGCATGGTGGCGCCGATGGTATTCAGCACGATGCCGATGGATTGAGTGAGCTGATCGAGGAACGCCACGTGTACTTCGTTGAACTGACGGAACGAGGCAAGCTCGATCACCGCACGAGCTTCGCCTTCAAAGAGAACCGGAAGCGCAACCACGCAAGCGGGAGATGCGCTGCCCAGGCTGGAGTTGATGCGCAAATAGCCTTCCGGGATGTCCGTGACCAAAATGCGTTGCTTCTCCCGCGCGCACTGGCCGACAAGACTCTGCCCGAGTTTGAATGACAGCGGCACAGCGCTATCCGACTCGTATCCGTACCCCGCAAGTAGCTTAAGCACGGTCTGGTCGTCGGCGGTTTCCGCCATATAAAATGTCGCTACATGCGCTCCCACGAGCGGCGTCAGTTCGGAAAGGAGGAAGCGGGAGACAGTTAGTAAGTCGCGCTGCCCCTGCATCATGCCAGTGAACTTAGCAATATTTGTCTTCAGCCAGTCCTGATCGGTATTCTTGCGAGTGGTCTCGGCGAGGTTCACGATCATCTGGTTAATGGTATCCTTCAACGCCGCTACTTCACCTTGCGCCTCCACAGCAATGGAGCGCGTCAGATCGCCGCTGGTAACGGCGTTGGCCACGTCAGCGATGGCTCGCACCTGGCTTGTCAGATTCGCCGCTAACTGGTTCACGTTGTCAGTAAGGTCGCGCCATATTCCAGCCGCGCCGGGCACGCGCGCCTGTCCACCCAGCTTACCTTCGATGCCCACTTCGCGCGCCACGGTCGTGACCTGGTCGGCAAAGGTAGCCAGAGTGTCGATCATGCCATTGATCGTGTCCGCCAGTTCGGCGATTTCGCCTTTGGTTTCGAGCACAAGCTTGCGCTTCAGGTCGCCGTTGGCGACGGCGGTGACGACTTTGGCTATGCCGCGAACCTGAGTGGTCAAATTAGCAGCCATCAGATTCACGCTCTCAGTCAGGTCCTTCCACGTCCCGGCAACGCCGCGCACTTCGGCCTGTCCACCAAGGATACCTTCCGTGCCAACTTCGCGCGCCACGCGGGTCACTTCGGAGGCGAAGGAATTGAGTTGATCCACCATGGTATTGATGGTGTTCTTCAGTTCGAGAATTTCTCCGCGCACGTCTACTGTAATTTTGCGGGAGAGGTCGCCGTTGGCCACGGCCGTGGTCACCTGTGCGATGTTGCGCACCTGGTTGGTCAGGTTCGACGCCATCGAATTCACCGATTCGGTCAGATCCTTCCAAGTGCCGGCTACGCCGTACACGTCAGCCTGTCCGCCGAGCTTTCCTTCTGTCCCGACCTCTTTGGCGACGCGGGTGACTTCCGCGGCAAACGCGTTGAGCTGATCCACCATGATGTTAATCGTGTTCTTCAATTCGAGGATTTCGCCGCGCACGTCTACCGTGATCTTGCGAGAGAGGTCTCCCTTGGCAACCGCCGTGGTCACCTCGGCGATATTGCGGACTTGGGCCGTCAGGTTCGACGCCATCGAGTTCACTGATTCGGTCAGATCCTTCCAGACGCCCGCGACGCCGGAGACGTTTGCTTGCCCGCCCAGTTTGCCGTCGGTCCCCACTTCTTTGGCGACTCGAGTCACCTCCGAGGCGAAGGAGCTGAGTTGATCGACCATAATATTGATCGTGTCTTTGAGCGACAGTATCTCACCGCGCACGTCCACCGTGATCTTCCGCGAGAGATCGCCGCGCGCCACGGCAGTCGTCACTTCCGCGATATTACGTACCTGATTAGTAAGATTGGAAGCCATGGAGTTTACGGAATCGGTAAGGTCTTTCCAGGTTCCAGCCACGCCCGGCACGTTCGCCTGCCCCCCTAGTTTGCCTTCGGTGCCCACTTCCTTGGCGACGCGCGTAACCTCGGACGCAAACGAGCTCAATTGATCCACCATCGTGTTGATGGTCTCCTTTAAGGCCAGGATCTCGCCGCGCACATCGACGGTGATTTTGCGGGCAAGATCGCCGCGCGCTACTGCTGTGGTTACCTCCGCAATGTTACGGACCTGCGCCGTGAGGTTGCCCGCCATCGAGTTCACCGACTCCGTCAGGTCCTTCCACACTCCCGCGACGCCTTTGACGTCGGCCTGGCCGCCCAGCTTGCCTTCGGTCCCCACCTCTTTGGCGACTCGGGTCACCTCGGATGCGAAAGAGCTCAGTTGATCGACCATGGTATTGATGGTATCTTTCAGCGAGAGAATCTCTCCGCGCACGTCCACGGTGATCTTGCGCGACAGATCGCCGCGCGCTACGGCTGTGGTTACTTCCGCGATGTTACGAACCTGATTGGTTAGGTTCGAGGCCATGGAATTGACCGAATCTGTGAGGTCCTTCCAGGTGCCCGCCACCCCGGAGACATTAGCTTGGCCGCCTAACTTACCCTCGGTTCCCACTTCTCGCGCCACCCGCGTTACCTCCGAAGCGAACGATCCCAGTTGATCCACCATGGTGTTGATGGTTTCTTTCAGTGCCAGAATCTCGCCGCGGACATCCACGGTGATTTTTCGGGCGAGATCGCCACGCGCCACGGCCGTGGTTACCTCCGCAATGTTACGAACCTGCGCGGTGAGGTTCCCGGCCATCGAGTTGACAGACTCGGTCAGGTCTTTCCATACGCCGCCCACGCCCTTCACGTCCGCTTGTCCACCGAGCTTACCCTCGGTTCCAACTTCCTTGGCCACTCGGGTGACTTCCGATGCAAATCCATTGAGCTGATCCACCATGGTGTTGATGGTGTCTTTGAGCGATAGGATCTCGCCACGCACATCGACCGTGATTTTCCGCGACAGATCGCCGCGCGCCACAGCGGTGGTTACCTCGGCAATATTGCGAACCTGGGACGTCAGGTTCGACGCCATCGAGTTCACGCTCTCTGTGAGATCCTTCCAGGTGCCCGCCACGCCGCGAACGTCGGCTTGACCGCCCAGTTTGCCTTCCGTCCCGACTTCGCGGGCCACGCGGGTCACTTCCGACGCAAAGCCGTTCAGCTGGTCCACCATAATGTTGATGGTGCTTTTTAGTTCTAGGATCTCGCCGCGCGCGTCCACTGTGATCTTGGTCGACAGGTCGCCCTTGGCAACGGCGGTAGCAACGTTAGCGATGTTGCGAACCTGATTGGTCAAATTGCCGGTCATGCTATTCACGGAATCCGTAAGGTCCTTCCAGACCCCCGCCACGCCAGAGACCGCGGCCTGACCGCCCAACTTTCCTTCCGTTCCCACTTCCCGCGCCACGCGGGTGACTTCCGACGCGAAAGCGTTGAGCTGATCCACCATGACGTTAATGGTGTTCTTGAGCTCGAGAATCTCGCCGCGCACGTCGACCGTGATTTTACGGCTGAGGTCCCCGCGTGCGACCGCCGTCGTGACGTCGGCGATGTTACGAACCTGGTTCGTCAGATTCGACGCCATCGAGTTGACGCTCTCTGTAAGGTCACGCCAGGTACCAGCCACACCTTTTACATCAGCCTGGCCGCCGAGGTTTCCTTCCGTCCCCACCTCACGAGCCACGCGAGTCACCTCGGATGCGAAGGAGTTGAGCTGATCCACCATGGTGTTGATGGTATTCTTGAGTTCCAGAATCTCCCCACGGGCCGCGACGGTGATCTTCGTGGACAGGTCTCCTCTGGCGACAGCCGTCGCCACGTCGGCAATATTGCGGACCTGGTTAGTTAAGTTCCCTGCCATGGAATTCACAGACTCGGTAAGATCCTTCCACACGCCGGCAACACCCTTTACATCGGCCTGGCCGCCCAGTTTACCCTCCGTTCCGACTTCTTTTGCCATTCGGGTAACTTCGCTGGCGAAGGCGCTAAGTTGGTCCACCATGGTATTAATAGTATCTTTCAGTTCTAGAATCTCACCGCGCACATCTACGGTGATCTTGCGGCTCAAATCGCCCTTTGCCACTGCGGTGGTTACCTCGGCGATGTTGCGCACTTGCGCTGTAAGGTTTCCGGTCATGCTGTTGACTGAATCGGTCAGGTCCTTCCATACGCCGGCCACTCCTTTGACATCGGCGTTGCCGCCGAGCTTGCCCTCTGTGCCGACCTCCCGAGCCACCCGGGTTACCTCGCTGGCGAAGGCGTTGAGCTGATCCACCATGGTGTTAATAGTGTCTTTGAGCTCCAGAATCTCACCCCGAACATCAACCGTGATTTTGCGTGACAGATCGCCATTGGCAACCGCGGTAGTCACACCGGCAATGTTGCGGACTTGATCGGTAAGGTTCCCTGCCATTGAGTTGACTGAATCCGTAAGATCCTTCCACACGCCGGCCACGCCCTTTACATCCGCCTGGCCGCCCAGCTTACCTTCGGTTCCGACCTCTTTCGCGACGCGAGTTACTTCGGAAGCGAAAGAGCTGAGCTGATCCACCATGGTGTTGATAGTGTTTTTCAGTTCCAAGATTTCGCCCCGCACTTCCACGGTGATCTTACGGCCAAGATCTCCCTTGGCGACCGCGGTAGTAACGTCGGCGATATTTCGAACCTGTGCGGTCAGGTTTCCGGCCATCGAGTTTACCGACACCGTGAGATCCTTCCACACACCGGCCACGCCCTGCACGTCTGCCTGGCCGCCGAGTTTGCCCTCCGTTCCAACTTCGCGCGCCACGCGAGTGACTTCGTTGGCGAAGCTGTTGAGTTGGTCCACCATGGTATTGACGATGCGAGCCGTGTGAAGGAACTCGCCCTTTAAGGGACGGTCGTCTACTTCGACGGCCATGGTCTGCGAGAGATCGCCCTTCGCCACGGCGCCAATCACCCGCGCGACTTCCGTGGATGGGCGCACAAGATCGCCTATTAGTTCATTGAGGGAGTGAACGCAGACCGTCCAGTCGCCGGTCGCCCCGGCGAGGGCCGCGCGCTCCGAGATACGACCGTCTTTCCCAACCGTCTTGCTCAGCCGCGCCAGTTCATCGCGCATGCGGGAGTTCATTTCGAAGATCTCGTTGATCGTGTCCGCGATCTTGCCCGTGATTCCCGTATGGTCGACCGGCAATCGAGCCGAAAAGTCTCCGTTGTGGAAAGCGACGAGCGCGTTGAGCAGTGTCCTGTTGTCCAGACTCGCAGAGTGCATCTTCCCCCCCTCGTGTTGGCAGCGCAGAATCCCTGTAATCTTGATTTCGAGGCCCAAGAATGTCAATATTATACAGAGCTTGTGCTATGCAGTTCCAGTGATTATTCGTCTGACGGGCGCAACCTATACGGATGGTACGCTTATATACAGTGCTTGCGGGAGTCTGTGCGGATCGTCACTGGAACAATGGAATCACGAATACCGCCTGCGCGTTTAAGTTTACTTGGTTTCCCGCGCGGGCACAAAGACGAATGGCCGACGGGAGCGACCTGCCCATGATAGTCAGACACCTGCCCGCAGAGCGGGTGGCTTGATGAGTTGGGCCGTGGTCCAGCATCAAACGTCCTTCCAAGATCTGGCATTGCTTCTGTTTTCGCCACCGCGCGGAAGACTGGCCCCACTGCGGGATGCCGCTGACAAAGAGCGACGGCATTGACTGGCCAGGATCAAGCGGTTCTGCACGCTCTCCGAAGCCTACGGCGCTCCGCGGCGAAGGAGAAGCCGATGCTTTTGGCGTTCACATTCCGAGAACAACCGGCGAATTTCAGCAAGTTGCCGTGCGCGTTCATCCGGACGGTGGTGAAGTTAGTTTACGGTACCGTGTATCCGGCCGCCTACAAAGAGTTCCACGTGGGCAGGCGAATCGAACCGAATTGCCTGAGGACACACATTCAGCGCTTCCTGGATGCGAGCTCCCGTGTTGCAGAGGAATCCGAGTAAAGTATGATCCCGCTGTCCTTCGGGATTCGACCGGTCTGGTTGCCGGAGAGTCGCTGTGATTTCCTCGGCGTCCAGTTAACACAGGGCGGGCCGGTTCATCTTCTTTACCGGGATGCGTGCAATCTCACCGCACTGCGATCGCCAGTGGTTAAAGACATCACGTCAACGCTCGTCTACCTGAACATCACACCAGAGCTGCTGGGCGTGACGCAGATTATGGATTCGCGGCCCGATCCGGCCAGTAGTCGGCTTAAGGCCGGCGCGGCGCAGTACCTGGACCGAGAGGATGCTCAATCCACCGTATGAGTAGCGCCGTCCGAACTTTTGATTCCAGAACAAGCCACTATCCGAGTTCGTCGGCCCTCCAGCTTGTTCGCGGGCTACAAGGTAATTCTTGAGTACCCCGATCACCCCCGCGGCCAGCGGGACTCGACGATCTTTGAAGAATTTCGTGTCCCGAATCTCGATCGTGCCGTCCTGCAGATTTACATCTCCCAACGTCAGACCGACGATCTCACCGGCTCGCAGCCCCGCGCAGTAGGCAAGCACCACCATGGTAAATAGGCTGAGCGGCCGCAGCGTCGCCTTTGGAGATGGGAACGCCAGCGCTGCCTTTGGAGTCCGCTGTATTTCCCCGTCGGAGTACACGTATGGCCGCCTCTGCTCCAGGCGAACTGGTTCGGACATCTCAATTCTCATTGGGAAGATTGCTGTAACAGGATACAGCCGATGCATCGCTTTAGAAATCAGTTGGCCCACTCTCTTCCCCTCCCACAGACGGTTCCGTGAGGGATCGCTTTGAGCCCACACTTCAATGAGCTGACTTACCGGCTCGCCGGCCAATTCGGCACGAGTTTGCAGGAAGCGATCGAAGCGGAGTAGCACACCTTCGTTGACGTCGTAGCGATAGCCGAGCGAGCGCATCAGATCCACGTGCGCTGCCATTACCTCTCCGAGGAAGCTCCCAAACCGCGGCTCAGGGCGGAGGTCCCGTAACGCTGCCTCGACATCATCGCTGATTGGCGC
Source organism: Bryobacteraceae bacterium (assembly GCA_049509915.1). Taxonomy (GTDB): domain Bacteria; phylum Acidobacteriota; class Terriglobia; order Bryobacterales; family Bryobacteraceae; genus JBEKYD01. The sequence continues at coordinate 15,776 of JBEKZL010000016.1, read as the reverse complement.
TCGCACGATCGGTGTAGGAGTAGAGGGATGGGACTTCTCAATGAGTAGCTCATTAAGATATCGATAGCTTTGCGGGTGCCTTTTCTGCTCGGAATAAGCTTCGTTTCACTTGCCGAACCGAGTCGCGATTCCACGATCTGCCGTTTGGTTGCGTCTTTCCGTGTAGTTAGCGCCGGCAGTTGAAAGGAATGAACGGTCGTCCGATAATTTGGTAGCCTTTTTCCCGTCTTGTTCTTATACGCCATTTCATAAAGGGTAAAGGCATCCTGCTGCAGGGCCGATATCTTGCGCAGGGGTGGAGAAGATCGTGACAAAAGAGCATCCGGGTCGTGGTTCTCGGCAGCCTGGCGGTGGAGGGCGCAATTGCGCGACCCGTTACGGCACCAGCACCGCCGCTTGATCCCTGGAAATGTTGGTCGTATATCCCGCGGAAAAGTTGCCGCTGGAGAGTCAGATGGTTTCATTTGCTACCATTTTGGTGGTCCCTCGTCGTCATGTCGAAAGTCGAAGCGGCTCAATTGTTGCCCCTTACGTTCGTTACACACATTTTGCGTGGAGAACATGCGGAGCGGGGCATACTTGGGGTCGGCGGGTGAAGACGGCGCAGGACGAGCCAAGGGCTCTTTCCCATCACGATCATGCGGATAAAGTTCCTTCCAGTCGTTAATAGGCTTCGGGGAGCCTCGCGCGGATTGCTTCTGCTGTGCCTTTTGGCGGCTTCGGCTTTTGCCGCCGAGCACCACGGCACTGTGCTGTTCGGCGGCATGCCGGTGCCCGGCGCCATGGTGACGGCCACCAGGGACGATAAGCGGTTGGTTGCGATTACCGACGACCAGGGTACGTATTCGTTTCCCGATTTGGCCGACGGCATCTGGACCATACGCGTGGAGATGCTATGTTTCGAAACGATCGCCCGGGAAGTCGCCATCGAGGCGGGTGCGCCGCCGCCGATGTGGGAATTGAAGTTGTTGCCCCCGGGCCAGTTCCATACGGTGGAACAACAGGCCGCACGGCCCAGGACGGCAATACCGGGCGGGCCAGCCGCCGCTGCCGCCGCTCCCGCCGACGGCGCGAAATCCGCCAAGGGGAACGGCAAAAAGCTGCCGGAGGCGCCGGCACAGAACGGGTTTCAACGCACTGACCTGAAGGCTTCCGCCGATGCCGGTTCCATTTCAGCCGAGGCGCCCGCACCGGGCGAGGCGCAGAGTTCGGGGGACGCCTTTACGGTCAACGGCAGCATGAACAACGGCGCCGCGTCTCCTTATGCCCAATCGGCGGCATTCGGTAACGGCCGCAAGGGGCCGCGGTCCATGTACCAGGCCCAACTCAGCGTGATGGCGGACAATTCCGCGCTCGACGCCCGGACTTTTTCGGTAAATGGCCAGGACACGCCCAAGACCGCCTACAACCAGCTCAACGGCGCGGCCTCCCTTGCGGGGCCGCTGCTGATTCCCCACGTGATTCCGCCCAGCCGCCAGCCGGCATTCTTTTTCCTGAGCTATCAGTGGACCAGGCAGCGCAATTCCACCATCTCGCCCAACCTGGTGCCAACCGAAAGCGAGCGTGGCGGAGACTTTTCGCAGGCGGTGAGCGCACTGGGCTTGCCACTCACCATTTACGATCCAAAAACCGGGGCGCCGTTTCCGGGCAATGTCATTCCCCAGACCCGGATCAGCGCGCAAGCGCAAGCGCTGCTGGCCTATTACCCGCTTCCCAATTTCGCGTCCAGGACTTACGACTATCAGGTGCCGACTCCCAGCACCACCAGCCAGGACGGAGTGCAGGTGCGCCTGGGCAAGGCGCTCAGCATGAAAAACCAGTTCAACGGCAATTTCGCCTGGCAGCATACCAATTCCGGTTCCACCAACGCTTTCGATTTTCTCGATAACACGCACCAAAGCAGCCTGGATATCTCGCCCAACTGGAACCACCGTTTCAGCAACCGCGTTTTCGCGACCCTGAAGTTCGATTTCGCCCGCCAGACTACGCTTCTGACTCCCTACTTCGCCAACCGCGAAAACGTCTCCGGCGACGCCGGCATTACCGGCAACGATCAGGATGCCCTCTACTGGGGTCCTCCCGCTCTCTCGTTCAACAGCAGTGCCATCTTGGGCCTGAGCGACGGCAACGCGCAGGACCGGCGCAACCAAACCGCCTGGCTTTCGTTTAATACCTTCTGGAACCATCGCTCGCATAACGTGAACTTCGGCGGCGATTACCGCTGGCAGCAGTACAATTACCTGTCGGAAGCAAACCCGCGCGGCAGCTTCGGATTTACGGGCGCGGCCACCGAAGCCTTTTCGGGAGGACTCCCGGTTGCCAATACCGGCATGGACTTCGCCGATTTTCTGCTGGGCACTCCCGATACCAGCTCGATCGCTTACGGCAACGCCGACAAGTATTTGCGTTCTTCGTTCGACGACGCCTACATCAACGACGACTGGCGCGTCAAGCCCGGGCTCAGCATCAACGCCGGCTTGCGCTGGGAGTATAGCGCGCCCATCACTGAACTGAGAGGACGGCTGGTCAATCTGGACGTGCTGCCCGGGTTTGCGGGCGAAGCTCCAGTGGTGGCCTACGACCCGGTCGGTTCGCTTACCGGGCAACACTATCCCGCTTCCTTGATCCGCCCCGACCGTCACGAATTCCAACCGCGGCTGGCGGTCGCCTGGCATCCCATCGCCGCGTCGCCCCTGACTATCCGCGCGGGTTACGGGCTTTATTACAATACTTCGATTTATCAGACCATCGCCACGCAAATGTACCAGCAGGCGCCGCTCTCGAAGAGCCTGAGCGTGGCCAACAGCGCGGCCGATCCGCTCACCCTGGCCAACGGATTCAACGCTTCGCCCGATATCACCACGGACACTTTCGGCATCGATCCGAACTTCAAGGTTGGATACGCGCACAACTGGCAGGCATCGGTGCAGCGCGATCTGCCGGGAGGCCTGGTGGGTGTGGTCACTTATAACGGCATCAAGGGCACGCGCGCGGTCGAACTGTCGCTGCCCAACACCTATCCGGTCGGTGCGGCCGATCCGTGCCCCGCGTGTACGGCGGGATACTACTATATGACCTCGAACGGAAACTCCACCCGCGAGGCCCTGATCGCGCAATTGCGCCGGCGCCTGCGCAACGGGTTCACCGCCAGCGTGCAGTACACTTATTCGAAATCCATCGACGACGCGGCGCTGGGCGGGCGCGGTACAGGCGCGGCCTCCGCCGGGCAGGCTCAGCCAAGCGCCGGCCAGGCGCAGACCAGCGCGGTGATCGCGCAGAACTGGCTCGATCTTTCCGCCGAGCGCGGGCCTTCCACTTTCGACCAGCGCAATCTGCTGACCGGGGTGGTCCAATACACTACCGGCATGGGAGTGCGCGGCCGCACGCTATCGAACGGTTGGAAGGGCGAGATATGGAAGCACTGGACGGTGTCATCGCAAATCAACGCCGGCTCGGGGCTGCCCGAAACGCCGACTTACTCGCTCACCGACCCGGGTACGGGCGTGACGGGTCCGATCCGTCCCAGCTACACAGGCCAAGGGGTTTACAACGCCCCAGCCGGCTACTACCTGAACCCGGCAGCCTTCAGCGCGCCGGCCGCTGGGCAGTGGGGGACCGCAGGGCGGGATTCGATCGTCGGGCCGAGCCAGTTTTCGCTCAACACTTCCATGTCGCGCACTTTCGACGAAGGCAAACTGGATTTCATGATCGCGACCACCAATATTCTCAACCACGTCACCTGGACGAGTTGGAACGTGGCCGTTACCAGCGGGCAGTTCGGTTTGCCCGCCAACGCCAACCAAATGCGCAGGGTGGTCGCCTCGCTGAGGTTCCGGTTCTGACGATGAGACTGCCGGGAAAGGACCATTTCAATTGCCGGCGACCGCTCCCTTACGGTCGCGGCTCTGACTCGGAGCGCGCCTTATGATGCCGAACACTCATCGTTTCCTGAGGCCTTTGGTCCTGCTTATGAGCGCCGCGATGGCGTTTCCCCAGACGCGGCCGAACGCGGTGCAGCAGCCCGACACCGGGCCGGTGAAGTTTGAGACCACGCTGCAACTGGTGGTGGAGATGGTGAGCGTCACCGACAAGAACGGCAAAACCGTGGAGGGTCTGACCGCCAAGGACTTCACCGTGACCGAGGACGGCAAGCCCCAGGAGATCCGCTTCTGCGAATACCAGAAACTGGCCGACGACGCGCCGCCGCCTCCACGCCCGGCAGCGCCGCCGCAGGCCTCGCAGGTGCAAGGCATGACCCAGCACCAGATCGCGCCCGAGAAGCCCGGAGAAATCGACCACCGCGACCGGCGCATGCTGGCGGTGTACTTCGACATGTCCGCCATGCCGCCTCCCGACCAGTTGCGCGCCATCAGCTACACCGAGAAATTCATCAAGACCCAGATGAAAGGGCCGGACCTGATGGCGCTGCTGAAATACGACGGCGGATCGGTTTCGGTGTTGACCGATTTCACCGACGACCGCGATCTGCTGGACCAGACCCTGCAGAAGCTGATCGTGGGCTCTGGTCAGGGTTTCAACGATACCGACGACGACGACAGCTCGGCCGACACCGGCACGGCTTTCGGCCAGGATAACAGCGAGTTCAACATCTTCAATACCGACCGCCAGTTGGCCGCGCTCGAAACCGCCGCCAAAATGCTGGGCAACCTCAACGAGAAGAAAGTCCTGATCTACTTCGCGAGCGGATTGAGGCTGCAGGGCATCGACAACCAGGCGCAGTTACAGGCGTTTACTAACGCCGCCGTGCGCGCCAACGTGGTGCTGTACTCGGTGGACGCCCGCGGCCTGGTGGCCAGTGCGCCGTTGGGGGACGCCACGCAGGGATCACCCGGCGGCAGCGGCATGTACTCCGGCAGCTCGGCGCTGGCCGCGCAGGCCAACTTCGCCAAAACCCAGGACACTCTCTGGACACTGGCCGCCGATACCGGCGGCAAGGCCCTGCTCGACAACAACGACCTGGCGCTCGGCATCGTACAGGCCGAACAGTCGATTTCGAATTACTACGCCATTGGTTACTACACCACCAATACCTCGCTCGACGGTAAGTTCCGGCGCATCAAAATCACCCTGAACAATAACGTCGCGGCGACTCTCAGCTTTCGGCAGGGTTACTACGCCGGCAGGACATTCAATAAGTTCACCACGGCCGACAAAGAGCGCCAGTTGGAGGATGCCTTCATGCTGGGCGACCCGATCACGGATCTTACCATCCGGATGGAAGTGAATTACTTCCAGTTGAATCGCGCCGAGTATTTCGTGCCGGTGGCGGTGAAGATTCCGGGCAGCGAGCTGGCCCTGGCCCGCCACGGCGGCGCCGAGCACACCGTCATCGCCTTCATGACCGAAGTTAAAGACGAATACGGCGCTACGGTCAGCAATGTGCGCGACAAGGTGGATATCAAGCTCAGCGGGGAGACCGCCGCGCAACTGAACGCCCATCCGATCCAGTATGAAACCGGGTTCACGCTGCTGCCGGGCGCGTACACCTTGAAGACTCTGGCGCGCGACGAGGAAACCGGCCGCATCGGCACTTTCATCTTCAAGTTCGCGATTCCTAATCTGAACAAAGAGGAGAAGCGCATTCCCATCAGCTCGGTGGTATTGAGCAGCCAACGGCAGGCGGTACGCGACGCGGTGTACACAGCCGGAAGGGGATCGGCGCAGGCCGCCGCGCAAGCTACCGATCCGCTGGTGGACGACGGGGTGAAACTGATTCCCAGCGTGACTCGCGTGTTTCATAAGAACAGCGACCTGTATGTTTACTTACAAGCCTATGAGCGGGCCGCCACCACGACTCAGCCGCTGCTGGCCTACGTGACTTTTTATCGGGGCAAAACTAAGGCGTACGAAACCGCGCCCGTCTCGGTCACCGACGGGCTGGACGCGAAGTCGAAGGCCGTTCCGCTGCGTTTCAGCTTCCCGTTGAACCAGCTTCCCGCCGGCCGCTATAACTGCCAGGTCAGCGTGATCGACCCGGGCACGCAGAAGGCGGCGTTCTGGCAGGCGCCGGTGATGCTCCTGCCGTAAGTACAACGGGGGTGAAAAGACCGGTATGCGTTCTCCACACATGTATTGGACCGGCAATCATGCCATGGGCCGGGATTTCCGGCGGAACTTAGTTAAGAGCCGTTTCCCTGATTCCCTGGAACGCATTGCGGCTATAAGAGGTTAGTGTTTCTGTCGCGGGGCTGAGCCATCCCACCTCACGAGTGAAATGCCGGTCCACACTGCACCGAGAATCCCGCACGGGATTACCGTGAACCGAAACTCCAATTCTCGAAGCACCTCGGGCAGGTACGCCGGGAAGAGCCACCGCCAGAGCCAGTAGAACGCGAATAGGATGGCTGTTTTCTGCGAGAACACCTGAGTGAAATTGAAGCCTTCGAACCTCCCTTTTGGTGCCTGGTAGGCCCCGATTAGGTCGGCGGTGACCGTGGGGACCGGATGCGCGGTCTGCGCAGAGGGCAATCGAGGACCTTCCGGCGGGGTGGCGATCAGTTGGGCCTCTTCGGGCTTTAGCCGCCGCTTCTCCGCAACACAAATACGGAACGGCGTCCATGTTCCGCCTTCTAAGCCAACGCAAAACAGCATGTTGAAATCGTCGGGGCCAGTAACTGAAAGTGCCCCCAGTTTCGGCGGTTGGATCAAGCCGCCGGTTGGTGCAAAAGCGAAGGTGATCGCGTGAGTCCCGATTCCGACAGGAATTGCCATTCGACCTCCTTCCGGTAATTGCCCAGCAGCCATATCGTCGAGAGACACGATCCAGTTGATTGGCCCAACCCGTTTTGCACCCTTGCGTTCGATCAGGATTGTCGATTGGGCTGGCGAAGCGGTGCCTGGTTCGCTCCGTCCCGTAGATGCTCCGTGCGGCGGCATATCGCCGAGTGGAGCGCGGCATCCAGGGCAGGCACCATCGGCCATCGGCCAGACCGTGACCTTGCATGTGGGGCAAGTCTTCGTGTTCATCTGTGCTCTTCCGTTTGCTGGGGAAACCGCTGCATCCTCGCGCTTGAAACAAGGAAACGTTGGGGCGGTCCACGAGATTTCTAGTTTCAGCTGCTCGAAATTTCGATTTTTGGGGCTTCCGGGTCTCATTTAGTATAAGCCGAACCGCCGGTCCGGCGAACTGCAAGGACGGGCTGTCGCCCTGTGTGCAAAGTCAAAATAGCGATCCCCTTTTTTGCTGTGCCTTCCACAGGATATCTATCAAGGCCCTCACGTCCCTTCTCCCTCCCCAGGTCGCGATCTCGCGCGCTGACGAGATCGCGGTGGGATGAAGCTTGGTGGGACAGACCATCGCCTTTCGTGGTCTGTCATGTCCCATCGAAGCGCGCGTGAGAAACGGCACAATCCGATCGTCTGTCCTACCCTCCTTGCACAGGCTGAGCCTGTGCCGCCCAACGACCCCGAGGCACTACTGGAAGGCTGATAAAATCATAGTTTCCCTTTGGAGGTTCGAACGATGGCCGTAAAAGCGCGCCGCAAGGCGGTAGTTGTGGATGTCGGCGGGGTGAAGGTCGGCGGCGATCACCCGATCGTGGTGCAGTCGATGACCAATACCGACACCGCGGACACGGCCGCCACCGTCAACCAGGTAATGGCTTTGGCGCGCGCCGGTTCGGAACTGGTGCGCGTCACCGTTAACACGCAGGACGCCGCTGCGGCGGTGGCGCCCATCGTGGATACGCTGGATAAGTTCGGCGTGCGCGTTCCCATCATCGGCGACTTTCACTATAACGGCCACATCCTGCTAAAGAAGTATCCGGAGTGCGCGCGCGCGCTGGCCAAGTACCGCATCAATCCGGGCAACTCCGATATCGGCCGGAAGACCGACGAGAACTTCCGCACCATGATCGAAGTGGCTGTGGCCAACCGCAAGCCGGTGCGCATCGGGGTGAACTGGGGGTCGCTCGATCAACAATTGCTCACCCGCATGATGGACGATAACTCGCGCCGCGTGGAACCGAAGGCGGCCCGCGAAGTCACCATGGACGCAATGGTGGTATCGGCGGTGGAGTCGGCAAGAGCGGCGGAGCGGTACGGCCTGGGCCACGACCGGATCATTCTGAGTGCAAAGGTGAGCGGGGTACAGGACCTGATCGACGTGTACCGCGCGCTGGCCGAAGCGTGCGATTACCCGCTGCACCTGGGTTTGACCGAAGCCGGTATGGGCTCGAAGGGGATCGTGGCCACCACGGCCGCATTGGCGCCGGTGCTACAGGATGGCATTGGCGATACCATCCGCGCCTCGCTGACGCCGCTGCCCAATGGAGACCGCACCGAGGAAGTCGTGGTTTCGCAGCAGATTCTGCAGTCGCTGGGCATTCGCAGCTTTACCCCGCAAGTGACCGCGTGCCCGGGCTGCGGCCGGACCACCAGCACCTTTTTCCAGGAGATGGCCGACCAGATCCAGACGTATCTTCGCGAACAGATGCCCAAGTGGAAAGAGCGCCATCCGGGGGTGGAGACCATGAAAGTGGCGGTAATGGGCTGCGTGGTGAACGGCCCGGGGGAATCCAAGCACTCCAATATCGGAATCTCGCTGCCTGGGACCTTCGAGGAGCCGGTGGCGCCGGTGTACGTGGATGGGCGCCTCACCGTCACGCTTCGGGGCGACGGCATCGTCCCCCGGTTCATCGATATCTTGAACGATTACGTGGATTCGCACTACGCACAGGGCGCCGATTTCGCGCCCGATGCCGCCGCGGCGGTCCTGTCATAATCGAAACAAAATCGGGAACGAAAGGCCGGCGCAGCCTCTCGTTGTCGGTTCAGGTATCCTGGGTGTAGCCCGGATCGCGGTTTCGCGCGGTCCAACTACTCATGTCCAAGCGTTTCACACTCGCCCAGGCGGAGGCCCTTCTACCCCAGGTGGAAAAACTGTTGCGGGAAGCGGTAGCGCAGCGCGCGGAATTCGCCGAAGCTTTCCTGGCGGTGGATGTGGTCCGCCAGCGGGTGGCGCTTGCAGGCGGTATGGTGGTGGACCGGGAGAAGTTCGCCGCCGACGCGCACCGCCGCGACAGCGCCGAAAGCCGTCTTCGCCAGACAGTGCAGCGATTCGAGGAAATCGGCTGCCAGGTGAAGGACCTGGACGTCGGCCTGGTGGACTTTCCCACTGTGCTCCGTGGCGTGGAAGTGTGCCTGTGCTGGAAACTGGGCGAGCCGCGCATTGCCTACTGGCACAGCGTCGAGGAGGGCTTCGCCGGGCGCAAACCCATCGACCAGGATTTTCTGACGCACCACTCGGCGCCCAAAGACGAGGGCTGATATTCCGCCGCCATGTCCCGGGGATCCCAGGAAAATGAAATCAAGCTGGCCGTGGCCGACCTTGCCGCGGTCCGCGGTCTGCTCCGCCAGGTTGGCTTTCGCCTGGCGCACCGCCGCGTATTTGAAGCCAACACCGTCTTCGACACCGCGCGGCTGACGTTGCGGCGCGGTTGCCGCCTGCTGCGCCTCCGCCAGGCCGGCCGCGTCGTCACTCTGACCTTCAAAGGACGGCCCTTGCCCGGTCCCCACAAGAATCGCGAAGAACTGGAGATCCGCCTGCCCGATGCCGCCCGCTTCGCCGAGATCCTGGCGCGCCTCGGCTACCAAGCCGTCTTTCGCTACGAAAAATACCGCACCGAATTCCGCATGGAAGGTGAAACCGGCATGGCCATGCTGGATGAAACCCCCATCGGCGTCTATCTGGAGTTGGAGGGTCCGCCCGCCTGGATCGACCGGACCGCGCGGCGGATGGGCTTCGGCATGAGCGACTACATCACAGCCAGCTATGCGCGCCTGTATCTGGACTGGCGCAAACAGCAGGGGCTGAAACCGGGCGATATGGTATTTTAAGCGTCCGACCATCACTGGATAATTAGCTGGTACGCCGTTTCGGAAGTTCGCCACCGTATTCCCGGGCAACCGCTCCCCTGCGGTCGCGTCCACAAATGCGGCAACCCGATCCGGATACGCGGTCACCGCTGCGCCGAAGAAAACGGCTCAAACCACTCGCCTGGCTTTCGCATATTATAAAGCCAGGAAACCCACGGGGGGGCAGAAATGAACGCTTTGAGCCGCCGCGACCTTTTTCGTACGGGAGGAGCCATGGCCGCCGGCTTCTCTTCAGCTGCATCGGCCGATAGCGCGCCCAGCGTTTCCTCCGGGCCCGAAGTCTACACCAGAATCGGCGTCCGGCCCTTCATCAACTGCACCGCGACACTCACCATCAATGGCGGCTCTCAGATGCTCGATGAAGTCATCGCTACCGTGGAGCAGGCCTCGCATTATCACGTCAACCTCGACGAACTGATGGAGAAGGTGGGCGACCGCCTGGCCGGGTTGCTGCAGGTCGAGTGGGGCATCGTCACGTCTGGCGCGGCCGCCGCGCTGGTGCACGCCACCGCTGGCTGCATCGCCGGCGCCGACCCCGAAAAAATGCAACGCCTGCCGAACCTCGCCGGCCTCAAGGACGAAGTGATCATGCCACGCGAGTCGCGTGTCGTCTACGACCACGCGGTCCGCACCCTTGGCGTCAAGATCGTCGAAGTGAATTCGCCTGGCGAGTTACGGGCCGCCATCAGTTCCCATACCGCCATGATCGAAGTCTTGGGCAATCACTTCGGCAGTGCCCGGCTCGATCTCAAGGACGTCGGACCCATCGCACGCCAGGCCGGCATTCCTGTTCTGGTCGATGCCGCCGCCGACTACCTGATTGTGCCCAATCCGTACCTGGCCTTGGGCGCAGACCTGGTGGCCTATAGCGGCGGCAAGATCATCCGCGGTCCGCAAAACGCCGGCCTGCTGATCGGCCGCCGCGACCTGGTCCGTGCCGCTTGGGCCAATAGCGCCCCTCACCATGCCTTCGGCCGCGGCCTCAAGGTCGGCAAGGAACAGGTATTAGGCATGCTGCGCGCGGTGGAGGTTTGGCGTTCCGGGCGCGACCTGGAAGCCGATTTCCGCCAGTGGAAATCGTGGTACGCCGAAATCGCGGGCGAGATCAGTCGCGTCGAGGGCGTCAGCACCGAAGTCCATGGGCCGGTGCGCGGCGGCCCGTTCCCGACGCTTCACGTCTTCTGGGATCCGGCCAAGATTGGACTCACCGCGGGCGAGGTCGGGCGCATGTTGCTCGATGGCGAGCCGCGCATCATGTCCCAAGCCGAAGGCGAGGGCCACGCGTTTCTCATCCGCCCGGTCGCGATGCATCCGGGCGAGCACGAGCAGGTGGCGCGCCGCCTTTACGAGATCTTCAGCGCCGCCCCGCGCGGCCCCCGGCAGAAGCCGCAGTCGGGGCCGCCGGCGCAGAATATCTCCGGCGTCTGGGACGTAGAGGTCGCCTACGAAGTCGGCCAGTCGCAGCACAAGCTCTTTCTCAACGCCAGTGGCAACCGCGTCACCGGTTCTCACCAAGGCTGGGCGTTCCAGGGCGACCTCACCGGCCACATTGATGGCGGCCGGGTCGAGTTGCGCAGCAGTCTGCCGGCCGGGGGCACACAGCTTTCCTACACGTTCCGCGGCTCCCTCACGGGAGAGGAGATTGCCGGCGACGTGGATCTGGGCGAATACGGCCGCGCGAAGTGGCGCGCCCATCGCCACAGATGACTACTTGAAATTGCTGTACGGCCCGGCGCGGCTGACATCCGGAATGCTCAGCCCTTCATCGTCGGTGACGATCCTGCCGTTGCTCACAGTCATGACGGTCCGGCCGGCGTCGAGCACGGCGACGTTGGCGGGGGCGCCTTCGGCTAATCCCGCGAGCTTCACTATATAACCCTCGGCTTCCACCAGCACGCGGGCGTGCGCGGCCTTGAGACCGTGCCCGATCCGCGCGATGCGGTTGCCGATAATGGCAATGTCATATTCCTCGCTTCTTCCGGCGATCTGTGCGTGCTTGAACAGCAGATCGTAAACGGTAGTATCCTGGCTGGCAGCGGCCGGTTCCCCACGCGCGTAGACGATCTTGCCGGCGCGGATGGTCATGACACTCTCAAGCCGCCTGGTGCCCAACCGCTTGGCCGGCCACGAATCCTTAAACACAAACACGCCGCTCTTCTGCTCGAGCATGGCGATGTCGGCCACGCGTCCCACCCCCAGTGTCCCCACTTCCGGATATCTTCCGATCGCCTTGGCCGGGTTCACCGTGGACCGCGCCAGCACATCCTCCAGGCTCATCCCCAGCAGCATCAACTTGGACATCACGTTAGGCATAGTGGATTGCTGAATGGCGATCGACTCCGCGTGCAGGTCGGTGCTGATCGTATCGGGAACGAATCCCTGCGCGATGGCGCGCGTGGCCACGGGCCACAGAAAGCTGCCGCCTCCGTGCCCCACGTCGAACAGTACGCCGCGCCGGCGGGCTTCGGTCATCCACGGCTGGACCCGGCCGGTGAAGCGGTCGATCAGTTCCACCTGCCGGTCGTTATACATGTGGGTGTGGATATCGCCGGGCCGCAGATGCTCCTGCAACTCTTCCCGCATGGTCCGGCCGGAGTTGGTGAAGATTTTGTCGTCCACCATTACCGGTACGCCGGCTCTGCGCCCCGCCTCGACCGCGCGGTCGATAGCGGTCCACCCCGGCTTGGCATAGTGTGCGGTTTTGATGCCCACTATGATGTCCCGGTTGCGGAGTATGGTATCGGCGGTCTTGACCGGGTCCATGTCTTCGGTGTCGCTCTCGAAAGGCTCCCCGGCCATCCCCTGGCCGACGATGTTCAGCAGCGCCAGCACGCGGGTCTTCGACTGAGCGATCACGGTTTTTCGAAACTCGTCGAAGTTGCGCCAGCCGCTTCCACCGGCATCCACGACGGTGGTGGCTCCGGCCGGCAGCGAGGTGTCGTCGGGCGTCAGCGACCCGGAGTAGCGGAACACGTGGACATGCAGATCGACGAGTCCAGGCACGACATAGAACCCCGATGCGTCCACCACGCGGCGCGCCTCGGCCGCGGGAATATTGGCCGCGACGGCGGCGATATGATCGCCGGCGATCGCGACGTCCATGTGCGCGTCGATGCCGTTGCCCGGGTCGATCACATGGCCGCCCCGCAACACGATGTCATATTGCTGCGCCGTGGCTGGCGCCACAAGAAATACAGTGAGGAGGATGAGCCGCATAGCTCCACATATTACCGAAGACTGGGTGCGCGGCGCGCGCCGTGAGCTATCATACTTTCTGAAGGAGCGCCATGGTCATCTGCACGGAGTCTAAATGGCCGAAACGCTCGCGATGCCGGATGCTCCTGGCTGTTTCGGCTCTCGCCTGTCTCCCTGCCGGAGCACAGCACGCAACCGGGGACAAGGCCGCAGCTAACTGGAAGTTGGTGTGTCGGCAGGCAATGGCGCAGCCGCTCGCTCCGCGGACGCCTGCCGGACTGCTTACACAAGACGAACTGAAAGACTGCGACGAGACGGCTTTGTACTACGGCCTGGGAGGCAAACCGGACTACGCCGCGGCGCTTCAGTGCGGGTGGTTCGAACGGGCGCACCCTCAAAACGGGGACGCCAACTTGTTCCATGGCCCCGGAGTATTGGCGATGCTCTATGCCAACGGCCGGGGCGTTTCACGCGATTACAATCTCGCCATTCGCTTTGCCTGCGAGATTTATTGGGCGGCGGACGCCGAATTTGAATCTCGTATCGGGCATCTCGAACGCCTTCGGGAGGCGCACCCGCCGAACGCGTCGTTCGATCTTTGCGACGACATCACGAGCGGCGTGAGCCAGGGCTATTGTGCCAACGTCCAAAACACCGCTCGCGATTTCGTCCGGGACGGGAAAATCGCGGCCATCGCCGCGCGGTTTCCTCCCGCCGCCAAAAGCGCATTCCGCTCGCTTCAGTCGACCGAATCGGAATTTGAGGATGCCCGCGTGAGCGGCGAAGTCGACGCGTCCGGGACGGCGCGTGCTGCTTTGCAACTCGACGAGCAGGCCAGACTAGCCGATCAATTCCTCATCAACCTGCAGCGGTTCGGGAGCGGTAGCATTGCGCCGGCCTCGGTGACGGATCTCTCCACATTGGACCGGATGCTGAATGAGGTCTATCAAAAGATTCAGCAGTCTCCCGCAAGCAAATGGGAATACGGAACGATTAAGCCCGAGGGAATCCGCGACACGGAACGCAAATGGGTGGCGCTTCTCGAATCTTGGACGGTTTTTGGGCGAATCGCATACCCAAGTCTCTCCAGGGAACGCATTCGAGCCCAGCTCATTCGCTTGCGGCTGCATCAACTGCGGTCACTCGACTCGGACTAGGCGCCCGGTTGTTACTCGCGACGGATTCTCTCTTGATCGCCCAAGCCGCCACGGCGGAGATTCCACCGCTCCGGCCCGATGTTTGTTGCGCTCTCAAACTAAATGTGTTTTCGTATTAACCATGAACTGCGCAGCCAGATTGGTGCCCGCCATCTCGGTTCTTGCAGCTCAAGCTGTCATAAATGGGTTGTATGCCCAAACCGCGATGAGGCTTTTGTTGGCCGGCGTCGCGGCGGCGTGTCTGCTGGCGGCCCAGGCCGACCGGCCAGTCCCAAGAGCGGACCGGAACTCCCAGCTTGCGCACGAGCAGCTTCTCGCCAAAGCCAAACAGGGCCGGATCGATGTTTACTTCGAAGGCGACTCCATCACGCGGCGGTGGGGAGCGACCGACTACCCGCAACTTCTGGAAAACTGGAAGAAGAACTTGTTCGGTTGGAACGCGGCGGACTTTGGCTGGGGCGCGGATCGCATTGAGAACATTCTCTGGCGCCTGGACAACGGGGAACTCGATGGGGTCAACCCCAAGGTGATCGTGCTGCTGGCCGGGACGAACAATGTTGGGAATAGGGTTCCGGCAGCGGGGGCCGATTCGGTAGTGGAAGATGTGACGAAAGGCCTTCAGGCAGTGTTGCGCGCCATGCAGTCGAAGGCTCCGGACGCGACGATCGTCCTGATGGGGATATTCCCGCGCAACGACAACATGGATGTCATCCCGGAGATCGACAGAATTAACGCGAATCTGGCGCATCTAGCCGATGGTCGAGGGGTCAGGTATCTGAACATCAACGACCGGTTCGCCGATGGCGAGGGAAGGCTCCGGGAGGGCGTGATGAATGCCAACGACAAGCTCCATCCGACGGTGCGGGGCTATCAACTCTGGGCCGACGCGCTGAAGCCGCTGCTGACCGAACTGCTAGGGCCGCCGTCAAAAGAGGATCGCGCACCGGCACCGACCGGAGATCCCTCTGCCGGCCGGGTAATCCGGGGAGCCGAAGGTTTTATCAGGCCGGCTAGAATGTGTTTGTCGTGCGTGGGCGAGAGCATCTCGATCGACGCCGGGGTTAGCGAGAAGTTTGCGATTCCTGGGCTAGTTGACGCACTAAGTCTTCGAATGAAGAATATCCTGGTCATTTTGGGAACCCGGCCGGAGGCCATCAAGCTGAGCCCAGTGATTTTGGAGCTTGGCCGAACGGATGGTTTCCAGGTGCGCTCGTGTGCTACAGGCCAACACCGGCGGATGCTCGATCAAGCGCTGGAGGCCTTCGGTATCGTACCGGACCACGACCTGGACATCATGCGTCCGGACCAGTCGCCGGCCGAAGCCGCCGCGCGCATTCTGGCCGCCCTCGATCCGGTCTTGGAGCGCGAGCTACCGGATATGGTTCTGGTGCAGGGCGATACCATCACGACTCTGTGCGGCGCGCTGGCGGCGTTCTATCGCCGGGTTCCGGTTGGCCACGTAGAGGCCGGGCTGCGCACGGGCGACATGCGGCAGCCGTTTCCCGAAGAGATGAACCGGGTGGTGAC
>JBEKZL010000159.1:0-17837 GCA_049509915.1 Bryobacteraceae bacterium | reverse complement strand
TGGCGCTGCTGCTGGAGGTCGTCGAGCATCTTCTTGTTCTTCTCGACGCGGCGCTGGATGCGGTGCTGGTAGAGGCTGAGGAGTTGGAGGTTCTTGCCCTCGGCGAGCCAGACGCGGGCTTGGGCGAGGGCGACGTCGACTCCGGGATTGCCGGCGGAGGCGCGGCGCCGCAGGCGAAAGCGCCTGCGCCACGAAAGCAGCCAATTGCGGAACTGGCAGTCGTATAGGGACGCGAATCCCACAACTTCGACTTATAAATAGTAGACTGGGACGCGGAGGAGCGGGTCATGAGCAGCCAGGCACTTGGAATCGAGCACGTATTCGTGCTCATGTTGGAAAACCGGTCTTTCGACCACTTGCTGGGTTTCTCCGGCATCCGCGGCACCGACGCCGTCACGGGGCGGGACACCGGGATCAATGGGCTGAGCGGGACGGAGTCGAACCAGTTTGGCGGCGCAACTTACACCGTGTCGGAGGGGGCCGACTGGGCGATGCCGACCGATCCGGGCCACGAGTTTCCGGACGTACTCACGCAACTCTGCGGGGCCGGCGCGCAATACCCAAGGGGCGGCGCCTATCCGCCGATCGACGCCAGCGGATTCGTCGCGGCTTACGTGGCGAGCGGGGGCAAGAACCCCGCCGAGATCATGAAGTGTTATACCCCGGCGCAGCTGCCGGTACTGAACGCGCTGGCTGCCGAATTCGCGCTCTGCGATAACTGGCACGCGTCGATGCCCGGCCCCACGTGGCCGAACCGCATGTTCGTACACGCGGCTTCGTCGGGCGGGTTGGACCACAGCCCCAGCACGGGGGAGATTGTGGAGTGGGAAACGCTCGACGGGTTCCAAATCCCCAACGGCACCATCTTCGCCGCCCTGTCGCGGAAGGGTATTTCGTGGCGCATCTATGGGGGTGACGATTTTCCGATGGCTGCCGCGCTGAAGGGCATCACCCTCGGCGACGTCCGGCACTACAGTCTTTTCAGCGGCGACCTGAATGCCGCCAGTTTTCCGCCGCAGTATGTATTCATCGAACCGAGCTATGACGCGCTGCACGATTACAAGGCGGGCGACTCGCAGCATCCCCTGGGCGACGTGACTCAGGGCGAACGGCTGATCCAGCAGACTTACGAAGCGATCCGTAACTCGCCATTGTGGACGAGCAGCCTGCTGATTGTCACCTGGGACGAGCACGGCGGGTTCTTCGATCACGCCATTCCACCCGCGGCGGCCGATCCGGGCGATACCGCGCCGAACACCAAATACAATCAAAACGGCTTCACGTTCGAGCAATATGGCCCGCGCGTGCCGGCGGTGATCGTGTCGCCGCTCATTGAAAAGAACCAGATCGACCACAGGCTTTACGACCACGCGTCTATTCTGGCCACGGTAGAGGCGATTTTCGGTTTGGAGGCATTGACGGCCCGCGATGCGTCCGCCAATCGCCTGGACAAACTCGTCACCTTGAGCGCGGCTCGGGACGACGCTCCGGCGACGATGCCGCCGCCGGCAAACTCGGGGGCGGGGAGCGGCGCGGCCTTGCCGGCGATGGCGGCGACGGTGACGCCAGTCACACGGCCGGCGGATCCGGTGGACGAGGGCAACGTGCCGGCAATTCTGCATTCCGCCATGCACCGGGATCTGGAGGTTTCGCCTGGCGGGCGCCAGTTAATCCTGGCGCGCGTCGCCGCGATCACGACGCGGGCTGAAGCGGCCGCCTACCTGACGGACGTGCAGCAAAAGGTCGGCCGGGTTGCCGGATCGCCACCGGCCCCGTCGGCGGCGGGCAGCTCCGCACCCTGACGCGCGACCGAACCCGCGTGCGTGTTACCGCAGCAGGGCTTCCGCCCCACGTTGAACCACCGCTGCGCCGGCCACTCCAGCCAGGGTGGCGGTGAGGGCAGGTACGGCGCCGCGGCGCTTCCATTCTTCCTCGACGGCGTGGTAGCCCAGGTAAAACAGCCAGCCGGCGGTAATGCCCAGCGGGTAACTGGTCCAGGCGAAGCCGAGCCGCGGGGCCAGCGCAATCCCCAGGGCCGCGCCCGCCAGCGTCGCCCCTTCCGCCAGCCCGCTCCACAGCAGCGCTTTGCCGCGGGACGCCACGGCGGCGCGCAAAACGCCACCGAGCGCGATGCCCTCCGGCAGTTTATGCAAAGTGATGGCCAGAGGGACGGCGATGCGCAATCCCAGCGGGGCGGCCCGTTGCACGCTGACGATGCTCCAGCCATCGAGGAAGCTGTGGATGGCCGCGGCGGAAACCAACGGCACTCCGAAACCGTGCAGTTCGCTGGAGCAGCCCCGGTGCTCGTGGTCGTGCGCGCAGGTGGGGCAGACCGGATAGACAAACCGGTTGATGGCCAGCAAGAGCCCGTAGCCGGCGGCGAAGAGCAACAGGCTGGCCGGCCAGCCATTGGCCCCGGCCAATTCCGGCAGCAGCCCGAATGCAGTCACGCCGAGCAAGACTCCCGCGCTGAAGGCTAGCGCCGGGCCCACGCGATGCCGCAGCCCCGTCAGCCACAGCCCCATCGCGGCCCCGCACCATGCTACCGCGGTAGCCAGCAGAGGAACTGACATGGGGGAAAGGGAGGTGGAGAGCAACCTTCACTGTAGCGCGAAGTGGCGGGGACGCATATTTATGGAAGATTATAGGAGAGGAGTCAGAGCGTGCCACCGGAAACGATCCGAACGACCATAGACATTCCAGCCCCGCTCTACCGGAGACTGAAGGAGCAGGCGGCTCTACAGGGCTGCTCCGTGCGCGATCTGGTGACCCGCGGCATCGATCGGGTGCTGCTGAAGCCCGACCGGCCCAAAAGGGGGCGAGTTGTTTTTCCGCTGATCCGCTCCAAGGGACCTAAAGTAAGTCTTACCAGCAAGAAACTCTATGAGCTCATTGAATTTCCTTGACACCAACGTGTGGCTTGCGCTGGTTTGGGAACGGCATATTCATTCAGATCGAGCGCGAGCTTGACCGCGGAGTCCGGGGGGGTGCGATTCATGCGTGCAATCCGTGCATTTTTCCTGGTCTCGGGTGCCGCCGCCGTGGCGCTGGCAGCCGCCCAGGACGTTCACGTAGTGGTGGCCCACGATGGCACCGGCGACTTTCCCACCGTGCAGAATGCCGTGGACCATGCCCTGGACAAAGCTCCTATCGGACCGAACGGCCGGCTATACATCGAAATCCGCCCCGGCACCTATAACGAGCGGGTGGTTGTGCCGCAGGACATGCCGCGGGTGACTCTCGCCGGCAGCGACCCGGCCACGACCATCATCACGCACGGGCAGACCGCCAGGGAGACTGGCGGCACGTTTTTCAGCGCGACGGTAGATGTCAACGGCGCCGCGTTTGAAGCCGAGAACATCACCTTCGAAAACCCGGCTCAGGGCGCGCAGGCGGTGGCGGTTTCGGTGCATTCCGACCGCGCCCGGTTCCGCAACTGCCGCTTCATCGGCTGGCAGGATACGCTCTACGCCGCCAGTGGAAGGCAGTATTACATTCACTGCTACATTTCCGGGCACGTGGATTTCATTTTCGGTCACGCCGCGGCAGTCTTCGAAGATTGCGAAATCCACAGCCGGGGCAACGGCTACCTGACGGCGGTGAATCGAACCCGGCCGGACGAGCCCACTGGCTACGCGATTCTTCGTTCGCGGTTGACCGCCGAAGAGGGAGTGAATAGCGTGGCGCTGGGACGTCCCTGGAGGGTCTACGCGCGGGTGGTCTACATCGATTGCTGGATGGGGCCGCAGATTATTCCCGGCGGCTGGGACAACTGGAATAAGCCGGAAGCCGAGAAAACGGCGTACTACGGCGAGTACGGTTCTACGGGCCCCGGTGCCCGGCCGGATGCGCGCGTGCCATGGGCGCACCGGCTCACCGCCGCCGAAGCCGGGCAATTCCGCCCCGAGGTTTTCCTGCGCGGCAGCGACGGATGGGACCCCAGGAAATAAGGAACCGTAGCAAACCGGACGGGAGGTTTCCGCGGCGAGGGGATGGGAAGAATTCGCTGACGGCGGCCGGGTTAGCATTGAACGAGTGACAGGTCTTGCCGAGATCCCGCAATCTGCCGGTGGGCGGAAAGTTCCCGCCGCAGCCGCCGGCATTCTTCTGGCTGTGTGCGTGTCGCACCTGGTCAACGATATCCTGCAGTCGCTGATCCCCGCGGTCTATCCGATACTGAAGTCCAGTTACCGGCTGGATTTCAGCCAAATCGGGCTGATCACGCTGGTTGGACAACTGACCGCCTCGCTGTTGCAGCCGCTGGTGGGCTTCGCTACGGACCGCCGCCCGGTCTATTTCGCGCTGCCCGCCGGGATGGCGTCCAGCATCGTGGGGCTGGGGCTGCTTTCGGTGGCGCCGGGCTTCGGCGCGATTCTGCTGTCGGTGGGGCTGATCGGAGTGGGGTCGGCGATCTTCCATCCGGAGGCTTCGCGGATCGCGCGCATGGCATCCGGCGGACGCCCCGGCCTGGCGCAATCGCTATTCGCGCTGGGCGGCACGGGCGGATCGTCGCTGGGACCGCTGCTGGCGGCTTTCATCGTGCTCCCGCGGGGCCAGCGCAGCATCGCCTGGTTTTCCGGCGCGGCGCTCATCGCCATGCTGCTGCTGGCGCGCGTGGGTTCCTGGCACAAGGCGCAACACGCGGCGCGCATTACCGGGCCCGCGCCGCTCCAATCCGCGCACGCGGCCTCCGGGCGGCGGGTGGGTTGGGCGCTGGCGGTGCTGATGGCGCTTACGTTCTCCAAGTTCTTTTACCTGGCCAGCATCACCAACTATTACACGTTCTTCCTCATGGGCAAGTTCGGCGTCTCGGTGAAATCCGCGCAGGTACACCTGTTCGTCTTCCTGGCGGCGGTTGCCACCGGGGGACTCGTCGGCGGCCCTTTGGGCGACCGCATCGGGCGCAAGTACATAATCTGGGGCTCCATTCTCGGCGTGCTGCCGTTCACGCTAGTCCTGCCCTACGCCAACCTCTTTTGGACTGGGGTGCTCAGCGTGACGATCGGGCTGGTGCTGTCCTCGGCCTTCGCGGCGATTCTGGTCTACGCGCAGGATTTGATGCCCGGCAAAGTCGGCACCGTTTCCGGCCTGTTTTTCGGACTGGCGTTCGGCATGGGAGGCATCGGCGCGGCGGTGCTGGGCGCACTGGCCGATTTCACCAGCATCGACTTCGTCTATCGGGTCTGCGCTTTCCTGCCGGCCATCGGCCTGCTGGCGATATTTCTGCCCCAGATCCGCCCGGCTGAAGCGGGCACACATCGCTGACTGGAACAGCTTTGAAGAAATATAGCCACCGATGAACGTCGATGAAGAAATCAAATAATTTATCAGTGTTCATCGGCGGCTATGAATTTGTTTTTTCACGGGCCCTCCCGGAGTACTCAGCCGCCGGCAGCCGAGCTGAGCACCGCGGTCCGGTCTTCGGCTGCCCGCCGTTCCCGCCGCATCGCGCGCAACAGGTCCAGGGCTTCGGGCCGGGCGAACTGTTCCCCGATGAACGATTCCACGAAGCGGCCGCCGCGGATTTCGCCGCCGGCTTCCATCCGCCGCAGCACCCCGAGAAGGTCGCGCCACGCCGGAGCCAGCGGTTCGCGGTAAGCGGCGTCGCGAAACAGAACGCCCCAACGGTCCAGAAGCTGGCGGGCGAAGGCCTGGTTGCGTTCGGCCGCGGCCGCGCGCGGTCCGCCTCCCAGCCCCAGCAGGCTCCAGCGGCCGGGCGCGTGCCTGGGTCGCGCGGTCCGGCTTCGACCCTCGCCCCGGCGCCGCTTGGGGTCGATCAACGCGCGCAGGTTTTCAAATCCATCCGCCGTAGCCAGCCCGCCGGCGACCAGTTCCCAAAGCGCATCTTCCACTTCGCTGGCCAGACGGCCGGTGGCGCGGGTCAAATCGGTGAAAAACGACGCGCCGCGGCTTTCGAGAGCGGCCAGCACTTCGCGCGCGGGATGCGAGAGCGAAGCGGCGGAGGGCTGCCGCGAATTGTCCGGCGTATCCGGGATCAGCCAGGCGGCGTCTTCCCGCAGGAAAATCCCCAGCGGCGCAACCCGGGTGGGACGAACCCGGCGGCCGTTCTCTTCCGCCGGGCGCTCAAAAGCCGGGTGCGGCGAAAGCCGGCCCCAGCTCACCTCGCCCGAAAAGCAGAGCTGGTCCAGATACTCGGGCTCGTAACCGGCCACTCGCCGGGGCAATACTTCAGTTTCCCAATCGGCCGAGGCGAATTCCGCCCCCTGCAACTGGCGGACAATTGCCAGCGTGCCGTCCACGCCGTGCAGTTGCGTGCCCGGAGCCAGGTGCTGCCAGCGTTCCAGAAATGCCTGGAATTCCGCCGTCGTGACCGGCTCGATCTCGCGCCGCAGCCGGCCGATGGTCAGGCGGTGAATCCGCGCCACCAGGCGCCGGTGGCACCACTGAGTTTCCGCCGCGCCGGGCGTGAATCGACCGCGCAGAATCTGGCCCTCGGCTTCTAGCTGCGCCAGCGCCTGGTCCACCGTATCGCGTGAAAGCGCCAGCAGTTCCGCCAGCTCATCGGCGGTGCGCGGGCCGGAACACTCGAACCAGCCGCGCAGGATTTCCGCGGCGCAAGCTTCGGCCGATTCCGGTACGGCCCGCATGCCGTCCGGCGGCTGCAAGTCCGGGTCGATCGAAGCGCCGGGATAGGCGCGGCGAATCAGCTCGACGCGTTCGGCGGCGATCCAAAACGCGCGACCGGGCTGGGAGAGAATCGGCTGGCAGGCGGAACCGCCTGCCCCACCCAAGACCCGGAGCGTGGCGGCGCGGCCGGCGCCTTGCAACTGGGCGAACCGGCCGGCTAAGTCGCTCGAAACCGGCAGCACCATCAGCCCGCACAGGGCTTCGTGCAGCTCATCGGCATCGCGCATGGGCGGCCAGGCTTCCTCGGCCACGCGGGCGATGGCGTCCGCATCCAAGGCGCCCGCGCCATCGGCATAATCGGCACGCAGGGAGCCGCGCATCTGCACCGCCCGTGTGCGGCGCTCCTCGAGCGGCGCGTCGTCCAGGAAAGCGTACGGATTGGCGTTGAGAATCTCGTGACAAAAGGGCGATGGCTCGGCCGTATCCACGGCCAGGGTCTCGATCTCGCCGTCCTGAATATCGCGCAACAAGCGCCGCAGGCCGTCCAGGTCCATGGCCTCATTGAGGCAGTTATCGATGGTCTCGCGAACCAGCGGATGATCGGGAATGCGCACTTCGCCGGCAAGATTTTCGGGGCAGGCGGCCTGGTCGGGAAAGACCGCGGCCATCAGGTCGTCGGCGCGCATGCGCTGGATGGGCGCCGGCATTTTGCGCCCGCCCGAGTAGCGCGGAATAGCCAGTGAGCGCGCCGCGTTCCAGCGCCACCGCGCCCCGAACATGGGCGATGGCAGGAGCGCCTGGGTCAGCACCTCCCGCACCGTTTCCGGACGCAGGAATTCGAACACGATATCGAGCGGAAACGAATGCTGCTCGCCGAGCGAAATGACGATGCCGTTATCGGTGGCGGCGGCTTGCAGCTCGAAATTGAAGGAGCGGCAGAAGCGCTTGCGCAGCGCCAGGCCCCAGGCCCGGTTAATGCGCCCGCCGAAGGGTGCGTGAAGGACGAGTTGCATGCCGCCGGCTTCGTCGAAGAAGCGTTCGGCGACGACCCGCCGCAGCCCGGGCACCGCACCCAGCGCCGCGCGTCCGGCCAGCACGTAGGCGGCAAGCTGTTCGGCGCCGTGGCGCTCCAGCCCGCAGATTTCGGCCAGCCGTGCGCGCCCGGCATCGTCGGAGTCGGCGACCTGCTCGCGCAGCCGCGCCACCTCGCGCGAAAGCTCGAAAGTGCGGCCCGGCGCTTCGCCGCGCCAGAAGGGAACGTTGGGCGCGGCGCCGCGAGCGTTTTCCACCCGCAGCCTGCCGCTTTCCACCCGCCGGATACGCCAGGAGGTCGTGCCCAGCAGAAACACGTCCCCCACCGAGCTCTCCACCGCGAAATCTTCGTCGACCATCCCGACGAGCGTGCCTTCGGGCTCGGCCATCACCCGGTATTGCGAAGTGTCGGGAATGGCGCCGCCGGAAGTAATCGCGGCCAGCCGTGCCCCACGGCGTGCGCGCAGGCGATGGTTCACGGCATCGCGATGGAGCCAGGCACCGGCGCGCCCGCGCGCCGTGGAGATGCCCTCGGCCAGCACCCGCACGACGGAATCGAAATCCTGGCGGGGGAGAGTTCGATAGGGCAGCGCCTGGCGCACCAAGGCATAAAGGCCGTCCTCGGCGATGGCCGCGGGGCTCTCCTCTCCGGGCGGCGGTTCCTGAGCCGCACAGATGGCCACGATCTGCTGCGCCAGAATATCGAGGGCGTTGCGGGGAATCTCGAGCCGGTCGAGCTCGCCGGCGCGGATGGCCCGCACCAGCGCGGCGCACTCCACCAGGTCGTCGCGGGTGGTGGCGAACAAACGCCCTTTAGGCAGCGCGCCTACCCAGTGGCCGGCGCGGCCCACCCGCTGCAGGGCCACGGCAATGGAGCGCGGGGAGCCGATCTGCACCACCAGATCCACCGTTCCCACGTCGATGCCCAGCTCGAGCGACGCCGTAGCCACCACCGCCCTCAGTTCGCCGTTCTTGAGGCGGCGCTCGGCCTCCAGGCGCAGCTTTCGAGACAGGCTTCCGTGGTGGGGCATCACCGCGCCCTCGCCGAGCCGTTCGCCCAGGTGAAGCGCCACGCGCTCGGCCAGCCGCCGCGTGTTCACGAACACCAGCGTGGTGCGGTTCTCCAGAATCAGCGCGGCTACGCGGTCGTAAATCTCGTCCCACATTTCGGTGCTGGCCACCGGGCCCAGCTCGTCGCGGGGCACCTCGACCGCCAGCTCCATCGCGCGCCGATGGCCTATATCGGCGACCGCGGCCGGGCGCGCGCCTCCGTTCAGATAGGCGGCAACATCTTCGATCGGCCGTACCGTGGCCGACAGCCCGATGCGCTGCGGCGCCGCGTGGCCATGCTCTTCCACCAGCCGGTCGAGGCGCGCCAGCGAGAGCGCCAGGTGGGCGCCGCGCTTGTCGTCGGCCACGGCGTGGATCTCGTCCACGATCACGGTGCGCGCGTCGGCCAGGATTTTTCTCGGCCGGCGAGCGGTCAACAGAATGTAAAGCGACTCCGGGGTGGTCACCAGGATGTGCGGGGCTTCCCGCGTCATCCTCTCGCGCTCCCATTGCGGCGTATCGCCGGTGCGCACGGCGGTGCGGATGGGCGCGAGCGAAATGCCGCGCGCGAGGGCCAGGGCCGCGATTTCCTCCAGCGGCACTTCCAGGTTCTTGTGAACGTCGTTGCTGAGGGCCTTGAGCGGCGAGACGTAGACCACTTCGGTGGAACGCAAAAGCGGTCCGAGGCGTGCCCGCCGCACCAGCCCGTCGATGGCGATCAGAAATGCCGCCAGCGTTTTGCCCGACCCGGTGGGCGCCGCGATCAGCACGTCCCGCCCCTCGCGAATGCGCGGCCACCCCTCAACCTGCGGCTCGGTCGGCTGCCCGAAACGGGTAGCGAACCATTCGGCAACGAGGGGATCGAAGGTGGAGAGCACCGCTTTTATTCAGTATAGCCGCCCAGACCGGGGCCGCGGCTGTGAGCGCTTGCGGCGCGCCCCTCGCCCCCGTATGATGTGGCTATGCCTGAAAGTCTCAGCCGGCGCGACTTTGCGCGCACCGGCGCCGCGGCCACGCTTGCCGCCCTGCTGCCGCAGGGAATCTTTGGCGATTCCGCTGCTAAGAGGAAAGCCATCATCCAGGCCGATAGCGAAATCGGCACGGTCCGGCCGGAGTTCCACGGCCATTTTGCCGAGCACCTGGGCTCGTGCGTGTACGGCGGCATATGGGTGGGGCCGAAGTCGCCCATTCCCAATGTCGGCGGCTTTCGCCAGGACGCCATCACTTATCTGAAAGAGCTGGGCGTGCCCGTGCTGCGGTGGCCGGGCGGCTGCTTTGCCGACGATTATCACTGGCGCGACGGCATTGGGCCGGCCGAAAAGCGTCCCAAGCGGGTGAACATTCACTGGGGCGGCTATGTTGAGGACAACAGCTTCGGTACCCATGAGTTCGTGGCTTTTTGCAGGCTGATCGGCGCCGAGCCGTATTTCGCCGCCAACGTGGGCACCGGCCAGCCGCGCGAAATGCGCGATTGGATGGAATATTGCAACCAACCCTCCGCCAGCGCCCTGGCCGACGAGCGCGCCGCCAACGGTTCGCCGTCGCCGTTCGGCGTGAAGTATTGGGGCGTGGGCAACGAACTATGGGGATGCGGCGGCCAGTTTCGCCCCGAAGCCGCCGCGGCCGAGTTCCGACACTACGCCGTATTCGCGCCCACCTTCGGCGGCACTCGCCCCTTCCTGGTGGGCTGCGGCCCCAGCGGCAACGATACCCGCTGGACCCACGGATTCCTGGAAACTCTGGCGGGCGGACGCATGCCGGACGGATACTCCATGCACTTCTACGAACGCGGCGCCCTGCCGCCGGAGAAGTTCACCGACGAGGCCATGGCGAGCCAGTTCAACATCTTCCCGCGGGTGGAGCAGGCCATCGTGCAGCAGCGAGCCCTGCTCGACGGCTACGATCCACAGCGCCGCATCGGCCTGATTCTGGACGAATGGGGCGTCTGGGACCGAATCCCGCGTGAAGACGAGCAGCAGCGCGGCCGCCTCTGGCAGCAATCCACCATGCGTAGCGCGGTGGCCGCCGCCTTAGGCTTGAATCTGTTCAATCGCCAGGCCGATAAGCTCTACATGTGCAACATCGCCCAGATGGTCAACGTGCTGCAATCGGTGCTCGTTACCGATGGTCCGGAGGGCGCCCAAAGCGTGCGCACTACCACTTACTACGCTTATCTGCTGTTCAAGGGGCATCGCGCCAAGACCGCGTTGAAGGTGGAGACCGACGGGCCCAAGGCGGCCGACTTTAGTCCCGCCCCCGGCCAGCCGGAACCGGCGCAAGACTTGTCGCTATCGGCGTCGCGCCAGGGCGCGGAGATGGTTGTTACGCTGGTGAATCCGCGCGCCGACGCATCGATGGAAGTGGAATGCGCCCTGCGCGGCGCCTCCGCCCGGCGCGGTACGGCCCAGATCCTCCACGATAGCGACCGGAACGCCGCCAATGGCTTCGACCATCCCGACCGCGTTACCATCCAGCCGCACCAGGTTGCCGTGGATGGCGCGACGTTCCGCATCGCCCTGCCGGCGCTTTCGGTGGCGACGGTGAACTTGGAATTGAGCTGAGTGGGACAGACCTGGACAGACCATCGCCTTATGTGGTCTGTCATTGCCTTATCAAAGCGCGCCGGCTGACAGAGACGGAAGGCGATCGTCTGTCCCGTCTACTGCGCTGCCGCCCTCTTATCGTAGACGCGGATCACGTCGCTGGTGATATCGGTGGCGTTTTCGGCGTACAGCAACGGCGCCCGCGAGGTGCTCACGTCGAAGACCATGGCATATCCGCTGGCGCTGGCCACTTCCACGATCACCGCAACCATCTTCTTGCCGATCTCGCGCAGCACTTTATTTTGGGCCTGCTCCAGGTCGCTGTCGTCCTGATCGGTTTCCACGTTGAACAGGACGGTTTTGTCGGCCAAGTCCTTGCTAATCTTCTGGCGGTCGTCACCGCTCAGAGTTTTGTCCTCGTCCATGCGCTTTTGGATGGCGTCGATGGACTGTTTTTCCTGGTCCAGCTTGGCTTTGCGGGGACCGAACTCGTCTTCCAACCGTTTCGCCGCCGCCTGGCCGTCGGCCGTGCCGATTATGGCGTCCTGGATATTTACCAGAGCCACCTTGGGCGGCGTTTTGACGGCCGTCTGTCCCCAACCGCACACTACGGCCGCAAGCATCGATAAAACGGGAAGAAACAGTTTCACGGAAGGTCCTCTGAACGGGATGTTAACACGGCAACGAGCATTAACACATTCTCACGTAAGGGTATGTAAACTCGCACACGAGATTCGGGCCGCGCGCATCTATCTAACTGGACGGGCTTCAAGCCGGGGCCCCAAAGGATGTGCAATATGATCGGTAATGCATGGAAGTCTTTACATCGGCCGGTTTTGGCGGTGGCCGCCTGCTTTGCGATGGCAGCTTCTTTGCCCGTTCGGGCGCAGGAGCCCCAGGCGGAAGCACCACCCGCGGCTCCGGCCGCGAGATTAGGCGCGGGACAGCTTGACGATCTGGTCGCGCCCATCGCGCTTTACCCGGATCCTCTGCTTACCCAGATCCTGGTGGCTTCCACCTACCCGTTGGAGGTGGTCGAAGCGCAGCAATGGCTCGGGGCAAATCGGAACTTGAGCGGCACCCAGCTCATGAATGCCGCCCGGCAGCAGAGTTGGGACCCCAGCGTCCAGGCTTTGGTTGCATTTCCGGACGTGCTGGCCCGGCTCAACCAGGACGTTCAATGGACGACGGCTTTAGGCAACGCCTTCCTGGCCCAACAAGCCGACGTCATGAACGCCGTTCAGACAATGCGGGAACGGGCTCAGGCCAACGGTAGACTGAATTCGACGCCGCAGCAGAACGTAACCACGGAAACCGAGAATGGCCAGTCCGCCATCGCTATTCAGCCAGCCGATCCCCAGGTGATCTACGTGCCTCAGTATGATCCTATGGCCATTTGGGGACCGCCCGTATGGGGTGTTTACCCGCCACTTTATTACCCGGCCTATGGTTTCGGATGGGGGCCCGGCATCAACCTCGGCTTTTACTTCGGCGGCTGGGGCGGTTTCGGTCTGTTTGGCGGCTGGGGTTGGGGACCTTCCTGGTTCGGCCACGGCGTTTTCGTGAATGGCGCGTTTTTCAATCGCTACGGGTTCCACTCGGGCTTCGGGGGATTCGGAGTAACGGCTTGGGCGCACGACCCCGCCCACCGGCTGGGCGTAGGGTACCCGAACGGGCAGCTTGCCGGGCGGTTCGGAGCTGCTTCGATGGCTTCCAGAGCCAATATGTCCCGAAGCTATGCGGCAGGGCGCAGTATGCAAAGCTTCGGCGGGCGCAGTTCCTTCGCCGGGTCGTATGGCGGCAACCGGGGCGTCGAGAGCCTGGGCAGCCGCGGTTCCTATGGCCAAGCCTATGGCGCTAACCGCGGCGGCTACCAATCCTCCCGGAGCTATGGCGCGGAATCGGCACGAAGCTATGGCGCGGAAACGGCAAGAAGCTACGGCGGCTCCGGCTACCAGAGCTTCCGCGGCAATTCGTTCCAGGGATCCTCGCGCGGCTATCAGGCGGCGCCACGCGCTTCCAGCCCCAGCTACAGCCGCGGATCGGGCAGCGGTTCGCGAAGCTACAGCGGCGGAAGCCGCAGCTTTAATGGCGGCGCGCGGAGTGCTGGTGGCGGCCGCAGCTTCGGCGGCGGCCATGGCGGCGGCCGGCGGTAAAGACCTCACGGAGCGGGAGAAGTCGCGCCAGTTTCCTCTCCCGCTTCGGCCCCGATGGGCTTCGTAGACCGAACCCTAGAGCAATTTCCCCAACGATCCTGTGCCCGTCACCCGTTCCCACCACTTCGGCCTCGTGTTACTATTCCGTTTTCAAAACCGGAATCCATCATGAAAGTCTACGAAACCAAGGATCTGCGGAACGTCGGTGTGGTGGGCCACGGCGATTCCGGCAAGACTACGCTCACCGCCGGGTTGCTTTACACCGCGGGCGCGACTAACCGGCTGCTGCGGGTCGACGAGGGCAACACGGTCACCGATTTCGACGAGGAGGAGATCCAGCGCAAGATCTCGATTTCGACCGCGGTGGCTGTGGTGGAGTGGAACAAGACCAAGGTAAACATCCTAGACACTCCTGGATACAACATATTTATCAACGATGCGCGTGCCGCCCTGGCGGCGGCCGATTCGGCCCTGGTGGTGGTGGACGGGGTGGCGGGCGTGGAAGTGCAAACCGAGAAGGTTTGGGGGTTTGCGGTCGATTTCAAGCTGCCGCGAGCAGTCGTGATCAACAAGCTCGACCGCGAGCGCGCCGATTTCGAGCGCGCCCTGGCGAGCGTGCAGGAGACCTTTGGCCGGGCGGCGGTACCGATTCAGATCCCCATCGGTGCGGAGCGGGACTTTACCGGGGTAGTCGACGTAATCCGCATGAAGTCCTACGCTTACGCTTCGGATGGCGACGGCAAAGGCAAGGAAGGCGACATTCCGGCAGGTTTGGCCGAAGCCGCCCAACAGGCCCACGACGCGCTGGTCGAAATGGTGGCCGAAGGTAACGACGCGCTGATGGAGGAATTCTTCGACCAGGGGACCCTCCCGGTGGAGCATATTCTCGAGGGCTTGAACCAGGCGGTCCGCGAATTGCGTCTTTTCCCGGTGCTGTGCGCTTCGGCGATGCACAACATCGGCAGCGACCAGATTCTGAATTTCATGGTGGAAAATCTCCCCTCTCCCACGGAGCGGGCGGGTGTTACAGGCGTGGTGGATGGCAAGGAAGTCACGCGGCCGGTTTCTCCGACCGGGCCCTGTTCGCTTTTCGTTTTCAAAACCGCAGCCGATCCCTTTGCGGGCCGGATCACCTATTTCAAAGTGGTTACCGGGGTTTTGAAAAACGACGCAAACCTGTCCAACCTGAACCGCGGTTCGGCCGAACGCCTGGCTCATCTTTCCATCCCGATGGGAAAGACTTTGCAGCCGGTGACGGAGCTGAATGCCGGAGACATCGGCGCGCTGGCGAAGCTGAAGGACACGCTAACCGGCGACAGCTTGGCCGATAAGGGCTTCAACGTGGTCTACTCCCCGGTGAAGCTGCCGGAACCCTCCATTGCCTTCGCTATCGAAGCCAAGTCGCGCAACGACGAAGACCGCATGGGCAACGCCGTCCACCGCATCCTGGAGGAAGACCAATCGCTGCGTTTCTATCGCGATCCGCAGACGCGCGAATTCCTGCTGGCCGGCGCCGGGCAACAACATGTCGAAATCGTCGTCAGCCGGCTGAAGAGGCGCTACGGCGTAGATGTCACGCTGAAGGCTCCGAAGATCCCCTATCGCGAGACCATACGCGGCACGGCCGACGTGCAGGGCCGGCACAAGAAGCAGACCGGTGGCCACGGCCAGTTCGGCGACTGCTGGATCCGCATGGAGCCGCTGCCGCGAGGCGGCAAGTTCGTCTTCGAAAACGAGATCTTCGGCGGATCGATTCCCAAGAACTACATTCCGGCGGTGGAAAAAGGCATCGTGGAAACCGCCGAAAAGGGGTTCCTGGCCGGCTATCCGATGGTGGATTTCAAGGTGACCGTGTACGACGGATCCTATCACGACGTGGATTCCTCGGAACTGGCCTTCAAACTGGCGGCGCGGAAGGCCTTCAAAGCAGCCATGCTGGAAGCCAGGCCGGCCTTGCTGGAACCGATCATGAACGTCGAGATCCAGGCACCGGTGGAATATGCCGGCGATCTGATGGGCGACCTCAACGGCCGCCGGGGGCGCATCTCCGGCATGGAAACCAAGGGCACAACCCAATTTCTGCGAGCGCAGGTGCCGATGGCGGAAATGCTGAATTATCAGAACGATCTGACCGCCATGACACAGGGCCGGGCTTCTTTTACGATGGAGTTCGACCATTACGACTTTGTGCCGCAATTACAGGCCGATAAGATTATTGCAGCCGCCAAAGCGGCTGGAGCAGGGCTGGAGGAGGAGGAAGACTGACGCCGGCTGGTGCCAGTAAGAGTAGAGATATTAACGAGATTCAGGCCACAAGATAGCGTTGGGGCGCGGCGGCGCCGGGAGTTTAAGGGTTGCAACGGCTATGGCAGGTGTTGTACCCTTGGAGGGTTCGGGGCTCGCTTTGACGGTAAAAGTAGTTGTGTTTACTTAAGTTTGGAGCGATTAATGAACGCAGGTAAGCTGATGTTCGGGGGTTTTCTGTTTCCCCTGTTCTTTACCGTCGCTGCGATGTGCGGCTATTCGCAGGCACGTTATCATACCGGTATTCTGCCATCCGTCCCCTATGCCGAGCCCTCAGCCAGTCTTGATCCTCCTCCTACAATTCCCTCCAGCTTTTCCGCCGAAGACGTACCGGTTTTCCTGTTGAGCAATGCCGTACTAGCCCAGCGGAAAACCCTGGACGCCATCGCCGAACGCGCCCAACGCGAATTCGAAGCCGGCCGCCGGGCTTACCAGGCGAACGACATTCCCGGCGCGCGGCAGGCGTTCGATTCGGCTATCGATTTGATGCTGGAAGCCCCTACGCTGGATTCGGTCGACGCAGTAGCTTTTGAACAGAAGCTGGAGGCTCTGGTGGACGCGATCCACAAATACGACCTGGAGGGTTTAGGGTCGTCCGCCGTCCTCGAAGACGACCGGTACGAAAGGGCGCCACTCGAAGACATCCTGCAGATGACTTTCCCGGTGGACCCGAAGTTGAAGGACCGCGTGCGGGACGAAGTGACGGCTACCGAATCGCAATTGCCGCTCTCGGTGAACGATGCGGTGCTGGGTTACATCAATTTCTTCGCTAACCGCGGCCGGCGGACTCTGGTGGCGGGCATGGAGCGGGCGGGACGTTACAAAGAGATGATCGACCGGATTCTGGACGAGGAAGGCGTGCCGCGGGAGCTGATCCACCTGGCGCAGGCCGAATCCGGTTTTATGCCGCGCGTCATGTCCCGCGCCGCCGCGGGCGGGATGTGGCAATTCCTGAAATGGCGTGGCCAGGAATACGGTCTGGCGCAGACCGCCTATACCGACGAACGCATGGATCCGGAGAAGGCCACGCGCGCCGCGGCCCACCACTTGCGCGATCTGTACAACGAGTTTGGCGATTGGTACCTGGCGATAGCGGCATATAACTGCGGCCCGAATGTGGTGGAACGAGCGGTGGAGCGGACCGGCTACGCCGACTTTTGGGAACTGCGGAGCCGCGGCGTATTGCCGGCGGAAACGACCAATTATGTGCCCATCATTCTGGCCATGACGATCATGGAGAAGAACGCGGCCGAGTACGGGCTCGATAGTTTGCAGCCGGATCCCACGCTTGCCTACGATACGGTGCAACTCTCCGCTCCAGCCAGCCTGGACCTGGTATCCGATATCACCGAGACGCCCGCCGCCGAAATCGCCGCTCTTAACCCGTCCCTCCTCCACAACGTCACTCCGGAGGGTTTCTCCCTGCACGTTCCCAAGGGAGGCGGTGCGGAACTGGCAGCTGCGATCGAGCGCGTCCCGGCCGAGCATCGCATCTCGTGGCGCCTGCACAAAGTGCAGACGGGAGAAACACTGGCGGCCATCGGCAAGCGTTTCGGCATGACGACGGAGGGCCTGGTATCGGCCAACCACTTCGCAGCCGCGGAAGCCGCCGAGGGCGATTGGGTGGTAATCCCCGCCGCGGCGCGTCCGCAACCCGCCGCGCATCGAACTTATGTTGCGGCTCGGCGGGGCACTGTCCGGCCCGCGCCTCACGCCACGTCTCATCCGGCCTCGCATCCGGCCACGGTAGCGAAGCCCGCCGCTAAGAAACCGGTGATCGTAGCGCACGCGTCGGCGCGATAAGTACTCGGTTTCGTAATTGCAATCAGGCATCCTGCGACCGCTCCCTCGCGGTCGCGGCCCGGAAACGCGGCGTAATCAGTCATCGCGAATTGCGCGGCCGCCGCTCGCAGTTTGCTCTTCGCGCCAGCCGTGTTGTTCCAAGAGTCGGCTCGAAAATTTCGCTCTGTTGTTTTTTCGCTATTGCCCAATGCGCAAAAAGGGGTATTCTATCTGTGTCGCGCACCTATTACTGGAGGCTCGGTGAATGTTTGATCCGGATCGATCGATTGCCAAAAGCGAGGATGAGATGGAGGATTTTCACGATTACGAAGACGAAGAGCAACAGGAACTAGATTCCAAGCTCGATGAATTTGAGGACGAC
>JBEKZL010000158.1:0-24719 GCA_049509915.1 Bryobacteraceae bacterium | reverse complement strand
CAGGTAGTGGCGAACGCGGCCATCGTTCCGGCCGGGACCAGTGGTGCAGTCAACGTGTACGTGACGAACGCCACGCAGGTGATCATCGACACCAACGGGTATTTCCAATAAGCAGGCGGCGGGGCTCCGAAGCCGGGCGTAGAAACCGGCATTATCCGGTGTCGAACCAACGGCCCGCCGCGCCAACGCCCGGCGATCCCACCGCTGTTTGCCGCGTCTTCGGCTCGCACCCGAGGGGGTCGTCCTGGCCTTCCCTTGGAAGGCCAGCAGCTTCCAATTTTGCGTTGGCCCATGCATCGCGGCGACTGTCCTCCAGCCCCATTGCGCGGCATGGTCGACAAAGTCGCGACTCACGCGATCTGCCATGACCTCCTCATCTGCAAAGAAAAGCGTGGCGCCGTTTCGGTCCAGCACTAAATTCCACGGGGTTCCGGCCAAAACCTGGTCACGGAGCGCGATGAAGGACAGCACGCGGCAGGAGCTGGACTTCCCCAGGTAGTTGCACAGGTCGTCGGGCGCGATCACAGACACGAAACGTGTGCGCGGTCTTTCAAACAGGTTCTGATAGGGCTGCAGACGCCGATAGGCTTCGAGCACCGGCCGGCCATTGGAGACGCGAACGTAGTACATCGGCGCCAGCAAAATGGCCAAGGCAACGCCGGCCGGAAACACAAAACCGAATCGGGCGGCGGTGTCGACCGGCGGAGCCGCCTCGGCACGGATTGTCAACGATCGACGCCGCTTGGAGGCGGCTTCCAGGCGTCGCGCGTGAGCAAGCGCTTTGGCACGCCGCGCGGCGGCAGCCTTCCGCAATGCGGCGCGAGCCTGGAACCGGCCGGCGACCGCGACCAAACAGACCCCGACTGCGGCTCGGATCAAAATGCCCAAGCTATACATGTACTCCGGCCATGGCCGTTCGACCACCGCCACTACGAGTGCCATGAGCGCCAGCGGCAGCATCCCGATCCACACCCAGGTTTGTCCCGTCAGAAGACGCCAATCTCGCTCGCTATAGAGAACGATCCCGCCGGCTATCAGAATCGCACCCACCAATGCGCTGAGGACAACAACGAGTACGCGCGCGACATAAAAAGCCATTATTGGCGGAGTGGCATAAAACAACAGAACCTGGAGGCAGTTGGGCACCGACCTGACGTTCCAGGAGAAATGCTCCAGCATCGCCCAACGGTTCGCCTTCATGGCCTCGCCAAAAGTCGGCCACGGCTTTCCGAAAGTGCTCGTCATTAGCTGCCCGCAGTCCGTCCACGGCGAACCCACCCATTCGGGATCCCGCTGCTGGTAACTGACCGCGTAAGCCTGGCACATATTCAGCCGGTCCTTACCGTCCAGAACCTGCCGGATATCGTGCAGGCTGCCGGAGCGCGTGAACGCCAGCAGAATCGCGAGCGACGACAATAGCAGAGGCGCCGCGTATGCTCTCAACACACCAATGCTACCCCGCTCCCCTCTGCGCCGCCGCATCCGCTCCCAACCAAGCGCTAGGGCGCCCAGCCCCCCGGCGGCGAACAGTTGTTCATTCCGGACCAGGACCGCTGAAGCCAGCAGAATCGCCATTGCCCATCCTCTTCCCCACGGACCCGGTTTGAGGGCGATGACCAACAGCGCGGCAAGCATGGGGAGAACCGCGAAGATGTGGACTTCGTAGAGGGCATTGAAATCGACCGGCAATACGACCCACCAGGCGGCCATCAGCCAGGCGACTGGCGCTGGCAGCAACTGGCGCATCAGGGCAAGCACAAGTAGCGCCAAAGCGAAAACGATGGTCAAGCGATGAGCGACCGTCACCACATAGGCATCCCCCGAAAAGTTGAAAAACAATCCGTAGAAGGCCGTGTACATTGGCGACCAGACCAGGTTGAGGTGCAGGTTCTTGTACCACTCGTATGCGCCGACGAAGTAGGAGCTGGTATCCCCCGCCGTGAGGTCACGAAGATGCCACAAGCCCCACACAAGTTTTAGCTGCAGCAGGAAAATGGTCAGGTAGGAAAAAGACGGCCTCTCACCCAACCGTTCCCAGAAACCGCGCTCTGACGCCATCGTGGGCATTATAGCGGGGCGCGGCCGAATCGTCGCACGGGGGCACCGGCGGACTGTAAGTCAGGGCTCGCTGGCCGACCGTGGCGACCGGCAGTGGCAGGCTAAGTTGATTGCGGCAGGAGCCCTGCGCTATGTCGGGATCATCGAGGCGCCTGGCGGTCGCCGTCCCCCCAAGGGAAAACGCCTTCCGGTCCGACTTTTTTCCTTGCGGGCTTCCGGGCCGATGCGCCATATTAAAAATAGCGTGACCTGTAAAGCCGTGTAGAGCGCATTGGCAGTATCGACATGGAGCGTTCGAATGCGCGCTTGGGCTTTCTCCTGACGCGGCGGGGACGTTCCATGGCGGATAACTTCCTATACTTCACGGAGTTGATGGGAATGCCAGTGCTGGATCTCAAAGCCCGGCGCATCGGCCGCGTCAAAGATGCCGCTCTGGTACCTCGCGAAAACGCCTCTCGCATCGCCCGTTTTCTGGTCGGCGGCGGGGAAACCTGGCTCAGCGTTCGTTACGATCAGGTCCGCGCAATTTCGCTTGATCGCGGGATCGCCCTGGCCGACGAGCAGCTAACCCCCTATCACGAAGACGAAATCCTTTTGCGTATCGGCCGCGACCTACTCGACCAGCAGATTATCGACGTCACCGGGCGAAAGGTGGTGCGGGTCAACGACCTCACCATGGAAATCCGCCCCGAAGAAGGCCGCGACGTGCTGGTGGCAATGGATGTCGATATCGGCATCCGCGCCATCCTCCGCCGGCTGCTGCAGGGCGCGGTGCCGCCGCGCTGGATTCGCCGTTTGCAGCGGAGCCTGCCGCCCAATTCGATCCGCTGGGAATTTTGCAACGTGGTTGAGCCGGACCCGCTGCGCCGGCTGCGGCTCAATATCTCCTATGCGCGCCTTGAAAACCTGCACCCCGCGGACCTTGCCGATATCGTCGAGGAGCTAAGCCCCGCCGAGCGCGAAGCCATTTTCGAGACTCTGGACAGCGAAGTGGCCGCCGATGCGCTGTCCGAAGTCGACCCCAAAATGCAGGTCAGCATCCTGGAATCGCTGGAGCCTGAGAAGGCGGCCGATATCGTGGAAGAAATGGCGCCCGACCTGGCTGCCGATGTGCTTTCCGAACTCGAAGCGGAAACCAGCGAGGAAATCCTGGATGAAATGGACACCGAGCCGAAGACCGAGGTTCGGGAATTGCTGGAGTTCGAAGAGGACACGGCGGGTGGGATGATGAATACCGAATTCGTAGCCCTCCCGGAGACCGCCTCGGTGGCCGACGCGGCCGCCCGCCTGCGAACCTGGGAAGATGCGCTGGAATCGCTCAATACTTTGTTCCTGGTGGACCCCGAGGAGCGCCTCACCGCCACCGTGCCGCTAGCGCGACTGTTCGTGGCCGATAGCGGTGCGCGCCTGAAGGATCTGGCCAGCGAAAACCTGATCCAGGCGCACGTGGACGAGCGGCAGGAGCGTGTGACGGAACTGTTCGATAAGTACAACCTGCTCGCCCTGCCCGTGGTGGATAACGACGGCAAGCTTTCCGGCGTCATCACCGCCGATGACATCATCTCCGTTCTAAGGCAGAAGTGACGGATGCCGAACCTTCTGGGGAAGTTCCGCTACCAGATCGTGCTGTTCTTCGCCGTTATCGGCCCGGGCTTCATCACGGCCATGGTCGACAACGATTCCGGCGGTATTTATACCTATTCCGCGGCCGGCGCCAAGTATGGCTACCTTCCTCTATGGACGCTGGCGCCGATCACCGTGCT
The DNA here is from genome assembly GCA_049509915.1 of Bryobacteraceae bacterium. Lineage (GTDB taxonomy): Bacteria > Acidobacteriota > Terriglobia > Bryobacterales > Bryobacteraceae > JBEKYD01. The sequence continues at coordinate 20,898 of JBEKZL010000158.1, read as the reverse complement.
GCTGATCATCGCCCAGGAGATGTGCTCGCGCATGGGCGCGGTCACGGGAAAAGGGCTGTCGGACTTGATTCGCGAGGAATTCGGCCTGCGGATCACGTTTCTGACCATGGCGCTGCTGGTCTTGGTGAACATGACCAACGTGATGAGCGAGTTCGCCGGCGTGGCCAGCTCGCTCGAATTGTTCCACGTCAGCCGGTACATTTCCGTGCCGCTGGCGGCGGTCGGGGTATGGCTGCTGGTGGTGCAGGGAACGTACAAGAGCGTGGAGAAGATTTTCCTGTTTGCCTCTATTCTCTACGTCACCTATATCATTTCCGGGTTCCTCGTGAAGCCGGATTGGAAGGAAGCCGCCATCTACAGTGTAAAGCCGGTGATGATGCTCGATTCCGGCTACATCTACATGCTGATCGGCATGGTTGGCACCACCATCGCACCCTGGATGCAATTCTATCTGCAGTCGGCGGTGGTGGAAAAAGGCGTGTCGGCCAGGGAATACGCCGCCTCGCGGGTGGAGGTGGTGGTGGGCTGCATTATGACCAACGTGATCGCGTTCTTCATCATCGTGGCCTGTGCCGGCGCCATCTACCGGGTGGCGCCCAGGGATATTCAAGACGCCAAGGAGGCCGCGCTGGGCTTGAAGCCGTTCGGGCAGTACGCCTTTCTGCTCTTCAGCGCGGGCCTGTTCAATGCATCGATTTTCGCCGCCAGCATTCTGCCGCTCTCCACCGCCTATTCGGTGTGCGAAGGTCTGGGGTTCGAAGCCGGGGTGAACTTCCGGCTGCGCGAAGCGCCGATTTTCTATTTCCTCTATACGGCTCTGATTGTGGTGGGGGCCGGCGTGGTGCTGATCCCCAATTTCCCGCTGGTGCGCATGATCCTGCTTTCCCAGGTGCTGAACGGAGCGCTGCTGCCGGTGGTGCTGATCTTCATGGTATTGCTGATCAACCGCAAGGACCTGATGGGCGAATGGGTGAACCCGCCCTGGTACAACTTCGTGTCGTGGATCAGCGTGGCCATCGTGGTGGGACTGACCCTGGCGCTGACAGTCATCAGCCTGAGGGGCATGTAGTCCTGTATTCCTCATTCTCTTCGTGGCGCCTACCGACAGTCTGGATAGCGCCGGATAAAGAGTCTTACCCCACCCCGATCCGGTGCAGCTTCATCAGGTTGGTAGTGCCGGGGCGCCCCACCGGCTGGCCGGCCAGAAACACTACTCGCTGGCCGCGCTGCAGGTGGCTGCCTTCCATCATCACGCGATCCATCTGCGAGAGCATTTCATCGGTGGAGGAAACGTCCGGCGCCAGCACCGGAAACACCCCGTAGTTGATGGCAAGTTGCCGCGCCGTGGTGTCGTGCGGAGTGATGGCGAAGATGCGCACCGGCGGCCGGTAGCGCGAGACCAGCCGCGCGCTCGATCCGGTGGAGGTATACACCACGATGGCGGCGGCGTGCGATTCCCGCGCCACGTGATAGGCGGCATCGGCCAGCAGCTCCGCGTGGGTGGGGTCGGGGGAGTGGGGCGGGTCCTGGTAGCCCCGGTTGCGCAGCGACGATTCCGATTCCACCGCAATCCGCGCCATCACCTTCACCGCCTCCACCGGATACTTGCCCGTCGAAGTTTCAGCCGACAACATCACCGCGTCGGTGCCGTCGTAAATGGCGTTGGCCACGTCGCTCACTTCCGCCCGCGTGGGCGTGGAGTGTTCGATCATCGACTCCAGCATCTGCGTGGCCGTGATCACAAACCGCCCCTTTCGGCGGGCGCGGCGGATGATGGATTTCTGAATGCGCGGCACCTTTTCGAGCGCCGTCTCCACACCCAGGTCGCCGCGCGCCACCATCACACCGTCGCTCACGTCCAGAATCGGCTCGATGTTTTCAAAAGCCTGCGGTTTTTCGATCTTGGCCACGATGGCGACCGGCCGGCCGCCCAGACGGTCGCGCAGCTGCCGCACGTCCTCGGCCGTGCGCACGAACGACAGCGCCACCAGGTCCACTCCGGCGTTGAGGCCGAAATGCAGATCCGACAGATCCTTTTCGGTGAGCGAGGGAATGCTCACCTGCACGCCCGGCAGATTGATGCCCTTGTTGTCGCCGATCGGGCCGCCGTTCACCACCTCCGTCGAAACCGCGATGCCGTCGCTTTCGAGCGCGCGCAATTCGATCGATCCATCCGCCAGCAGGATACGGTCTCCGGCCTGCACGTCGCGGGCGAAATTCAGGTAACCGGTGGAGGCGCGCTCCGTGGTACCGACCAACGGCTCCGTGGTAATCGTGAAGCTGGAGCCGGCGGCCAGCGTGCAACCTCCGTTTTCGAAACGGCCCAGGCGGATTTTGGGACCCTGCAGGTCCAGCAGAATCGCCGCGCGCGACCCGGCTTCACGCGCCGACGCCCGCACCGCCAGGATGCGCGCCTCGTGCTCCGCCTGCGTACCGTGAGAAGCGTTCAGGCGAAACACGTCCACCCCGGCCGACAAAAGCTGCGCCAGCACTCCCGGCCCGTCCGTGGCGGGACCGATGGTGGCGACAATTTTCGTATTGGGCATCCCGCGTCATTCTCTATTGTGCCAGACGCGTCCCAGCCTCCACCGGAGGAAAGGGCGAATCGCTCGTCGCCCACCCCCGCCGCAGCAGTTCGAAACAGCCTCGTTCCACTTCCTCCGCCGAGAATTAGTTTTCCCCAGGCAGCTTCTCTATGTGGTCGACGATCAGCATATCCTGAGCAGCCTTGCGCACCTGCAGGCCAAGCCCGAGCTGTTCGTTCAGAGCGACGAATAGCGACGCGTTGGGCGGCGCCGCGCCGGCCGCAACCTCGGCATGCCCAGGGGACCAGTCGAGCCAGACCGCGAAGGTGCCCTCCACGCCAGTCTGGTCCACCACCGGCTGTCGCAGCACTTCGGAAAGAATGCCCGCAAGCTGCCCCAAGGTCAAGCTTTCACGATCAGGGCGTACACCTCCAGCGCTTTCGATTCCCGATGCACTTCGAGATGGAACCGGTCCGCCAGCAAAGTCTTCAGCATCGGCATCATTTCGGCGCGGCGCCGCACCGATGCCGGCGATTTGGCAACGATATCGTACCGCTGGGAGCCGATCCAGTCCGGGGCCTGTAGCCGATAGTCCTCCACCCCGTACGCCTCCAGTATGATGTGGCGAAGACTTGTATTCTGGACGGTCAACCTGCCCGGCGTCACGGCGAACCGCGGCACGCCGCCGTGGCCGGGATGCGCAGGCCGTACGCTGGCCAGCTCAAAGGCGGGCGCTGCATCGGCGGACTGCGCGGGAGCGCGAAACCAAGGGAGGAGCGCCACTGCCAGCACCGCCGGAATCCGTTTCAATTTGTATGCCTCCCCACAGCCGACCATTCTGCCACAAAGGGCTCCGTTACGGGTGCTGCCGCGCAGTCGCTTACCGGCCCGCGACCGCAATCAAGGGAGCGGTTATTCCCGACAGTCCCCAGATGATCGCCGGTCTCTTCATCTCGGCGCCTCGCCCAGCAGTCTAGCGACCGTCTGCATCGAGCCGCTCAGCTCGGCCTCGATTCGGCGTCCGTCGCGTCGCACCACGGCTTGGTTCAACGCGCCGGCCAGTTCGGCGTGCCGCGCCTCCGCCATAGCGGCCAGCGAAAGCATGGCCCGCAGGGTTTGTTCAAAGCGCCGCCCCGCCGCCTCACCGCGCGACTCCGCCGAAAGCCGCAGGCGGCAATCCCCGGCCAGACGGGCCGAAAGCGAAACGTACGTCACGTCAGCCAGCAGCCGATTGAGATTGGCATAGTTGCCGGAGAGCGGAAGCTCCGCGCCCGCGCTCGCGGCGATCCACAGCGCGCTCCCGGCCGCGTGGGTAAGCGCAAATTCGACCAGCGGCCCGGCCGCGTGCGCCGCCCGCCAGCGCCCTCCCGCCTCCGCCATCAGTTGGCCGGACCCGGCCGCTACCACGCCCGGCGCCAGCCATCGCCCGCCTTCCGGCGGTTGCGAAAAGCTCCCGCGCCCCAGCACCAGCCATTGGTTCCGCGCCCAAGCCACCACCACCCTCGACCCCTCGCGGAACGGTTCCACCAGCCCGGGCGGAGCCGCCCGCCACAGCGGAGTGTCACGCAACTGGTCCAGATTCGCTCCCGCCACGATCTCCGCGTCGCCCGGAATGGCCCTCTCCAATTCCGAATCCAGATCCGCGCGATGGCCACAGCCCACCAGCGCCAGTAATGCGGCGAGCCCAACAGTGGCAGCTCGCCGCGGCGCAAGCATTCGCACCCGCGATGTCGAGCGGGGTTTTCCTCGCCTTCCACCCGCCAGTTCCGCATCGCCGAAGCCAGGCGGCCTGGGAGGCGGCCGCCGGCCAGGGGCCCGCCCCACACAACCGAACGCGCCGCCTTCGCCAAAATCGGTCAGCCTATTCTCCTCTTTGTCTCACAGCAGCCGCCGCCCGGTTTCCCCCGTATCGTAGCCGCACAGTATCTCCAGTTCGTGGCGCACGGCGCTTTCGGCCAGCGTCTCGAACAGCCGCTCGACAGCGGCGATCTGGAGGGATTCGGTGCGCAGAACCAGGTCGTAGCGATTGCTTTCAAGCGGCACAAAATCGAGCCCGAAGGCGCGTGCCGCCGAGCGCGTGGCGATGCAGCAGTCGGCCAACCCGGAATACACGCGCCAGGCGGCGGGCAGATGGCCCCCGGCCGGCGGTTCCCCATAGCCGGCAATCTGTCCCGAATCGATCCCGGCCGCGTCCAGGGCACGGTCCAGCAACTGGCGAGCCCCGGACCCCGGTTCGCGATTGGCCAGTCGCACCCCGCGCCGCGCCAGGCCGGCCGCATCCCGCAACTCCATGGGATTGCCCCGCGCCGTCACGATGCCTTCTTCCCAAACGGCAAACACGAAAACCGCGGCGCCCCGAAACCGCGCCGGGGCCGGCGACGGGCCGGCGCGAAGGTGCGTGCCAGCCACGTGTACCAACCGCTCGCGCAGCAGGTCGAGCGCCACCGAGCTGTTCACCGCCGCGGCCACCAGTTGCACGGAAGCGCGCTGCAAATGGCGGGCGACAACCGACACCGCCGGATCGCACCCGGCCACCAGCAGCCGCGCCTCGCGGTCGTCTTCGCCCAGCCGCTGCACCAGCCCGCGCGCTGGGTCGGCCACCACCGCATCGGCCGGGGGCAGTTGCCAGGGCGCGGCCACCGCCGGCACCCCCACCCACTTTTGACCAACTTTACAAAGCTGCACCGGGGCGCCCTGGCGGCACCCTTCACCTCCGATCAAGCGGGCCCCCACCAGCCGCGGCGCGGGCGCTTCCGCGTCGAGCTGGAACAGGTCTTCCACTGCCATTTCGAGCGCGCGCGCCAGCTTCAGCGCAATCGCCGTATTGGGCACGTACGTGCCGGCTTCAATGGCGTAAATCGTCTGGCGCGTCACCCCTGCCGCTCGCGCCAGTGCAACCGCCGCTACCCTCCGCGATTGCCGCGCTTCCGCCAGCCTGCTGTGCACCCGCGCGTCGCCAGCCTCTTTCGTATCGCCACGCTTGGTGGAAACCATCGCAGCATCATTCTAACCCCAACTCTGTCCGCTTTACGCGGTGGGCGTGGGCTGTCCGGCCAGGGCCGGGAGGCATCCCGGCTTCTCTTAGCAAGGACGAGCTAATTGGGCGGCACGGCAGCCTGCCCGTTGAGCGCTGTCGAGGGTTCTGTTATTCTCTAGTAGTTGCAATCATTAAGTTGAAGAATCCCGGCCATGTTGGCTGGGCCTACCCTCGAGAGGTAACATGTCAGGCCATTCCAAATGGGCCACCATTAAGCACAAGAAGGCGGCATTGGACGCCAAGCGCGGGAAGAGCTTCACGCGCATCATCAAGGAAATCACGATCGCCGCGCGCAGTGGCGGCGATCCGGATGGGAACCCACGGCTACGTACCGCAGTTCTGGCCGCCAAGGCCGCCAGCATGCCCTCGGATAACATCAAGAAGGCGATCATGCGCGGCACCGGCGAACTGGAGGGCGGGCAGATCGACGAAGTCATGTTCGAAGGCTACGGGCCGGGGGGCGCGGCGGTGCTGGTCAACGTTGCCACCGATAACCGCAATCGCACCGTAAGTGAAATCCGCCATGTCTTTTCGAAGAACGGCGGCAACATGGGCGAGCAGGGTAGCGTCGCCTGGATGTTCGAACGCAAGAGCCAGATTTTCGTGCCCGGCGAGAAGGCCACCGAGGACCAGCTCATGGATGTGGTGCTTGAAGCCGGCGGCGACGATCTGCGCAACCTGGGCGACCAGTGGGAAGTGCTGTCGCCTCCGGAAGCTCACGAAGCCGTGCTGAAAGCGCTGGAGGCAAGCCACATTCCCACTCCGGAGGCGAGTATCGCCTTCGTGCCCAAGAACCTGGTCAAACTGGAGGGCAAGAACGCCGCCGCCATGCTGCGGCTCAACGAAGCGCTGGAAGAGCACGACGACGTGCAGAACGTCTATTCCAACTTCGATATCGACGAGAAGGAGCTGGAGGCTCTGGCGTAACGCCGTGCGCGTGCTGGGGATCGATTGCGGATCGGAACGAACCGGTTACGGCGTTATCGACAGCGATGGCAACGCCCACCGGCTGGTGGCCGCCGGGGTAATCCGCACCAGCCCGAAGCAGCCGTTCGAAACGCGCCTGGCGGACATTTCCAGAGCGTTGCGCGAGCTTCTGGTTCGCTATGCGCCCGAGGCGGCCGCGGTGGAGGAAGTCTTCTACGCGGCCAACGTGAAGACCGCTTTGAAGCTGGCACACGTGCGCGGGGTGGCGCTGGCGGCGGTGGCGGAGAGCGCGGTGGAGTTCGCCGAATATTCTCCACTCACTATCAAAACCAGCGTGGTGGGCTATGGCAGGGCGGAAAAATCGCAGGTGCAAATGATGGTGTGCGAGCTGCTTCAGCTTGACGAGCCGATCAAGTCCGAGGATGCCTCCGACGCCCTGGCGGTAGCCATTTGCCATGCTACCCGCGCGTTCACCAGCCGGCGGCTGGCGGGGGCGCTGAAATGAAACCGAACCGTTCCAGGATGCACCCCTGGGTGCCGCTAGTCGCCACCGCGGCGCTCCTGGCCACCGTCCCGATGCCCGCGCAGCAAAGCGCGCCGGCCCGCTTGTTCTATTCGCGCGATTTCAAGGGCAGTGCGCCGCCCTATTTCGAGGTTGCGGTAAGTAAAGATGGCAACGTCGAGTACCGCGAGGCGGTGGACGACGATCTGCCGGTCAAGTTCAAGTTGGCCGAAAACGCGCTGGGCGCGGTTTTCGGTCTGGCGGAGAAACTCGGCTTTTTCGATCACTCGCTGGAAGCGCCCGTCAAGGTGGCCTTCATGGGCACCAAGACGTTTCGTTACGAGAACGGCGCGCAAAAGGCCGAAGTGAAATTCAATTACTCGCAAGACCCCAACGCGCTGGCCCTTCAGGACTGGTTCGAACGCGTGGGGGAGACCGCGCGCGCCCGCATCGACCTGGAGCGAACCGCCAAGTACGACCACCTGGGAGTGTTCCAATCCGTCACGGCACTTGAAGCCGCCATGGAAGGGAACCGCCTGGTGGCGCCCGAACAATTCCTGCCCATGCTCGATCGCCTGGCTAAGAACGAGAGCTATATGCACACGGCGCGCGTGCGCGCGGCTGAACTGGCCGACGCGATTCGCGCCGGCAATAAATGAAGGGCCTGCTTCTTCTTGGCGCCGTGGCACTGCTTGGAACCGTGCCGGGCGGCGGCGCGCAGCAGCCCGGAGCGCAAGCCGCGGCCGAGCAGCAGGACCTGGCCAGCGCGCTTTCCGAGGCCGGCGCCAACCCGCTCGAGTACCTGCGCGCGCTCGAAAGGCACCTCGCCAAGTATCCCGATACGCCGCGGCGCGCCGAACTGGAGCGGGCGGCGGCGCGCGCGGCGATCGAAGCCGGCGACGACCCCGCCATCATTCTCTATGGCGAGCGCGTGCTGGCCCGCCTGCCCGACGACGTGGAGACGCTGGACCGCGTGGCGCGCGCGCTTTCGCTCTCCGAAGAGAAGGACACTGCTGGCCGGGCATTGAAGTACGCACGGCATTTCGAGGAATTGCTGCGCCAGATGCAGGCCGATCCAGCGCATGGCGGCGTTACCGTGGCCGAGTGGCGCGACCGCACCGACCGCGCCCTGGCTCGGGCGCTTTGCTACGAAGCGCGCGCCGCCGGCACCCTGGGCCGCGCCGATGACGCCTTGGCACTGGCGCGGCGATCCGTCGAAACGTACGCCAACGCAGAATCGGCGCGCGAGCTGGCGCGCAGCTACGAACGCATGGGGAAATTCGCCGACGCCGCCCGCGCGCTGGCGGACGCGTTCACGGTGACCGACCCCAGGAATACCGATGAGGATAAGGCGCGTGACCGTCAGCGTATGGGTGAACTGTATCGCCACGCGACGGGCTCGGAAGCTGGCTTGGGCGACCTGGTGCTCGCAGCCTACGACCGCAACCAGGCCGGCCTGCGCGCGCGCCAGTTGCGGCTGCGCGCCGAAGATCCCAACGCGCAATTGAAGAATGCGATGGAATTCACCCTCAGCCGCCTCGACGGACCCACTCTGCGCCTCGATACGCTGAAGGGGAAGGTGCTGGTGCTCGACTTCTGGGCCACCTGGTGCGGGCCTTGCCGCGAGCAGCATCCGCTCTATGCCGAGGTGGAAAAGCGCTTCGCCGCCAACGCCAACGTAGCGTTTCTCTCGGTGAATGCCGACGAGGATCGCACCCTGGTGAAGCCGTTTCTGTCGCGGGAAAAATGGACCGGCCCCGTGTACTTCGAAGACGGCCTGGCGCACGCCCTGGCGGTGATGTCGCTGCCGACCACTCTGATCGTCGGCAAGGACGGCAAGGTGTTCAGCCGGTTGACAGGCTACGTGGTAGAGACGTTCGTGGACACGTTGACCGAGCGGATCAGGGAAGCGCTGGGGCAGTGATGGGCGCGCGGCCGGCGGTCAATCAGCACGGTTGCCCCGGAATCCGACCGCTCCCACCTACACCGCTACCCCCGCTCGCCAAAGCACATACCCGATGGCTTGTTTGAAACAGTTCCAGGGGTCGCGGAATGCGGCGCGGCCGGTTTCCTTGCGCGGGGATCCGTAGACCGCAAAACCGCGCGATTGCAGAATCTTCTTGACGCGGTAGATGTGATAGCCGTCGCTCACCACCACTACCGAGTGCAGGCCCATGCGGTCGAGGATTTCGCCCGACCGGGCGACGGAAGTCATGGTGGAATCGCCTTCGTTTTCGACGATGATGGATTCGGCCGGCACGCCGTGCCCGATCAGGTAGGAGCGGCCGACGCCGCCTTCTGTGAACAGGCGGTCGCCGCCGGCGCCGCCGGTGGTGAGGATGCGGGGAGCCAGTTTCCCACGGTAAAGCGCCAGGGCATGGTCCAGGCGGGCGCGCAGCACCGGCGAGGGCCGGCCGTTGTATTCGGCGGCGCCCAGAACCATGATGACGTCGGAAGGCTGCGCTTCATCGATCGCCGCCTGGCGGTCGACTCTTACGGCGGTGAGCGCGACGTACGCACCCAAGGCGGCCAACCCCGCCACCGCACCCATCCAAACCGCTCGTTTCATCTGCGCTATGCTGATCGTGCGAACTCCTATTGTAAGATGCCCCGAGCGGAGACGATAACCAGCGCGGCCAACCCCCTGATCAAAGACGTGCGGCGGGCCATCGGGCGAGGCGGCCTCACCAGCGACGGCTGGTGCGTGGCGGAGACCTTCCACCTGCTGGAAGAGGCGTTGCGCAGCGATTGTGAAGTGAAGGCGGTGCTGGTGGCGGCTTCGGTGGAGGCCGCGGCCGAAGCGGGCGTGCGCGGCCGAAACGGGATCAAAATCGCGGTCCTGCCGGACGAATTGTTCGCCAACGTGAGCGGTACGGAGGCGGCGCAGGGCGTGATGGCGCTGGTGAAACCGCCGGAGTGGAGCTTGCCGGATCTGTTTCGGGGCTCGCCGCTGGTGGTCGTGCTGGACGGCTTGCAAGACCCCGGCAACGCCGGCGCCATCCTGCGCGCGGCCGAAGCGTTCGGAGCCACGGGCGCGATTTTCGTCAAGGGCACGGTGAGCCCCTTCAACCCCAAGATCGTCCGGGCTTCGGCCGGCTCGCTGTTCCGGGTGCCCTTTCTGCACGGCATGGACGCGGCCCTGGCGCGCGCGGCGTTGGAACAGAGCGGGGTGAATGCGTTTGCCGCGGTTCCGGCGCGGCCGGGTGCGGAAGCGCGCTCGCTGGCCGAGGTGGATCTGTCGGGACCCGCGGCCCTCATCATCGGCAACGAAGCGCGCGGCGTGGGCACCGAACTGCGGGCCGCCGCGCTTCCGATCACCATTCCCACGGTTGTGGTGGAATCGTTGAACGCATCCGTGGCGGCCGGCATTCTGCTCTACGAAGCGCGGCGGCAGCGGGCATTGCGAGTATGAGCCTGTTCGACATGGCGCCGCTCGAAGCTGGAAACGTGAAGCGTCCGCTGGCGGAGCGCATGCGGCCGGAGCGCCTCGAAGACCTGGTCGGCCAGGAACAGATTTTGGGGCCGGGCAAGCCGCTACGCCGCGAGATCGAGCGCGACGAGCTCAGCTCCATCATTTTGTGGGGACCGCCTGGGGTGGGCAAAACGTCGCTGGCGCGCCTGATCGCGCGGCTGACGCGGTGTGAATTCGTTCCCTTCAGCGCCGTGCTGGCGGGTATCAAGGAAATCAAGGCGGTGATGGTGGATGCGGAACGTTTGCGCCGCGCCGGACGCCGCACGATTCTGTTCATCGACGAGATTCACCGCTTCAATAAAGCCCAGCAGGACGCGTTTCTGCCTTACGTCGAACGCGGCGATATCATCTTGATCGGTGCCACCACCGAAAATCCGTCATTCGAGGTGAATTCGGCGCTGCTCTCGCGTTCCCGGGTCTATCTGTTGCGCAGCCTGACTGTACCCGAACTGGTGAACTTGTTGAAACGGGCGCTGCCGGTGCTGAAGCTGACCGCGGCGGACGACTTGCTGCAGCAGATCGCCATCTACTCGAACGGCGACGCGCGCCAGGCCTACAACACGCTGGAAGCCGCGGCGGCGGCATCGGAAGGAAGTGAAATCGCCGCGCAGGCCGTGGAGGACGCCATCGCCCGCAAGGTACTGCTGTACGACAAGAGCGGCGAAGAACACTTCAACCTGATTTCGGCGCTGCACAAGTCCGTGCGGTCGAGCGATCCCGATGCGGCGCTCTACTGGCTGGGCCGAATGTTGGAAGGCGGGGAAGACCGCATGTACATCGCGCGCCGCATGGTGCGGATGTCCATCGAGGATATCGGCCTGGCCGACCCGCGCGCCATGGAGCAAGCCATCGCGGCCATGCAGACCGTGCATTTTCTGGGAACCCCCGAAGGCGACCTGGCGCTGGCCCAATTGGCCATCTACCTATCGGCCGCGCCCAAGTCCGACGCCAGCTACCGCGCCCTGAACGCCGTGGCCGAAGATGTGGCCCGGACCGTGGCCGAACCCGTTCCCATGAACCTGCGCAACGCTCCCACCCGCCACATGAAAGAGTGGGGCTACGGCCAGGGCTATCAACACGCGCACCAGTTCGAAGATGCCATGGTGGATATGGATTGCCTGCCGCCATCGCTTAAGGGCCGCCAGTATTATTTCCCGACGGACCGGGGTATGGAACAGCGCATCGCCGCGCGGCTGGCGGAGATTCGGGCGCGGAGAGAAAAGAAGCACAAAGGGGATGCGCCGGCTTGATGATTCGTCCCCGTGGCGCGCTCTCTCGTGCGTCCGCCCTGGGAGACACGCATCGCCACACGTTGTTCGAACACCTCCGGCGCGGCAATCCCACGGCCGCGTAGGTTGCCTTTGCGCTTGGATTGTGTGGCTCTCCGGTAGTACTATGCGTGCATGCTGCTATCGGACCGAGGTATCGTGTGTCTTCACGCCGGAGGTGCACGGTGAGCGAGCCCGAGCCTGCCGGATCGAAACCTGGTATCGACAGGTTCCTTGTCGCTTCGGCGTTCGATGCGGAACTGCGCCGGCGGCTGGTAGAATCTCCGGAGCAAGCGTTCCAAGGCTTTGACCTTACCGAGGAGGAGAAGGATCTCCTGCGGCGGCCCGACCATCGGTTGCTTCCCTTATTGGGAGCGGCTCTGGCTCGCGACCGGGACTCCCCCGTCGAGACGCAAGCGTCCACCGCCGCGCCGCAGCCTCACGCCGTTATCCGGGCGCGCACGCTGCCCGATATTTCGCTGGCGCTGACGCTGGTTCCGTGCGCGCAATACGAAAACGGCCGCCTCCACGCCATTGCTTACGCGGCGTGGGTGAATCCGCTACCCCAGGGCGCCGATCCGGCGAGCCTGCCGCCGCCCGAGGGCGCCGCACTGCCCGGCCAGCCGCTGGCGCCGTTGTGCGCCGTGATTTCCGTTTGCGCCGTTCAGACCGAAGACGCCGCCGGCGGCCCGCAAGTGAACCTTAGTGCCTCCTTTCGGCAATCCTCGAACGTCACCGCCCCACCCTGGCCGGAGGCTGCCGGAAGACCTGACGGGCCGCCCTTTGGAAGCGACCTGGCCTCCGAATCGGTGCGGGCGGCCGTGACGGCTGTGCGTAGCGCCCCCAGTGGCGACAGATACGGCAAGCTGATCGACCTGCTGCACGCCCTCGGCGGGGGAGTGAAGCGGTGACCGACATCTGGGTCGCCGGGCTCGGTCTTCAGACCGTCACTCAGGTGACTCGCGAAGTGGAGTTGGTCATCCGCTCCTCGCGCGAGGTTCTCTATCTCGACACCGGCGTAGGTACGAGGTCTTTCCTGGAATCGCTCTGTCCGCGCGTCACCTCGCTGTACGAGCAGAGTTATTCCAACCAGAGACCGCGGGTGAACGCCTACGAGCACATGGCCGCCGGTGTTGTCGACGCGGCTCTCGATCATCCGCCGGTTACGTTCGCCATTCACGGCCACCCCTTGGTCGCGGCGCATCCGCCGTTCCTGATTCTTGAACTGGCGGACGCGCTGAATCTGCAGGTCACGGTACTGCCAGGCATCTCCGCTTTCGACGCGATTCTGGCCGACTTGCGGCTCGACCCGGTGGTCCACGGGCTGCAAATGTACGAGGCCACCGACCTGTTGATGCGGCGCCGGCCCCTCGATCCCGAGGTGCCCGCCTTGATCTGGCAGATCGGCCCGCTCGAAACCTGCCTGCACAGCATGGCGGTGTCGCGGCCGGAGCGGTTCTCCCGATTGATTTCTCACCTGCGCCAGTATTATCCGCCGCGGCACGAGGTGGTAGCCATCTACTGCTCTCCTCACCCGATTCTGCCCCCGGACACCTTCCGATTTGCCCTGGAAGACATGGGCGGGTATGCCCACCGGATCCACGCTGGGTTCAGCCTGTACGTGCCGCCCTCGGCTTCCCGGCCGATTCAGGATTACCAGGTACTCGCCAACCTGTCGAGCGTGGACCACTTGCGCAGCATCACCCGTTCCTGAACGGGTCAGGCCGCAAGCGCGCCGACGCAAAACGAATCTAGCGAGCGCCCAAGCCGTTAAATTTCGCAATAGCAAAGACTGAGTACCAAGCTAACTAGAACGCTCTTCCAAAAAAATTGCGCTCCACAGGGCCAGACCTTCGGGGCCTGTGATAAGCTAGGCCCTATCTGGGAGCCGAGAGGAATTCCCGGCTTAAAGTAGAGCCGTACGCGCCCAACAGCGCTCGCACGGATCTGGGGGCTGCTGCAAATCAATTGGCCTTCCTGCCGTGACCGGCTCGAGGCTCCGCGGGATGGAGCATGGATCCAAGAAACTCAGAGCAGAATGAGGGTGCCGTTTGACTGAATGTAGAGGCCGCGCCGGCCAAATCCAGCCTTGAGCAAAGTATCGTCCGGCGTTCTCCATTTTTACGCACATCCTCAAATCCGGAGAATACTGTGTTCAACCTCAACACGTTTCTAGCGACGGTGCAGATCGACAACCCGGCTTTCAAGAACTGGGCTGTCACGAGCAGCCTCGATCCATTGATCAAGGAACTCAAGACCAGTACCTGGGCGACGGCGCAAGGCAAGGCCAGAATCGAACGCATCATCGCATTCTTGCCCCACGCCAAGAAGACCCGGTACAGCCGTTCCTTGGCGTACCTGCATTTGCAGCTTCAGGCCCGAGTCGGCGCAATTCCCATCAACGCGGTCATGAAGTTCGATGCGTTCCGGGTCATGCGGGGAAACTATAAGGGTTATAAGACGAGCGGCGAATCGAAGATCGTCCCTTTGGACGAGCGCACCGCCGGAAGTCCCGGCCCTAGCTCGTTCATTCACAGGCACACGCTGACGTGGGCGAGCAGCGACGGCTCGGTGACCTCGCTGGGCCAGGTCCGCACGCGCGAGTACGTCAAATTCCTAACCGACACGCAGGCGCCTCCCTTCAACGTCATCCAGGACCCGGACCGCGAGTTTTACGCGCCGGGGGATATGGGGGCCACGGGACAAACCTCGGGCATCGACGATCACAGCACCAAACTGCCCTCTCTCATCTGCGCCTATCCCAGGCAGGCGGGCCTGCTGCAGGCACAGCAAAAATATCAATATTCCGTGGACAACGGCACGACCTGGGTGGATATGGACAACGGGCAGTTCGAGCTCGAAAAGCAGGTTCGCAAGGTCGGCAACGATTGGGTCTTCAGTTTCAAGAAAATCAATTGGACCCCGCACAACAAGAAGAGTTTCCATTTCGAAGTGGAGTACACCGTCGGGCCGCTGCCCGACTATCTCCCGCGAACTGAAGCGGACTATAACAAGGGCATGGAATATGCCGGTGACATCAAGCAATACGCCCGCCGCGTGATTGCGACGGGTTGATCTTCGGCTCTGACGGTCTTCGGCCCTTTGGGAAATTTGAAAACACTGGAGAGGAGTATTGAGACATGGGAACGTGGACGCTGGAAAGACTATCGGGGCGGTTCAGCGCGCTGAACACCGGGCACCAATTTGGCCATAATTTCTACGCCGACTATCGGCTGGTCTACAAGCCATCGACATTCGACACCTGGGTTGAGACGCCGCGCCTGGATTGGCACGAGAGGATCATTAAGCTGGAGCACAACACCAACCAATGGTATGAAGTCGAGGTGAACTACTACGCAGTCAAGCCCCAGAGCAACACTTATCTGGTCTGGTCGAGGCGCTACATCGAAGCTTACAACAGCGCGGCTGGCTTGCCGCCGCCGACCGTGGTGGGTGGTTTCAAGGGGAGCAGCCGGCTTCTCGACAAGTCCGGCTCACCCGTCCCGGTCGCCAAGTTGGGGCTCAACAAAACGACCGGCGACGAAAAGGCCAACGCCGTCCGGAGCTTCCTCAAAAAGAACGGCGGCATTCTCGCCATCGAAGTGCACGACATTCCCAATATCTCGCTGCCCTTGTCGCCAAACGAACACGTCGATCGCTACCTCATGTTCAACGTCGGCGTGGAAGGCGGCAACCTGAAATTAAAGGGGGAGCAGCATCTGCACGTCGACGCCAATGCGCTGCCGGCAACCTGGACGCAGGCCTTCAGCCTCGACTGGCGCGCCCAATGGGCGACTCGGGGACTTAGTAAGGTGGCCCCGCCGGCCAACCTCGTCAACCCGGTAGCTCCCCTGTTCAGCGGCGGCGAGTACTGGTAGAGGCCAGGGTAAGCCTGCAATTGGGGCGTATGCCTCCGTTGCCGGCATGGGGTCGGATCCGGGGGCATGGAGTCTGTTAATCTGATTAACGGGCCGTTTCTATGCACATCGAAGAGGATCGTCTATCGGCCGCAGGCCCGACGCGTTCCCGAGCTTCCACGCGCGAGCGGCCATGCCGCCTGGCCGCGAAGCCGACCTCTGCCGTTGCCCATTCCTAACATGAACATACTGATTGCCGAGCCTATCGCCCCCGCCGCCGTGGAGTTGTTTCGCGCCCAGGCGGGCTGGAACGTTGTCGTTTCGAATCCCAAGGAATACGCGCCGCACTTGGCGCAGGCCGAAGCACTGGTGGTGCGCAGCGCCGTCCAGGTGAATGCCGCCGTGCTCGAAAAGGCGCCCAAACTGCGGGTGATCGGCCGTGCCGGCGTGGGCGTCGACAACGTCGATCTGGACGCCGCCACTGCCGCCGGCGTGCTGGTCATGAATACCCCCGGCGGCAACGCCATATCGGTGGCCGAGCATACCCTCGCGCTGATGCTGGCCATGGCCCGCCATATTCCGCAGGCCAACGCCTCCACCCGCGCCGGCAAATGGGAAAAGAAACGGTTCATGGGCAACGAACTGCGTGGCAAGACGCTCGGCGTGGTGGGGCTCGGCAGTATCGGCCGCGAAGTGGTGAAGAGGGCCCGCGCGTTTGAGATGCGGGTGGTGGCGCACGACCCGTATGTCACCTCGAAGATCGCCGACGATCTGGGGGTGGAACTGGTCGACCTGGCCGCGCTCTATGAAGCCAGCGATTACATTAGCCTCCACGTCGCCGCCACCGAGGAAACCACCGGCATGCTCTCGCGCGAAGCGTTCGCACGCATGAAGCCTGGAGTGCGAATCGTCAACTGCGCGCGTGGCGAGCTGGTGGATGAGGCCGCCCTGGCCGAAGCCGTCGCTTCCGGCAAAGTGGCGGGCGCCGCGCTGGACGTGTTCGCCACCGAGCCGGTGAAAGCCGAGTATCCGCCCTTCGCCTCCGAAGCCGTGCTGGCCACACCGCACATTGGCGGATCCACCGAAGAGGCGCAGGAAATCGTCGGTGTGCGTATCGCCGAACAGGTGGTGGAGTATCTTTCCACCGGCGTGGCGATTAACGCGGTCAATATGCCGGCGCTCTCTCCCGAGCAGTATCGCGCCCTCAGCCCTTACATCACTCTGGCCGAGCGGCTCGGCATTTTCGCCGCCTACATCGCCACTGGCAACCCGCGCACCGTGCGCCTGACTTACTTCGGCCGCATCGGCGACGGCAACACCAACCTGCTGCGCAATGCCGGATTGGCCGGCGTGCTGGCCAGGTCAACGTCGAAGCGCGCCAACCTGGTAAACGCCATGCCGATCGCCGAAGAGCGCGGCTGGAACGTGCAGGAGAGCCGCCAGCACCGTACCGGCCACATCGACACCATCCGTCTCGACCTGATCACCGACTCCGGCACAACCTCGGTGGAGGGCGCCGTGGTGCTCGAAAAGCCGCGCCTCCTCCAGGTGGAAGGAATCTACTGCGAAGCGGCGCTTTCCGGCTTCCTGATCTTTATGAAGAACCACGACGTGCCCGGCGTCATCGGGCATGTCGGCACGGTGTTGGGCAAGAACCAGATCAATATCGCCAATTTCTCCCTTGGCCGCCGCGACGCGCCCACCGCTCCCGGCCGTCCGCTCGATGCCGTGGCACTGGTTTCGACCGACGGCCTGGTGCCCGAGTCCGTGCTGGCGCAACTGCGCGACAATCCGGCGGTACGATTCGCCCGCGCGGTGGAATTTGAATAGGTAGCCAAGTAAGTATATGAAGCCCTCTCTAACTCCTACTAATCCCTGCTTTTCTTCCGGACCGTGCGCCAAACGGCCCGGCTGGTCTCTGGACGCTCTGAAGGATGCCGCGGTCGGGCGGTCGCACCGCGCTAAGATCGGCAAGAACAAGCTGGCGGAAGTGATCGAGCGGAGTAAGAAGCTGCTGGGCATGCCGGAAGGTTACTTACTCGGGATTGTGCCGGCTTCCGATACCGGCGCGGTCGAAATGGCGCTATGGTCGCTGATTGGCCCGCGCGGCGTCGACGTATTTTCGTGGGAGAGTTTCGGCACCGGTTGGGCGGCCGATTGCAAGCATCAGCTCAAGCTGAAAGACCTGCGTCTCTTTCAGGCCGGCTATGGCAAACTGCCGGACCTGAGCCAGGCCGACTGGACGCGCGACGTAGTCTTCCCCTGGAACGGAACCACTTCGGGCGTGAAGGTGCCCGATGGGGATTGGATCGCGGCCGGTCGCGAAGCCTTGTCGATTTGCGATGCCACTTCCGCGGTCTATGCCATGGGCGTGCCTTGGCATAAGCTGGACGTGGTCACCTGGAGCTGGCAGAAGGTGCTCGGCGGCGAGGCGGCGCACGGCATGATTGCCCTCGGCCCGCACGCGGTCAAGCGGTTGGAAGAATACACGCCCGATCGCCCGCTGCCCAAAATCTTCCAACTGAGCAAGGGCGGCAAACCGATCGCCGGAATTTTCGAGGGCGATACCATCAACACTCCCTCCATGCTGTGCGTCGAAGACGCCCTCGACGGCTTGAAGTGGGCCGAATCGATCGGCGGATTGCCGGCTCTCCTGGCGCGGTCCGAAGCCAACCTGAAGGCGATCGAGGATTGGGTCGCGGGTTCTTCCTGGGCCGCGTTTCTGGCCGAGGACAAAGCCATTCGGTCGAGCACCTCGATCTGTCTGAAGATCGTCGATCCCGCCTATCTCGCGCTCTCCGCCGACGATCAGGCGAAGAGCGCCAAAGCCATCGTCTCGCTGCTCGATAAAGAAGGCGCAGCCTACGATGTCGGCGCCTACCGCGACGCCCCCGCCGGCCTGAGAATCTGGGGCGGCGCCACGGTCGAGACCACCGACATCGAAGCCCTGCTCCCCTGGCTCGATTGGGCCTACGCCGAAATCAAAGCGAAGTTTGAGTAGCCGGTCAGTTTGGCCACACTGGCCAACGCCGTGCGGTCGTTAGCGCGAGAACCGGATTGCCACTCCGCCGGTAAACTCGTCCATCGTCGAATTGCTGCCGTAGTGTTTATCGAACCAGCGCTTGTATCGCAGCTCGGGAGCGAGCGTCACGTGTCCAAACCGAAACGGGAATTCCAGCGCGGCGGCTGCTCCCGCGATCGCCTGGAGGGGGACGGAAAAGTAGGAGTTGTCCACGTAGATAGCAGAAGTCCCGGAGAACGGATTTATAATCTTGCCCATGCCTTCGGTGCCCGTAAGCTCCGACATCGCGGGTCCTATACCGAACCGGAAATGCCGAAACGCTTCCGCCTCAACCAGGGCAGAAAATTGCCAGCGGTTTGCCGTGCTCGACGTTTTGCCTACCACCTCGACAAGCGGGCTATTCACTCCGTATTGATATTCAAATCCGTAGATCGAGGCGCTGATCCCGACGCGTTGATAGACCGGGTCGAAGCGAAGCCGCAGCCGCCGCGCAATGGGAATTGAAGCCGAAAGCCCCATGGCGGGGTGGTAAGACGCGCTCTGGTAATACCCGGAAAGCCCAGGGTAGGAGACGGTAGTCGTCGGCCCCACCAGCGGCGCGTCGATTCTCACTCCCATCTCGACCCGGGATTGGGAAAAAACGGCTGGCGCAAAGAAAAAAAGGACCGGTAGTGTTCGATTCACATATCTAAGACCCCGAGCCGCTGAATCAACTACAGCACCGGTATAATAAAGGGATGTTCTTTCGCCGAGAGACGCCCAAAGTTCCGACTTTTTCCGAGCGGCTGGAGCAATTGCGCCAGGCCGGGTTCTCGGTAGCAGCCACCGAGGGTGCGGTCACCCGCGTCTCCCGCGATGGCTGCGCGGTCGATCTCCGGGACGAGTCCGGATTGGCGCATGCGGCGTTGCGGGCGGGAATCGAGATGGGGCCGGAGATCGGCGCGCTGGTGGATGGCGGCTACCAGAAGTTCTTCCGCACGCCTTCCGGCCAGCAGAAACCGGCCACGGCAGCGGAGCTCCAAGCTCTTCATGCCTTTGAGGAAGACCTGCACGAGGCGCTGGGGCAGCAGACCTACTACAACGAAGCGCTAGGCACGGTTTCCACCTTCTACTTGTATGACCGCGTGAAAGACCGCGACCAGGGCGTGCCGAAGCGGGTGTGGGAGAGCTGAGGGAAAGTCTCGGGCGTCGCGGACCTGGGCCCCCCACGCCACTTCACCTGCTTCCGCCCCGCGGTCGGGCTTCGATGCCTCTTTCCAGTCGGCGGCTCGTGACGCCTCACGAAGTCCGTTCGGGCCGTTATCGACGTTTATGTTGGTTAGGGCAGCGGCTTCGCGGAGTGAATTGCTGATCTAACGCATTTGTTTGCAATGGGCTGAGGTCGAAATGGACCGGCTCGACGAGCGTCCCGCGGGCCACAGATTGTGCATGTTCCTTGGGTGCCCCGCGGCTGGCCGGCTTGGATGTCGCTGTCTGCCGGACCGTAGGCAAGCAGCTGACCTGGAACCGGCTAACCGGAAAGGACGATAATGAAGGGAGAAGAGTGGCTACGCAGTAATCGTAGCCCCCGAAGCGGGCCACGTGTGGCAGAACCGTGATGACCTTAGCAGGATTGTTTTCTTGGGCTGCTAATGAGAAGGTGGAGCAGTGTCGAGACGGAGAAGACGAAGATAACGGGGCGATTTGCCGAGGCCGGTTGCAGTTCCGTGGAATTTCACTTCCGCGCGGCAAGAGACAAGTTCAAGCTTGAGGACTTTTCTGCATGGATGCAGGCTCAGGGCATGGGTGATCTTCCCCAGAGATGGGGCGCCACCTGCCGGACTCAATTCCCAGAAACAGCCGACTATCACGTCCATTTCGGGTGGAATGAATCCGAGAAGAAAGACCTAGACCTTTGGGTTTCCTACTGCAGTGGGTCTGCTCCCCTTGACGACAAAGAAAGGGAACCCTACGCTGAGCAGTTCATGAGGTGGCTAGGACAATTTTTCGTCGGGGACTACGCTAACGCGGATCTCCAGGGGCGAATCAGCTACCCTATCGGCAACCGGCAGAGCCGCTACCTATTGCCAGTAAAGGTCGGAATCATTCCCGGATTGGATACGACCATTGACGGGATCTCGATAGATTTCCCGTCAAGGCCAAGCGGGATTGGTGTGGCCAGACTTACCTCGGGGGTCACCCAAAACCGGCCATAGAGGGTCACTTCAAAACCGGCCAACGATAAACCGCTAGACCAGGACGTTAACTCAGGCGTGAGGGCGAGTACCCTGCGTCGATGTGAGCAACGT
>JBEKZL010000157.1:0-17997 GCA_049509915.1 Bryobacteraceae bacterium | reverse complement strand
TTTTCGTCGTAGCCAACCGTCGCAAGGGTGGTTGACTCCACAATGGCAACGCGCATGGGATACCTCCTTGTTGGAGGCATTCGCCCCAGAACGGAATATCACGAAAATGTTGTTAAGTGAACAGTATTGGGGCTAGACGCATCGAGGTGAACACTGCTAATCCGATCGTGGTTCCCTTCGAGGAGCGGATGCGCCTTGAGGAGGATGATGTCGCCGGCGGCATCGCCCTCAGCGCCGATATGCGCGTCCCACACCCTCCAGCCTTCATTTGGTCGGTCCCATCGAGGCCCGCGGTGGTCGGAAAGAAAATCACCCGGCGTCCCAGACGACCCTTTGCCGGCATAGCGCTGTTCAATATATTGCGCGATCTCATGGTCGGTATAGTCCCATAGCTGAGTGTCAGCAATCCGGGACGCTAAGAAGGAAGCCTGGCTCAGTGCGTTGAGAAGTGCGTCATCACTCAATTTGGTGGCGAGGGCCGCGCTGATGCGACTTCCAACCTCAAGCGAAACACCGGGCTGGTTGATTGACGCAACTGCGATCTTAGCTACCTTCGCTACCTTTTGCATTGTAGGCGATGCCGTCAGGGTTTCAAGGGTCTTATGGCGCTCTCGAATCACCCATTGCGCGTCGGCGTAGCTGTAGCCGACACACCCGCCCAGAATCGCTCCGCACGCCCCGAGCAGAATTCCGAGCCGGCGCATGCCCTCTTTGACGTTCATGCGGATTTCTCCTGCTTCGCCGGCCAGATGCTCATTCGCGCCGTCGCTCCGCTGGTTATAACCAGTATGGTTAAAAGCAGACTAGCCCCACACTGCTTTGGTGCAAGCCATCCAGGAAAAGGTCGGGGCGAAGGTCCGCGCGCTGCGTAAAAAGCATGGCTGGTCGCAGGACGTGTTCGCGGACCGCACCGGCCTGCACCGCGCGCACGTGGGCGAAATCGAGCGCGGCGAGAGCAACGTCACACTTCAGATGCTCAAGATCCTGGCCGACCCGCTGGACGTGCGGATCGAGGATCTGGTCCGCGGGCTTTGATCGCGGCTTCCGGCCGTTCGCCGGAACGGATCTGGCAATTCTTCGCATTGGATTAGCCCAGGCGCGTGTCGCACCGTGGTTTGCCTGGGCGCCGTCAGAATATCCCAAAAGAGGATTGCCGTCAACACCTACTTATCCTCCACCGGTTTGAAATGAGGATGTCCGTTTTTCCGTTGAAATTCGGGATGGCTCTCCGGACCATTATCTACCCTTCAGGCAACCCGAGCGTTCGTTTTGGGCTGCTTGAGATCGGCCTCGAGAGCTGCCAGAAGGCCGGGTAAAGCCCGATGCCCGTCGATACGACGGAACTGCTTCTCGGCAACGGAGGGTCCGGAACCAACCCAGCGTTCGATTTGATTGCCCGGCCGCCACCGCTTCACATTGCGGCAAACCTTGCGAACGATCGAGAACGCCGACTCGATGACATTGGTACTGCGTAGCGTCTTCCAGAGTTCCACCGGCACCTTCAAGCGGTGAAGGGTCAGCGTTTCTTCCAACCCTTCCTCCAGGCTGCGGGCCGCGCTCGGATTGACGCGACCCAGCTCGTCGTGAATGCGCAGCAGGGCTGCCTTTGCTTCACGATAACTGCGAAGGTCGTAGGCATTAGCCAGGCGGCGATCCCAGCCGGCCTGCTCCTCGTCGGCGAAGCGGCCAACGATATTGCGGCGCTTATGAAGCTGACAACGGAGAATCGGACTGCTATCTCCACAATACTTTCGCACTCCACCTCGCAGGGCTTTGCTGCCATCGATGAGATTCAGATGCAGTTGTCGGAAGTCCAGTCCGCGACCGGCCAGATCGGAGAACAGTCCGTCACACGCAGAGAAATGGCCTCCGTTTTTGTCACATTGTCACATCGCCCGCGGCGGTGAGCCATGCGTCGGGCTGGAGGTTTTGTGAAAGAGCGACGAAGAGTTCGCGAGGAGAGTCTGAAACACGGGATGCGCCCTTACGTCGTGAACGGCGTGTGGGACGGATTCACCGTCGAAGACGACGACACCGGCCGGCTGCGGGACTTGCTTCTCCGGTACGGCGGCCGCCCCGCGGAGGATGGCGTCTATCGCACTGTCCTGGTCGGCAGTATCGAGCGGGAGGCCCGGCGGATGGCCGCGGAGGGCTTCTGGGGGCCGATAGCGCGGGCGAAGAAGCGCCGGTAAGACGCCGCGGTGCAATACCAGCGCGTCCATGTGTTACTTTCAAGGATCAGGTCCGAAGACAAGCTGCGCATCTCGCCCGACTACTCTCTCGCCTGAATTGAGGTAATCTCCACGTCGAACAAACCAGAAGATACCCAACCTGTACCCATCATCGGCGAGGGCGCCACGCTCGGCGTAATCGGTGCCGGCGTGATGGGCCAGACGCTGCTGCGCGGACTGCTCTCCGGTAAGCTGATCGCACACGACCGGGTGTGGGCCGGCGACAAGAATACGGTCACCTGCGAGACCGCGTCGGCGGCGCTCGGAATCATTGTCGAATCCGACTTCCACCCGCGCGTTTCCGGCGCCGCTCTGATTCTGCTGTGCGTCAAGCCGAACGACGCGCCGGCGCTGCTGGCCGCGCTGCGCGACGCCGGACTGCGGCGCGAGACGCTGCTGATACCAATCCTGGCCGGCGTTGGCACCGACCGACTGGAGTCGATGCTGGGCACCGAGAATCCGGTGGTCCGCGCCATGCCCAATACACCCGCGGTGGTCGGCGAGGGCATGACGGCGACCTGGGGGCGCTACGCCACCAAGACCGACCTTGAGCGCGCCCAGGCGATCTTTGAAGCGGTGGGCCTTTGCCTGCCGGTCGACGAGGTTCATTTCAATGCCGTTACCGCGCTCAGCGCCAGCGGGCCGGCCTACGAGTTCCTCATCATGGAAGCGCTGGCTGATGCGGGCGTGCGGGTGGGCCTGCCGCGGCAACTCGCGCTTACGCTGGTGGCACAGACGACGCTCGGTTCCGCGCGCATGGTGCTTTCAACCGGGAGGACTGCTGATGCTGGAGGACGGGCGTATCCGCTCGGTGCTGGCGCGCGCCGTAGAGGAGGCCACCAAAATCTCCGCTCATCTCGGCGTCGGTCCCACTAAGATCACCGAAGGGGGAGGCCAGCGCTCTGGAGACTAAGGGACACTCGCCGTTGAGGAGAGCCACCCGAAAATAGTAGACCCTGTCGCTATGATTGGCAAACCTGAGGACTCCGCTCCCTTCATCGGTGCATGGACACTGATCTCCTGTGAGTTGTTGCTGACTTCGGGAGTAGTGGAGAAGCCTATGGGCGATCATCCCCTCGGCCGAATTCTGTATCTGGATAACGGGAAGATGTCGGCGCAAGTGGCGGCGTCAGGGCTCGATCCGCTGGCTAATGCCGACCCGCGGGAAGCTACGCCAGAAGAAGCCGGCCGCGCCTGGCGCAACTCCGTTGGATACTGGGGTACCTTTACGGTGGACGCCGAGGCTGGAGTAGTGATCCACGCCGTCGATGGAGCTTGGTTCCCCAACTGGATCGGCCAGAGGCAAGTTCGCCAATACCGCTTTTCGGGCAAAACGCTCACGCTCGAAGCCGACTCGCCCGCCTGGCACGCCAAGCTGATCTGGCGCCGGATCGATTGAACTGCGGTCGGATCCGGATCGCGCTCGCGTGCTTCTGTCCTGCAGCGACTTATGCAGGGTGCGGTGACAAGTCGGCCAAAGGCACATCTACCCGTCCGGACCCAGTTCTCGACAAGGCCAAGCCGGTTCTTGGAAATTACTCCCCATAAACCGCCAAGATCGCGGGATTCAAGTTGACGGGTTTCCCACTCGCGGATGGCCTACGAATCGGGATGCGTCCGGTAATTTGCTGCGTCCGGCCCTACCCAGCCGGCCACGGCGCATTCCAGCGCTCAGGCCGCGCTCACCCCCTGGCACGTACGCGACCACTGAAACGCCCCAAGTCGCCACAATTGTGGTCGATCATCCCGAAAAAACGCCCTAAAGCCGAGACGGATTTTCATACCAGCTGCCTCTTGCGCACGGCGTCGGAATTCGCCTCGCCGAGAATCCCGCTTTAAAAGGAGTGGAGTGACAACGTAGCCGCCGGGTCGAAATCAGACAACTACTTCGCCGAGGGCCGATGCAGAACTTGCAATCGCGACGCGCGCTGGATGGGAACGTTGCCCGCGACGAAGCCGAGCAGAAAGGTCACCATCATCGAGCACACCACGACCAGAATTGGCACCGTGGACCAGAGATCGATGTAACGCAGAAAAACTGTCGCGGTCGTGATCAGCAGGATAACCAAGAGCGAGTAGAAACATCTGCTGAAGGTAAAATGTCGCAAGCCATACCGCAAAAGTCTTGCCAGTCTCGGCGATTTCGGAACTTGTTCTACAAACATCGATCGCCTCCTGCCGGTTGACTGGAGCAATTCGAAGACCAAAGGATGTGCGCGCCCAACTAGCCAGATCCGCCGGCAGGTGCTTCCCGGCGGTCGAGACGCTGCGGCAAGAAATCGGGATTGGAAGCGCCAAGCCCAAAGGTACCTTTCCGAATTGGAACGGTAGATGTTGATCCGGCGCCGCAGCCGCTTTTCGGACCGGGAACAAACCAGTAATGACATCGAGTTCCTTTGGCACCCGCTGTTCCAGAGCGGGCTGACCGATGTATGAGAGGAGGGGGTGACGGATCTGTCACGGGGGGAGTGACGGATACGTTACCGATAACACGTAATATCGTTGCTCTGTCCGAGTAGCGTGATACGGCCGAAGCAGTCGGCAGGATGCTCCAATCAACGAGACGCCGACTTCTCTCTCATGTGGATTACTTCCGGGCGCGCCTGACTATCCGCCCGAACTCAGTCCCGTCACGAATGGTGATCTGCAAGTTGGTAACTTTACATCGACGGCCGCGACCCGTGGGCGCTGACATGTCGTTGGGTGATCTCGCTGTACCGGCTGTTTGACCATCTTGCACGCGACTCTTTTCATTTTTTCATTTCAGGCGACTGAGCCGATGCGCCGTCGTATCGAGCCGTTCGCTCACCTGAATGTAACCTCGAGCGTCCAGAACTACGCCGGTTTTGTCGAGACCGATGTTATGCGTGTTGGGAACTCGGCCAATGGCGACAAAGATATTGCTCCCTTCCAGAAGCGACGTCCCCGCTGAGATAGCAAGGGTCGACCGCACGGAGCTCCCGGGCGAGCGTTCCACTTGCGCGACCCGCTCCGCGCCGGTCCTATTGCAACAGGCCCTCGGCCTTCATCTTCGCCAGCGTCTCCTCGACCGCATCCGCGGGGTTCTCCTCCAGGCCGTACGCGCCCCTGATCAGATCGGCAATCTGTTCCTTGGAGTTGTTGCCGTTGCACAACTCGAGTATCAGTGTGGCTGTCGCGTTCAGGAAATGCACGCGATCCAGTTCGGGCTGGTAGATAATATAGCCGTCTTCGGCGGGGTTGATGTCGAGACCATCCACACGTTTGGGATTCGCTTGGACAAGTGAACTTTTCACATCATTCATAGGCAGTTTGGATTACGATAATTGTATTCTCCGCCCGTTGAGCTGTCAATTTCGCGCGCTATGAAGACCATCACGATCAATGCTTACAACCGTCCAGAGGATACCGGCAACACACTGAGCAGCCTCCCGCAATGCCGCAGCCTGAGCGCTTTCGATCCTTTTGAGATATGCGTTGATCCGGGCGGGGACCCGGTCGCGAAAGTCTGCTTGGACGCGGGTAAGCGCATGCCGATTGAGACGTCCGGGTTTTTCTCGGCTCATGCGGATGCGAAAGGACGTTACGCATTCTTGAACCTTTACCACTACCAATACCGTGGCGAGGGCCGGAACAAAGCTGGGGTCCTAGAGAGCCTCTCCCTCATCGCGGAGATTTCGAACTTGTCTTCGCCCTTCGCCTGGTGCGTGCGCCGGCATAGGTGGCCGTATATCAGGCGCCACCTGAGGAATAGCACTCGGAGCATCGGGGGATGGGCGGTACTATGCTGCTCGTGAATGCCGACCTGCATCGGGAGGGACCGATCTTCCCGCCTTTTCGGTATGAGTCCGCTAATCCTGCGGTTACGCGATGGCGGCGAAATCGAAACCGAGGGCTTTGGAATCATGGCCCGGGACATGGGACATGGGACAACGCTGCTGGGGGATGCTGAATCTCGATCCGGCATGGACGCTGAATGAAACCCACCCTGTTGTATGTCTCGCCCGTGGTTCCTTCGTTCACCGGCAACGGCCTGGCGATGCGCGCAGGGGCTGTGCTGGAAGCACTCGCGCCCTCATATCGCGTTTCAGTGTTGACGGTGCCGCTTTATCGTTCCTTTGCACCGGAGATGCCCGCGGTCTTGCGGGAATGCTGTCACGAGGCAGTCGAAATCCCCGTGCAACAAATCGGCCGATCCGCAGCATATGAACGCCAATGCTTCGATGTGGTGCACGTCTTTCGCCTTGTCTCTATTGGGGCCGCGGTCCCATACCTCGAGGCGGCTCGCAAACCCGCGCGCCATCTGGATTTGGACGAAATTGAGGCGAAGACCCTGCGCCACATCGCTGCCCTCCGCCGGGAGAATAGCGAGGAATTTCTTGCGAGCCAGGACGAAGCCGCCGCCCGCAAGGCCGAACTGGTCGAATTCATTGCATGCCGCCGTTTCGAGCGCGTGTATGTTTGTTCCGAAGCCGACCGGCGGGAACTTCGAACGCGCTGCCCGGCTGAGATCTGCGTGTTGCCGAACGTGGCCCGCCAGCCTGCGTGCTCCGGGCCCCGCGCCGCGGACGGAACCTGGCGGATTTTCTTTGCCGGAACACTCGGCTACTACCCCAACGAAGACGCCGTCGTTTACTTTTGCACGCGGATTCTGCCCCTGATCCGCCAGTCCGTAGCCTGTGCGGTCGAAGTGACCGTTGCGGGTTCTGGCGCCTCGGCGCACCTCCGCCATGTGGCTCGAAATGCCCTGGTCCGACTAGCCGGCGCTCTGCCCGATCTGGCCCCCGCCTACCAGGCTGCCGACATGGTGATCGTACCGATTCGCGCGGGTGGGGGCACGCGAATCAAAGTCCTGGAAGCGTTCGCGCACGGCCGTCCGGTCGTGACCTCCACTATCGGCGTCGAGGGCATCGACGCCCGACCGGAGGAGCACGTTTTGGTCGCGGACACGCCTGAAGCCTTCGCCGATTGCTGTTTGCGGGTCATGACGGATCATTCTCTGCGGGAGCGGCTGGTCGCGAACGCCCAAGCTTTGTTCCAGCGTGCCTATACGCCTGATGCGTTGCGACGTACCGTCGCTTGTCTCCCACGGCCTTGAGTTCGCCGGGAACGTCCGGCAGCGGAGTGCCGCCTGTTCCTCAGGTGGACCGTCCGGCCCGCGCTCGGGTGCTGACGTGAGCCGACACAGTCTACCCGGAACCGAAGTATCTGTAACGTATGACCCTTCACAATCAGGCGGGGTTTGCGGTTGACATTTGGATTTCGACTGACTAGAATCGGGAGACTTGGCTTGAGCCTTTGTACGCATTCCCTCGGAGGACAGATGGATAGGCGCGAAGACGAGAACCGAATTATTCGACATGTTGACCCAAACAGGCGCGATTTCGCGAAGCGCATACTCGGGGGGGCGTTCGCTTCCCCGTTGATAGCGACCTTTTCTCTCGATAGCTTGACTGTGGGTTCGGCGGACGCCCAGTTGAACTCGAACACAACGACCACGACGCCCAGAACGACAACTCCGTATACGACCAGAACAACGACGCCCAGGACGACGACAACAACGACGCCCAGGACGACGACAACAACGACGCCCAGGACGACGACAACAACGACGCCCAGGACGACGACAACGCCGTTTCGGACGACCACAACGCCGTTTAGGACAACGCCGTCTAGACCGTTTCCGCCGTTTCCGCCGTTTCCACCGCCGCCGCACCACCACTAACGCATCGGATCCACGTGCTACTCTCTGCGGCGCTGATAGTTCGAGATGAAGAGGAGCAATTGCGTGGGTGCCTCGGCTCGGTGGAGAAGTTGGTCGACGAAGTCGTGGTGGTCGATACCGGATCGCTTGACGGTAGCCGGGATGTCGCCCGGCACTTCGGAGCGCGTGTGGAGGAGTTCGCGTGGTGCGAAGATTTTTCTGCTGCGCGCAATCGCGGGCTGGATCTGGTGCGCGGTGACTGGGTTCTTTACATCGACGCCGATGAGCGGGTCTTGCCTTGCGACTTCGGCGTCGTTCGCGCGCAATTGGCCGATCCAGCTTATGCCGGGTACGAGGTATTACTTCGTCCGCGTCCCCGCTACACACCTTACTGGATTTTGAGGCTGTTCCGGAGTGATCCGACGATCCGTTTCCGAGGCGTCATCCACGAGAATATCTGGCCGGCGGTTGAAGCCTACGCCGGCGGCGTCTCGCACGTGGGCCGCAGCCCGCTTTTGCTCGATCACGCCGGTTATGAGGGCGACCAGGTGCGCAAGCACCGGCGCAATTTGCCGCTGCTTCGCGCCGCTCTCCGAGACGACCCAAGCAGCATCTATTGCTGGTGCCACCTGGCCGATATCCACACCGCACTAGGAGAGCCGGATCTCGCCCTTTGCGCACTTGAGACGGCTCTGGCAATGGTACGTGCCAAGCCCCTGCTCTCTCCGGATGACAGCCTGCCGTATGTGCGTTTGATTCACCGTGGCATGGACAGTGGGCACGACGTCTCGGCGCTTCTCGCGGAGGCGCGGGAACGCTTTCCGGAGAACGCCCAACTGATGTGGTTCGAGGGGCGGGACCACATCGCGTCCGGGCGCTTCGAGAGCGCCATTCCGCTGTTCCTGCGCCTCGCTCGATTTGGCGAAACGCGCGAGTTCGACTGCTCATCGGCTTTCGATTCGCGCATTTTCGGCGTCCTCTCTTACGATTCCCTGGCAACCTGCTGCTTCCGGCTTGGGCGCTACCAGGAGAGCCGGCGATACTACCAACTGGCGGAAGCGGCAGACCCCGGCCGTCTGGATTACCGTGCCAAGCAGGCGCTCTGCGCCCGCCTCGCGCATGGCGGTGGCGGAAATGCGTAACCGTCCCGCGCCGCGCATCTCGGTAGTGATGCCCACTTATGAGCGGCCGCGAGAGTTGCGCCTCTGTCTGGAAGGCTTCCGAAATCAGACGGTGGCGCCCGAAGAGTTTGAGGTGATCGTCGTGGACGACGGCTCATTGACCGATCTCGAGCCGATCGTCGCGGACGTCCCGGGGCTCCGGATCGAATTCCGGAAGTCCCCACACGGCGGCCCCTCGGTGGCTCGCAATATGGCACTCGGTCTTGCAAGTGCTCCGATGTTGCTGTTCTGGGACGACGACCTCCGGCCCTTGCCGGCCCTCATCGAGTATTGCCTCGAGTTCCACCGCTCGCAGCCCGCCACAAACGACGCCGCGCTCGTCTACTTTACCGACGATCCCTCCCGGACGGCATCTGGGTTCGAACAATGGGCCTTTGGCCGGCTCTATCCTTTCCCGCAAGCGCCCGGCATTTACGACTGGTCTTATTTCTGGAGCGGGAGCGTGACGTGCAAAAGGGCGCTGCTGGCAGACCACGCCTTCAACCCGCAGTACGGTTGCATTGAAGATGCCGAAATGGCCCTCCGACTGGCGGAGGCCGGCGGCCTTAGGGTCCATTTTGAGCCGAGGCCCGGAGGCTTGTTCACGCGGCGTTTGACCTTCGACGGCGTGCTCAGGCGCCAACGGCAGATGGCGTATTACCGCTTTCGGCTGGCGGGAGACTGCGGCGGCCGGATCGGTTATGCGCATCCCGTGTATGCCCGCCCGGAGGAGTACGTGCTCGAGGATAGTGTCCCGTTGCTGACCGCCAAAGCGTTGGCGGATCTTGGCGGCTCTGTCCGATCGGCTGCGGCGTCTTCGCTTTGGACGGCGGCTGAAAACCACGCCCTCGCAACCGGCTGGCTGGCCGCGCGGAGAGGCCTTCCTCCGGAGGCGCTGCTGGTGCCGTGATTCTGAGACGGGACTTGGAGTTCATTCTGGGATGCGCTTTTCAATAACTGACCTGTCTACGGGCGATTGCAATCCGGCCGGCACACGATCGGCCACCATCGATGCTCCGCTGCAAGATCTTGATCTGGGCCTAGAGCCACTGCTGCAACCCTTCCGGGAGCAATCGGCTCCGGCAAGGTCGGTCGTTGCAGTTTGGTGTCGGCGGATATTGGGGATAGCCCGAGAAGACCTGCCGGCCGCGGCTCCGGCCGACGACGGCAAGCAAGCCGCCCTGCTTCGACTCACTCCGGACGAAGACGGCTGCCCAACGATCGTCGCGGGAGAACCAATCCGGCCCGGTGGGCACGGCCGTGACGGGGAACAAGCATATACGCTGAGCAGCCTCGCGCGACAGGCGCGTGAGCTTTGCGGGCCCTTATCCGGCAATGATCTGCTTCTGCTGCCCGCGCACGTGCTAAACGAGCTGATGACGCCGCTCGCTGACGATTTCAGCTTTCGCGCCGTCGCCGCTCTCTTGCCGCAAGCGCCCGGTGAACTCAGCGATCCAAACGGGTGGAAACTGAGACGCAGCCTATTCGATCGCGGTCTTATCTGCATTGGTTCGGTCCCTGTGGCGGACTCGAAGGCGCTCTGTTTCCTGGCCAGCGACGCCGTGCGCGCGTTCAATCACCTTCATGTCGAGTCCCGTGGCCACGTCAGCATGGCTGTTCTTCTGCAGGGCGCCGCATTCGGGAATCAGTTGTTTCGCTATGCCTGCGCGAAGCTTTATGCGCTCAGACACGGTTTGACCCCTGCGTTTCCGGCGTGGCAGGGCAACCAGCTTTTCGGGCTCAAAGATGAACCTTGCGATGGACTCGACCTCCCGAAAGTGGTTTACCCCGGTTTTGCGGAGAACGATCGCGAGATATGGGAGCCAGATGAACCTGCAATCAATATCGATCTGGACGGCTACTTCCAGGAGATTCCCGAGTGCTGGCGAAGACACCGGCCGCTATTGAGACGTCTGTTTGAGTTGCCGCCTGAGCATGTGCGCGCGATCGACAACTGGCGTCATGAGGTCACGGACGGCGGCCGGCGGACGCTCGTGGCTATCCATGTCCGGCGCGGCGACTATCGCAACATGCAGCTGAGGAACCAGCCATGGTTTCGGATTGTGCCGGACGAATGGTACCTGGAATGGTTGCGGAACATCTGGCCGACGCTGCGCAATCCGGTCTTATTCGTTGGCACCGACGAACCGGACGCGATACTGCCAGTGTTCCGGGAATTTGAGATGATTCCGGCGCCGCCCCCCTCCATATCCGAAGCATTATCCGATTACGTTCGCGATTTCGAAATTCTGCGGCGGGCGAACTATCTGGCGATTTGCAATAGCAGTTTTTCCCGAATGGCCGCCATCCTGGCGCCGCCCGACCAAAAGTGCTTTCTTCCATTGTTCCAGACGCAGTCCTTTGAGCCTTATGAGCCATGGATGGATCCGGCGTTTTGGGTGCGATTTGCGAATGCATGGCGCGTCGCGCATATGCGCGGCAAACGTCCGGCGCAGCTCGCCCCGCCCGTGAACGGCAAGCATGATTTCGATGCTTCGGTGGAAACGGCGACCATCTTCGTGGATGTATCCGATCTGTTGCTCTACCTGATCGACCACACCACCGTTACCGGTATTCAGCGGGTCGTATGCGAGATTCTGCGCAATCTGGGCGAGATCCCCTATCAGCAGCCGTTCCGTTTTGTTGCCATGAACAAGCGCGGGGGCCTGGGCGCGGTCGAAACATCGGCGCTGCTGGACATTATTGAGGACCTCCGCTCCGGCGCCATATCGAGGGCCGACGTCCAGTCCGACGTTCGCTTGTTGCTCGACCGCATGGCGCCGTGTCCGGTTCGATCGCGGGACATCTTTCTCACTCTCGGTGCGTTCTGGGGCGTGAGAGGCATAGGCATTTTGCTGCAGAAATTGAAAAATTCCGGAGTGACGATCGGTGTTTTTATTCATGACATCATACCCATGACGGCACCCGAGTATTTCGAGGTTCGCGAGACCAGAGTGTTCATCAAAGCAGTCATCGAGGCCTTAACTTTTGCCGACTTCATTCTCACCACGTCGGAATATAACAAGGCGTCGTTGACCGCGTTCATGGCCTCGCGGGAAATGGACCCGCTACCGGTCCACCTGGTGCCGTTGGGCAACGAGCTTTCGCTTCCGGCATCCAACCAAGCAAATATTTCGAGCGCCGTCGCCGACATCATTGATACAGACTATGTGCTTTGCGTCGGCACGATCGAAGTGAGGAAGAACCCGGCATACCTGTTCAATATTTGGAAGATGATGTTGAGGTCGGGCCGGTCGAACATTCCCTTCCTGGTGTTTACAGGCCGGAGGGGGTGGTTGGTGCAGGATTTCTTGGATCAGCTAAAGGCGTGCAATTATCTGGGTGGCAAGATTATAGTTGCGCACAATGTCACCGATGTCGAACTAGACCTGCTCTACCGGAAATGCATTCTCACGATGTTTCCAAGCTTCGTGGAAGGATGGGGTCTGCCGGTCGGAGAAAGCCTTGCGCATGGAAAGATCTGCCTAAGCTCCGCCATTGGCGGCATTCCGGAAGTTGCTGGCGGCCTGGTGGATTACATAGACCCTTACAACGCTTGCAACGGACTCGAACGGCTGTTGCGGTATTTGGACGACCCCGAACGGCGCCGCAGCCGTGAGCGTGAAATCGCCGACCATTTCGATCCGCGTTCTTGGGGGAAAACGGCAGACGGTCTGCTGAGATCGACTCACGTGTTGGCACGCCAGGCTCGGCCAGCCGAAGGCGTTGCGGCGATCCTGCTGCCGCCAGGCCGGTATCTGCCGATCAGCAGTGATGCGGCCGCCATGTTGATGGACGGCATGGATGGGACGTTATCGGCGGACGTGATCTGCATCTCCGGCTGGCACGCCCCGGAAATCTCTGGCGTGCGGGCGGCCCAGCCGGTAACCATGGTCCGATTTCGCGCCGATGCGTCTGTTGGGACCAGAATCAATCTGGTGATGCGGATGGTGGCGCATGGCCGCGATTTTCGCTTGCGAATCCGATCCGGGTCCGGCGCCGAATCCGAAACGTTTCTTACGGCCGGCTCCGAGAGAGTGGCAGTCTTGTCTTGCGAAGTCGAAGCGGGGCAACTGGTCACCGCGCACGTATCGCTGGCCGGCGCGACGCTCGACGGCGACGAGCTTTCCGGCACGTCCTATTGGAGTCTCAAGGGAATTCTGTATTTCGATCCCAAACAACTTGGAAGCGAAGCGTCCAAGCAGTTGAAGGGCGGCCATAAGGCCCAGTCTCACGCCACGGAGCCGCCGCCGCCACTCGTGGAGCAGTTGGACCCTCCGGAACACGTATCAGGCCGTATCCAGCTCCGATGGGCCGCGCCCGCGGACGAGAGCCGGCGCGCGGCTTCTTTTGGCGTATTCCTGAAAACGACCGATAGCTATTGGCCGTCAGTCTTCACGGCCTATCGCGATGCGCCGATATTCGCCGACCACGCAGACCAGCGCGCGTTCTATTCGGGCCGCGGAAACGGAACGCCCCCTCAAGTCGGCAGAATCAACGATGGCATCAAGCTGATCAAACGCGGCGATCAATTTGTGTCGATGGCGCGATTCTCGGAAGGCTCGGTCTTCGACCGCTCGGGCGCGTCGAGGGGGTTCGGATATCTTCAGACATCCCCTCCTGGCAGGGCGCCCTGGCTGTCTAATGAGGCGGATGGCCCCTGGGTTGCAAAAGAGTCGCTCGCCGCGGCACCTTGTTACGATCAATCCTATCTCATTTTCTTTAACGGCAATCTTCACAATTATTATCACTGGCTCGTCGAAGGACTGCTGTCGTTGGACATTCTATCGCGAGCGCTAGGGCGCGACTCAAGTCTGAAGATTGCGTTGCCAAAGTCGATGGAAATCGCCGAGGTGTTCGACCATCGCGAGACGCTTCGGGCTGTTGGCCTCGGCGGGTACGAGGTCGTAGAGATTGCGGCAGATCTCATCAAGGTACGAGAGGCAATTTGGGTGGACAGTGATCTCGTGCAGAACATGCCCGCGCCCTGTCTCAAGGACTTTCAGCAAAGAATCGCCGCCTTGTACGCCGGTTTGCACACCCCGCGAAACAGACGGCTGCTGGTGGCGCGGAAAGGGCCGACAAGGAAAATTTACAATCTCGAGCAAGTACAGGCTTTTCTCTCGAGATATGATTTCGAGACGGTTTATCTCGAGGGAATGAGCATGAGGGCTCAGATCTTGCTGTTCCAAAGCGCGGAATTCGTCATTAGTCCGCACGGCGCCGGGCTCGCCAATCTTCTCTTTTGCGAGCCTGGAACCAAGGTGATTGAGCTCATGCCTTCGGTCGAAGTGCGGCCGTTCTTCTGGTTGATTTCAGAAAAACTGGGCCTGGTGCATGGCGTGCAATTCTGCGCCAGCGTCGGGGACCAGGGCTTTCAGGGTTCCATTACCGTCGATATCGACAAGCTCCAGGCGCTCCTCCTTATGGTCGATGCGCATTTCTAGATGACGAGCGGGCGCGCGATCTCTACCTTGCAAACGCCTTGAGTATACTGATGAGTCGCGGCCAGCAGACAAATGGTGAAGCCAGCCGGGATCGGTTGCGCGGCGGCGGCGCTGTAGGGGCGGGATCCGGCGTGTCCTTTTGGCAATGCTGCGAACTGAGAACACTGCTGGTCAGGGTTTTTGCAGGTTAGCTGCTAGAATCGGTGCTGCGCATGGAGATCGAGAAGCAATACGAGCCCGCGAAGTTGGAACCGCGCTGGGCCAAATGGTGGGTCGAAAGCAAGATGTATGATGCGGATTCGTCCGCTCCACCGCCCCGGTTTTCGATTGTCATTCCGCCGCCTAGCGTAAACGGTTCGTTGCATATGGGCCATATGCTGGAGCACTCGATCATGGATGCCACCGTCCGCTGGCGACGGATGCGCGGCGAAAATACGCTGTGGCTGCCGGGCACGGATCATGCGGGGATTGCGACCCAGTTGCTGGTAGAGCGCATGCTGGCAGGCGAGGGAACCTCGCGCAAACAACTCGGCCGCGAGGAATTCGAGAAACGCGTCTGGCAGTGGAGGGAGAAGTACGGCGCGCGCATCACGGACCAGATGAAGCAGATTGGCGACAGCGTGGATTGGAGCCGCGAAAAGTTTACGCTATCGCCAGAGTCGTCGCGGGTGGTGACCGAAGCGTTCGTACGGCTCTATGAGCGTGGTCTGATCTATCGAGGCGCCAGCATGGTCAACTGGTGCCCCCGATGCCAGACGGCCATTTCGGATCTGGAGACGATTCACGAGGAACCCCAGGGCAGCTTGTGGCACATTCGTTACCGGGTCACTGGACTTGACCGCTTTCTGACAGTGGCGACCACGCGGCCTGAAACGATTCTGGGCGACGCTGCCGTGGCGATCAACCCAAGAGACGAGCGCTATTCCGATCTGCACGGAAAGACGGTAACGCTGCCCTTGATGAACCGCGAGATCCGTATCGTGCTGGACGAATGGGCGGACCCGGCATTCGGATCCGGTGCGGTGAGAGTTACGCCCGCGCACGATCCGAATGATTTTGAGGTGGGCAAGCGCCACAATCTGCCCTTCCTCCAAGTCATCGATCAACACGCGCGGATGAGCGCGGAGTCCGGACCCTACGCGGGCATGGACCGGTTCGCTGCCCGTAAACAGATTGTAGCCGACCTGGAAGCACAAGGACTGCTGGCGAAGATCGGGGCGAATATGCAATCGATTGACTGTTGTGATCGTTGCAAGACGATCATCGAGCCGCTCGTTTCCACGCAATGGTTCGTGCGCACCAAGCCGTTGGCGAAGAAAGCGCTGGCCGCGGTTGACAACGGCTGCATCCGTTTCATTCCCGACAACTGGACCGACCGCTACGTCCGCTGGATGAAGAACACCCGCGAGTGGTGTATTTCCCGGCAGCTTTGGTGGGGGCACCGCATTCCCGCGTGGCATTGTCAGAATTGCCTCGAGATTACGGTGGCGCGGCGAACGCCGTTAGCGTGCTCGCATTGCGGGAAAGGGCCGCTGGAACAGGATCCGGATGTTCTGGATACCTGGTTCAGCGCCGGGCTCTGGCCGTTCTCCACGCTCGGCTGGCCGGAGGAGACCGAGGATCTGAAAGCCTATTATCCGACGTCGCTTCTCATCACGGGATTCGAAATTCTATTCTTCTGGGTCGCGCGCATGATCATGCTTGGGCTGGAGCTGACGGGTCGGCCACCCTTCCGGGTGATTCACATTCACGGCCTCGTGCGCGATGCCAATCGCCACAAGATGTCGAAGACACGAGGGAACGTAGTTGATCCGATCGACATCACCAGCCGCTATGGAACCGATGCGGTCCGCATCTCGCTCATTATGGGAGTTGTGTCCGGCGACGATATTGTATTCAGCGAAGACAGGCTGACCGCTGCATGGAATTTCGTGAACCAAATCTGGAATGCAGCCCGGCTGCTTTTCATCAATATGGAGAGGTCCGCCGTGGGCACGCCGGTCGTCCTGGAGCACGGCCGCGTGGAGACGGTTGAGGACCGTTGGATCTTCAGCCGCCTCCACAAGACCGCATTTGCCGTGAACCGCGCGTTCGAGAACTATCGCTATGACGTAGTGGCCGATACGCTGTGGCGGTTCTTCTGTCATGACATCTGCGATCGGTACCTGAAAATCAAGACGCTTCGTTTGAAGGAAGGCACGGGACTTACGAACGACTGGCGCAATCTGCTGGCTGTCTTTTCGGCCACGCTCCGCATGCTACATCCTCTTATGCCGTTCATCACCGAGGAATTGTGGCATCGTCTGGGGCGGGAAGACTCGATTTCGCTGCAGCCATATCCGGCCGAATTTCCCATGGATGCGCGCGAGTAGGACCGTCCAGACACCGTCGAAGGCGCGCAGCCAGTGGCTTTCGTAGGCGCGCCAGCGCTGGTATTCGCGGCGGGCCTCGCGGCTCGGCTGGCTTTCGAGCAACTGGCGATAGAGCTGAAACGTAATGTCGTGCTCCACCAGCGGCGCCGGCACCTGGGGCGCCGCGTCGCGGAAGTGAGCCATGTGGGTGTACTCGATCGGTAGCAGGTCGGGTCGGAAAGTGCCGGCCAGATGGGCGATCAAGGCGCGCAGGCTGCGCGACTGGTGATGCCGGACCTGGCGTGGCAGGCCGCGGTCCCCGGAGGCCGCCTCGTCCATGTCGACTACGTACACCTGGCGGAAGATCTGGTGCAGTTTCGGGTAGTCGACGAACTCGCTGTGCTCGCGGATAGCGGCCAGCACAAAGTCCACGCGGCCAGCCATTTCCCGGCAGAGATTGAAGATGCGCACCGCGCCGCCGTGAGCCAGCGGGTAGGGATGGAAGGGAGTGACCAGGAGCACTTTGGGACGACCGTCGGCGGGTTCGACGCTTGGGGGCAATCCGCGGCTCGTGGCAATCGTGCCGCGAGCCAAAGCCCCATCGCGCGGGCCCAAGCGCCGCAAATGACCTCTTGCCAGAATGCGCGCCGCGCAGGCGGTTTCCTCCATGGGAAGATCCGGCTGCTGGACGAAGCGGCCGCCGCTTCCCAGGCTGTAAGAGGACCAGCCGGCTGCGGACGCCTTCCAAAACAACGTCAGCCACGTGGTACCGGCAAGACTACAACGGGGATTCCCGAGCGCCAGCAGTTTCCGCCGGTCCACCGCCATGGTTCCCGATAGCGGCGCCAGCACGCGCGAGCATTCGCCCGGCTGCAACCGAAACGGCGCCATGGGCAGCAGGGACGCTTTCCAGCCGCGATGATGGGTCTGGAGCGAAACCGCAAAAGTCTCCGGAGCGGCGGCCAGCCGCAGCAGATCGGCGCAATCCGGCGCCGGCGTCCGCTCGGGTGCGCGACATAGAAGTGGAGCTTACGCGACGCAGCGCGACTCCCAGTAGTCCTCAAATCGACCATTGAGATAGCAGCATCGCAGGGCTATGATGGCGTTGGCGCCGCGCACAGTCCA
>JBEKZL010000156.1:0-22652 GCA_049509915.1 Bryobacteraceae bacterium | reverse complement strand
ATGATGTCTTCCGGTTTCTCGTACCCCTTCAGTAGCTCGTCTACGAGATCGGGTTTGATGTCTTCCGTACGTTCTCCTTTTAGCATTGCGGAGAACGTTTACACAAAAAATCTTACACCGTCCAACGGGAACATTCGCATGTTGATGAACCGCGGGCGGGGTTATCAGAATCTTCGCTACCTGCTGCTTAAGGCCACGCGCATGGCCGCCACAAACGTCGAATTCATCGCCGTTCGCACCCTCAAGAAAGCAGCCTGAAATGAGCCATCTCTCGGATTCTCACGCAGTGCCACAAAATCGGACCGTGAAAACCTTTGTCGGCACCAGTGAGAACGCGCTGCGTATCCAGATTTGGACAGCCCTGATCGCGCTGTTGCTACTGAAATGGCTGCATCACCTCTCCAAGGCCAACTGGTCCCTGTCCACTCTGGCCTCGATGCTGCGGCTCAACCTGTTTACCTATCGCGAACTGACGAAGTGGATTGACAAGCCCACGGGACCCCCGCCCCTGATCCCGGCCGCCGAACAACTCACCTTGGCATTGGTATGACTTGGACAGGCCGCGACACTCAAAACCGGAGACCTCCACCGAAATAACCTACTGGAACCCCTCCAAGACGCCTGTTTTCAGCAGACTTCGCTACTGGTCTGTCCTGTCTCGGACAGCAGTGATCTGAATTCAAACCTCTTCTGGCGCGTGCCGCTTAGTGAGTTCCAGAGTCATGCACCTACCCTGCTTGCCCGCATAGGTGAAGACAGTTCCCAACTCATGAACGGCGTGTCGAACCTCTCCTGGGCGACGGGCCGGGATCTGCTCGGGCTGCCTCCTGTCGGCAGCCTTAACGTGGTGCAACGGCGGATCATCGCCGTCGGTAGTCTTTGTGAACCTGACGTCGCTGCCTTAGCGCCGCTGCTACGGCCGTGGAGCGTAAACGAGCTCGTCCACGGCGCTGAGGCGCGATGCGCGAACCTTACGTTCTTGGACTGTGGATTGCCAAACCACCCCGCAAAGACAAATCAGAACTGGCAACAATGCCCCGGACCGCTCATGGCTCAGCTACTTTCGAATATCAGAACCGTCGAGAGTGAGACTTCAAATCTTTCGTAGTTCCTGACTGGCAGCCGCGTCGATGGGATCAATGCCCAGGAGAGCGTTCGACGTCAGGTTATCTCCGGGCTCCTGAAGACCTATTAACATCACTGCTGTTTCATCCTCGTCGTACAGAAGCCGCCCGGCAATCGACTTTCCTCCAGGCTCGGGGTGGCGACGCGTCGATGCCGCGCCGAGCCGGTGTATACGTTGAAGCAACCCTTGCGATGGACAACCTCGAGTAACTCGTCGCCCACGAGGTCCTTGCGGAGTGGAAGCGGCGGGTCGCGGCATCGGCATCGTCTCCTCCTCACAATCACGGCTGGTGGGACAGGATGTTCAAGAGACACACGCAAACACGCGAGTCGACGTCCTTGGCTTCAGCCACATCTCGGCTCGAAGCGGTGATTGAACGCTACATCTTGCTTCTATATAGGCGCGCATAAATGCTTTGACATCACAAATCAAAAAAAAGGGATTCAGCAAGTCTTCAATCTCCTGCGGATGGTGTCGCACGTAATCAAGGTGACATACTTGCACGTGTAATTCCAGATGCGCTCGGTCGCATTCAATTCCGGCCAGTAGGGCGGAAGCTGGAAGACTTCCACGTAGCGGCGGTTGGACTTGAACCAGTCATAAGTTTCCTGCTTCTTGTGATACGATGCGTTGTCTTGGATCAGGTAGATCCGGTGGCGGCGGCGGTAGAAGGCGGGCACGACCACTTGCTCCAGGAAGGCCAGATAGGTTTTTCCAAATGATATCGAATTATTTATGCGCACCTATATAGCCTGCATTTTCGCGGCAAAACTCGGTTAAGCAGCTGAGTCTCCCCGAGTGACCCTGCGGGCCAGGGATCCGGGTTCCGTTCTGCGAACGGGAAGCGGTGGCGTGGCCGATGAGCGAAGCCGCGGCGGTGGTGCTGGAGTTGACGCCCCGGCTCGACCGCAGCGTGAGCTGGGTTTCGCGGCTGCTGGCGGCGGGGCAAGCAGCGGCAACGGGAAAATCATTCCCCCGGCTCGATTCTGGGTGCGGCTGAGGTGCAACTGGTCAGGTCCGACGCTCGGGAAGCCCTGGAAGAACGGCTCAGGAAACTGCCGCGGGAAGTGGGCCGGCGGACGCGCTCCGGGCGCGGCAGGTATTGGCAACTGCCTGCCAAGACTGTGGCAGCACGCGGCACGCTTACCTGGCCAAGCTGGTAACGCTTCCACTGCCCTTGGACCAGCCCTTGCGAATGTCATCCACAGGCTGGCCACGTCTGGGTGACGTCCGGTCCACGTACTTGCTGCCTTGCCGAAAGAATACCCAGGGGGAATCCAGGCATAAGGTCGCGTGACGTTTCTGCTGGTCCACCAGCATGTCATGCAGATCCCCACCCGGCCCACCCAGTGGAATGATGCGCGCTTCGCCGGGCTTGGTCTGGTCCGCACGCAGGCGCACAGTCCGGCCTTCTAGATCCACTTGCGGCCACTCCAGGGCAAGGATCTCGCCAAGCCTGCACCCGGTCCAGTAACCGAAGATGAAAGGGCCACGTTCATCCACGGGCAGCGCATCCCGGAACTTTTCGTACTCGCTATGTTCCCAGAACCGTTGGCGCGCGCATTCTTTTCCTTCTGGAACAGGCCCTTGAAGTCGGGGACGCTGGCCTGGCCCACCTTGCCGTTGGTCACGCCCAGAGTGAAGGCTCTGCGGAGCAACCCCAACTCCCGATTGATGCTTGCCACGGCGCGGCCCGCCTCCTTCCGGCTGCGCAGGTACGCGGCGATGACGGGCATCTTGACGTTGCATGCCCGGTAGCGACCGAAGTAGGGCAGCAGGTACTTGTCGATGAGAGGCCGTGCCATGCTGTCCAAACTGTGCCTGTCCTTCAGTTCGTAATCCGCGAGGACATCTTTGAGCAATTCGGACATTGGCGTCCGGTCAATCTTGGTTCCCTGGAACTTGCCCGACGTCACTTCGGTGATGCGCCGTTTCAGGAATCGCTGGGCCTCATTGTAGCTTTCCGTATGGGTGGATTCACGGTATTGCCTGCCGTTGACGCTGAACTGAATATGCCACGTCGGAATCTCACGCTTTGTGCCTTCTGCTTCCGTCAACGTGCGCCGGTAGATGCTGCCAAGGCCGCGCTAAGTCGAGGACGTCTTTTTCTCTGTGGTGGTCTTCATAAGTCTTCAGCCGATATAGATATATCACAAAACGCAGACGAGCTATAGGCTGGGCCTTGCAGGGCAAGCTCCGCAGGGCACGCACCGATGGTGGCTTCTCGAGACCAGTATCGCCGCAGGTGGGGCAGAGCTTAATAGGGAGAGGCTTCACTGAATTTTCGCTTGGTCGATCCATTGGTCCAGATCTTTGATATCCAGGAACACGCGGCGGTCGCTCTTGACGGTCGGCAGTTTGCCGGCGGCGATCATGTGTTGGACCGCCTCCTTGGTTCTTCGCCTGGGGGGCGAGTCCGTGTGTCGGCAACGTTGCGGAGCCCGAATTGCGGAACCCTGGAGTCGTACCCAACGTCCAAGAGGGGTGGAGCAGAAAAGTGCTAGGCCTTGGCCAGGGAGAACTAATCACGCGAATTGGGGAACGGGTCCGATGTCTAAGACTGGTGTAGAGAAGTCGGTTAAGATTTTGTGGGTTGTGGGTAACTGTCTCTGGTGCTCTATCGATCTGATTCTATCGTGGCACGGATACGACGCTCAGACCTTCGCAGGCGCTCTCACGCATCCGCGCTGGCTTCTCTCCCTGTTTACTCCCGGTTCGTCCCACTCGGCCGCGCAAGCAGTCCCGCTAGTATTATTGGTTTCCGGCCTGGGTATTTGCTGGATACTTGCTGGCCAAGCCTGGTTGGCGAAACTTAGGATCCCTCGGAAGATCTAGGACCGTAGGCGAGTCAATAGAGGACGCGGTTAATGCGTTTCACAGAAGGTAAGTTTTGGAGCAGCATCCGGACTGCTACAAGCGGACCGCCTCGATAGCACCTCGCGCCAGTACCCAAGAGTCAATACGTCATCGCGCCTCGGCAGACGCCGGGCGACTACTCGCGGTCTATCGCGGCGTGCGGATTTGACCGGCTGGTTCATGTCTCAAAAGGGTGGTTCTTGAGACGCTGCCTAAAGGGAGCGTCGAGGTTACGACGGCTGAATGGAATGAACCTATTTTAGGTGCGATTGGGTGCTATAATTGGTGCACGGAGGAGCTATGCGAGCAACTGTATCGCTCGATGACAACCTGTTGAAGACAGCACACGAATATACCGGCCTCACCGAGCGTGCGGAGTTGCTACGCGAGGCGCTGAAATCTCTAATCGCGCGCGAGGCAGGGCGTCGGCTGCTGGCGCTGGCCGGAACGGCTCCGAATATCGAGGATGTGCGCAGATTGCGAGTTGACGGACATTGATTCTTGCAGACACGTCCATCTGGATTGAGATGTTCCGCCGCGGCCGCTTCAAGGCAGAGTTGGAGGGCCTGATTGCCAATGACCAGCTCTGCATCCACCCGTATGTCGTGGCGGAATTGGCTTGCGGCTTTCTGCCGGATCGCAGGAACACGCTGCCGACCTTAACCAGGTTCTCCTAGTTCGATTGGCGGATGTGCGTCTGATGATCGAAGCGCGGGGGCTGGCATCGAGGGGGATAGGCCTGACGGATGCCCATTTAATTGCGTCCTGCCTGGCTGCGCCTGGGACGCACGTATGGACTATCGACGGCGCACTCGGAAGGGTAGCCGATCTGCTCGGAATCCGCGCCGCGATTCCGGGTTGAGCCCTCCTTGAGCCTTACATTATGTATTGACCCGGCCCTCGGCGCAGTTCCACCCGGACTCGATGATTTACTGGTGACAAACGGGTGCTTGAGTTCCCGGTTTGGTGGCAAAGAGGCGGCAACTCGGGGGGAGAATCCTTTATGCCAGCGCTTTGCGCCGCGGCATCTCGGTGATATTGACAACGGAGCGGTCGAAGACCGTCATGTCCTGGACGATCCGGTCGACGTCGGCGCCGGCGTCGAGCGAGATCTCGTGCTCGATCCAATCGGATAGAGGGATGTTGCGGAAGTACATGCGTTCCTGCAAAACCAGGCTGTGGCGGCTGTGCGTGAGCAGGCGGTTTTCGCGGGTGTAATGCCGCTGCTCCACTTTCAGTTCCGCCAGGAAGTTATCGAATGCCTGCCGGCGCGCCGATTCTTCGGCTCCCCGAATGGCAGTTTCCAGTTGCGATTCAAGCGCCTGCCGCTGCGCCGTCAGCTTTCCCCGCTCTTCCGCCAACATTTCCCGCTGCTGCGCCAAATCGATCTCCTGCTGGGCCAGTTTCACGTCCATCCGCGACTGCATGACGAACCACGCCAGCAATCCGGAGGCAACCGCGACAAAGCCCGGCAACAGGACCCACAGAAGAGGTTCCATCTCGTCATCCATGCTACCGGCGTGCTCGCAGGCAATTCTAGCTGGCAAGAGTAAACATCTGAGGTTAACCGAAGAGAGCGGCGGAGGACCTTCGGGCGGGCGCGGCTCCGCTATACAGAAAACCAGAAAGACCGACGATGTCACCTACGGCCGCGGTTTGCATCTTCGGAAATGAAGGTAAGCATGTCGATCCGAAATTCATGAAACGACTTTTTCTATTCCTCCTAGCCGCGCCTTTGCCGGCGCAGGACTCACTCTCCCTCCACGATGCGGTGCGGCTGGCGCTGACGGAAAACAAAGCCGTTGCCGCCGCCGATGCGGACATGCGGGCGTCGGCGGCACGCGTCGATGTGGTGCGCGGCGGCAGGCTGC
Source organism: Bryobacteraceae bacterium (assembly GCA_049509915.1). Lineage (GTDB taxonomy): Bacteria > Acidobacteriota > Terriglobia > Bryobacterales > Bryobacteraceae > JBEKYD01. Next base: position 16,799 of record JBEKZL010000156.1, on the reverse strand, counting down.
CCAAGCTGAACTACTCCGAGTCCTTCGCACGCAGCGACAATCCTGTATTTGTGTTTGGTTCGCTCCTGACCCAGCACCAATTCGGTCTGGACAATTTCAACATCGGTGCCCTGAATCGGCCTGGTTCGGTGAACAATTTCCAATCCTTGCTCACGGTAGACCAGCCGCTGTACGACGCCGGGGAAACTCGCAACGCGGTGAAATCGGCGGATCTCTCGCGGCAAATGGGCGGAGAAGAGCAGCGCCGGACCCGGATGCAGGTGATCGCTGGGGCGGCGAGAGCGTACTATGACGCGCTGCTGGCGGCCGAGAGCCTAAAAACGGCGGAACAGGCGGTCCGGTCGGCCGAGGCGGATTTGACGCGGGCCGAAACGATCCGCGCCGCCGGAATGTCGACCGATGTCGATGTGCTATCGATCCGGGTACAGCTTGCCGCCGTGACCGAACAGCGCATCCAAAGGGCGGCAGACCTGGAGGTGGCAAAATCCTCCCTGGACGACGCGATGGGGCAGCCGCTGGACACGCCCCACGTCCTTACCACAACGCTGACACCGATGGATTTGCCGGATCTGGAACTGGCGCCGCTGGAACGGGACGCCTCGGCGGCGCGGCCGGAGGCTCGCGAAGCGCACCTGGCAGCGGATCTGGCAAATACGCAGGCCGACTCGGCCCGGAGCGCGCTGCTGCCGCAGGTCGCTTTTCACGCGGCCTTCGAGGCGGACCGCCAACAGTTTATCGATAAGGGAGGCGCTAACTGGCTGGCGTCGGTCGGCTTGCACTGGAACCTGTTCAACGGGTTCGCGGACAAGGCGCGCATGGAGGAATCGGGCCAGCGGCTGGAACGCGCCCATGCCGATGAACAGAGGGTGAATTCGGCGGTTCGCCTGGAAATCCGCCGCGCCTGGGCCGATCTGCGGGCGGCCCGGCAACGGATCGAAGTGGCAAAGGCGGCGGTGGCCGAAGCCGAGGAGAGCTTGCGGATCACCCGAAACCGATACGAATCCGGAATGAGCAACGTGACTGAGCTTCTGCGAAACGAGACCGCGGTCCTGGAAAGCCGCACCCGGTACCTGGCGGCGGTGCACGACCAACGCATCGCGGCCACCATGATGGATCTGGCCGCGGGGCGGTTGTCGCCCGATTCGGAGGTGTTGAACTGATGGACGAACATGCCAGAAGTCAGAAGCCGGAAATCAGAATGAAATCCGCGCATGCCGCGCGCTTGCTGGTTCTACCCCTGCTTGCTTCAATTGCGATCTGGAGCGGCTGCGGCGGCGGCGATTCACACCCCAAGGCGGCAGCCTCGAACGCGCCCGCGATTCCGGTCCAAACCACAACGGTATTGAGCCAGCAGTGGCCGGACGTGTACGAGGCCACCGGAACGGTTCGCGCGCGCACGGTCGCGGTGCTGGCCAGCCGAGTGATGGCGTACGTACGCCAGGTCGCTGTTCAGGTGGGCGACCCGGTCCGCCAGGATCAACTCCTGGTCACGCTGGATTCCCAGGATCTGGAGGCTTACGTTCGCCGTGCCGAGGCTGGCGAAGCCGAGGTTCTCAGCGCCATCAATGAAGCGGACAGCGGCGTGACGGGGGCAAAGGCGAACCTGGATCTGGCGCAGAGCACGTTCCAGCGCATGCAGGAACTGGCCGCGAAGAAGTCGATTTCGAACCAGGAATTCGACGAATCGTCGGCACGCCTCAAGTCGTCCCGGGCCGCCTACGAGATGGCCCGGGCGAAGCGCGGCCAACTCGACTCCAAACTGGCGCAGGCGCGGCAGGACATCCGGGCCGCAAGAATCATGCGGGACTACACGCGGATCTCGGCGCCGTTCGCCGGAGTGGTGACGGCGAAATCGGTGGAACCCGGGAGCCTGGCCGCGCCGGGTGCGCCGCTTCTCACCGTGGAACGGGAAGGGGCCTATCGGCTGGAGGCATCCGTGGACGAATCCAATGCGCCGTTGATAAAGGCCGGGCAAAGCGTGGAAGTCGAACTGGAGGCAGTGGGCCGGCAGATGGCGGCCCGCGTATCGGAAATCGACCCATCGGTAGATGCAGTGTCACGCGCCTACATCGTGAAAATCGATCTGCCGGCGTCGCCTGGTCTCCACTCCGGAATGTTCGGCCGGGCGTGGTTTCCCACGGGTTCTCGCAAAGTGGTGGCCGTTCCGCAAGCGGCGATGATAGAGCACGGGCAACTGCAATCGGTCTTTGTGGTGGAGGGCGGCATCGCGCGCACCCGCCTGATCACAACGGGCCCGCGCAGGGCGAACGGCGTGGAAGTACTCTCGGGATTGAGCGAGGGGGACAAGGTTGTCAGCCGGCCGCCTTTGGGGCTGGCGGATGGCGCACGGGTGGAGATTCGCCAATGAGCAGGCTGCCCCCCGGGCCGCGCCGCCTCGGCCCGGCCGGCCGGTTCGCGCAGGCATGGATCGATTCCAAGCTCACCCCGCTGATTATCGGCGGCGCGCTGCTGGTGGGCGCCTTCGCGGTCTGGAAACTGCCGCGCGAAGAAGAGCCTCAAATCATCGTTCCGATGATCGACGTTTTCGTCCAGATGCCAGGCGCATCGGCGCGGGAGGTGGAAGAGCGTGTCACCAAGCCGATGGAAAAACTGCTGTGGGAGATTCCAGGGGTGGAGTATATCTATTCGACTTCCAGCCCAGGGTCGTCCCTGGCGATCGTACGTTTTTACGTTGGCCAGGACGAGGAGAAGAGCGTGGTCCGCCTCAACCAGAAACTGGCCGCCAATTTCGATATCATCCCGCCGGGCGCGTCGCGGCCGCTGGTGAAACCGCGATCTATCGATGACGTACCGATCCTGGCGCTGACGCTTTCGAGCAGCCGCTACGGCGATTTGGCGTTGCGCCAGATCGCGGCCCAGCTTGACGACACCATCAAGCAGGTGCCGGACGTCTCCGCAGTCACATTGATCGGCGGTGAGCGCCGGGAAATCCGCATCGTGTTGGACGAGGGAAAACTGGCGGCATACAACCTTTCGCCGCTTCAGGTGGCCGGCGCATTGGGGCTTTCGAACCAGCGCCTGCCTTCCGGCGAGTTCGACAGCGGGAACCGGGAATATCTTTTGGAGACCGGCGAATTCCTGCGGACCGCCGAAGACGTGCGCAATGTCGTGGCCGGGGTAGCGAACGACATGGCGGTTTTCGTCCGCGACGTCGCCCAAGTGAACGACGGAGGAGAAGAGCCCTCGCAATACGTGCGCATGGCGCACGCAGGTGCACGCGAGTTTCTGCCGGCCGTGACCATCGCGATTGCCAAGAGGACGGGCACCAACGCGGTGGTCGTGGCGGAGAACGTACTGCAGCGTATCGAGCCGCTGAAAGGCAGTGTAATTCCGGCGGATGTCCAGGTGGATATCACGCGCGATTATGGCGAGACCGCCGCCGAGAAATCCAACGAGCTGCTGATCCACATGCTGATCGCGGTGGTATCAGTAAGCCTCCTGATCGCCATCACGCTGGGGTTCCGCGAGGCGCTGATCGTGTTCCTGGCGATACCGGTCACTCTCGCCCTCACGTTGGCAGTGTTCTATCTGTACGGCTACACACTGAACCGCATTACGCTATTCGCGCTGATCTTCTCTATCGGCATCCTGGTGGACGACGCCATCGTGGTGGTGGAGAATATCGTACGCCACTGGCGCATGCCGGCGAACCGCGAGCGGCCCCCTTTCGATGTGGCGATCGAAGCCGTGGATGAAGTGGGAAACCCGACCATTCTGGCCACTCTGACGGTGGTCGCGGCGATTCTGCCGATGGCCTTCGTGGGCGGCTTGATGGGGCCGTACATGCGGCCGATACCGATCGGGGCCAGCGCCGCTATGGCGTTCTCGCTGCTGGTGGCTTTCATCGTGACTCCCTGGGCCGCCGTCCGTATTCTGAAGTCGGGGCACGCCTTGACCCAGGGCAAACGGGAAGATCCGGTGACGCGCGTCTATCGAGTGGTAATGGGAAGACTGCTGCACGTTCCGGCCATGCGCTGGAGTTTTCTGGTGGGCGTGGCGGCTCTGCTGCTCGGGTCGGTTTCTTTGTTCTATCTCCAGTTCGTAAAAGTGAAGATGCTGCCGTTCGACAACAAGAGCGAGTTCCAGGTGATCGTGGATATGCCGAACGGGACGACCCTTGAAGAGACAGCACGCGCCGCCGGCGCCCTGGCTCGGGCCGCGCTCGATCAGCCGCAGGTGGTGAATCTGGAAACCTACGTCGGCACGGCATCGCCGTTCAACTTCAACGGGCTGGTGAGGCACTACTACCTCCGCCGGGGGTCGAACGTCGCCGATATCCAGGTGAACCTGCGGCCGAAGGGAGACCGCGAGTTGCAGAGCCACGAGATCGCCAAGCAGGTTCGGCAGCGGTTGTTGCCGGTGGCCGAGCGATACGGCGCGCGCGTCAAGGTGGCGGAGGTGCCGCCCGGACCGCCGGTGCTCGAAACCCTGGTGGCCGAAGTCTACGGGCCGGAATTGAACGAACGCATTGCTATCGCGCGGCGTATCCGCGATTTATGGAAACGCACCAACGGCGTGGTGGACGTGGATTGGTACGTAGAAGACGACCAGCCGGAATACCGGCTCCTGGTGGACAAAGAGAAGGCCGCGTTGAACGGCGTCTCCGAGGGCCAGATTGCGCAAACCATGGCGTTGGCCTCTTCCGGCTACCAGGCCGGCCTGCTGCACTCCGACGCCTCGCAGGAGGACGTTCCCCTAACGCTGCGCCTCGACCGCGCCAACCGTTCGAACCTGGAAAAACTGGAAAATCTCAAAGTGGCCGGACGAAATGGCCGGCCGGTGGCGTTAAGCGAGCTGGTACACAGCCGGGAAGTGGTGGCGGACAAGAGCGTTTACCACAAGAACCTGTTGCCGGTAACCTATGTGACAGGCGACGTGGCGGGCGCCATGGAGAGCCCGGTGTACGCCATTCTCAAGCTGGGTCCGGAGATGGACAAGTTCCGCGCGCCCGGCGGCTACGCGATCGAGCAACATATGGCCACGCTCCCGACCGATGCTGAGCACTATTCGATGAAATGGGACGGAGAATGGCACATCACCTACGAGGTGTTCCGGGATTTGGGAATTGCGTTTGCCGCGGTGCTAGTACTGATCTACGGCCTGGTGGTGGGGTGGTTTCAATCGTTCGTCACGCCGCTGGTGATCATGGCGGCTATCCCGTTTTCGCTGGTCGGTATCCTGCCCGCCCACGGGCTGTTGCATGCGTTTTTCACCGCCACTTCCATGATCGGGTTCATTGCCGGGGCCGGAATCGTCGTGCGCAATTCGATCATCCTGGTCGATTTCATCGAGCTTCGCCTGCGCGAGGGAATGCCGCTGGATCAAGCGGTGATCGACGCCGGCGCGGTTCGCTTCCGCCCCATGTTGTTGACAGCGGCGGCGGTGATCGTCGGCGCCAGCGTGATCCTATTCGACCCAATCTTTCAAGGCCTGGCCATTTCGCTCATGGCCGGAGAAGTGGCTTCATTGGCTCTGTCGCGCATGACCGTGCCGATCGTTTATTTTGTCGTAAACCGAAGGAGAAGAACCGCATGACCGTCGAGCGTTACCTGCGCCTGATTGCCGGTTTCTTTGTAATGGCGAGCGTGATCCTGGGCTATTGGGTCAATCCCGCCTGGTTACTGTTGACCGCTTTCGTGGGCGTGAACCTGTTCCAGTCGGCGTTCACCAACTGGTGTCCCATGATGAGCATCCTCCGCAAGTCGGGCGTAGAGCGGACGAGGAGAGGCGGGGGCGGCGCTGGACCCAAGGTCAATGCATCGTAAAGCTCGACGGGCGGAGTTTCGGTTTCACCCCTGTGTGCCGTCGATCTTTTTGCCGCCGACGGTGTAGCCGAATTCGGACAGGCGAAAACCGAAAAGGGGGCCGAAAACGGCGGCGAGGCGCGCCTGCAATCCGGCCCCAAAGCCCCGATACTTGCCCAGAAAAACGGCGCGGCCCAGCAGAAAGTCGGCACGCTCCTCGGCGGCGTACCGGCCCTGGGAATAGTGACGCACCCTGGCCTGTGGGACCAGCAGGATCTTCTTACCGGCGCGATGGATCTGCGCCGCCAGGTCGGCGTCGCTGCCGAATTGGCCGTATCTTTCATCGATCTGGCGGATGGCCTTGATCACAAAAACGCGGACCATCAGCGCCGCGCCGCGCGGATATTCCACCGGGAACGGGTCCGCGCCGGAAGGTTCGGCCGGCTGCCACTTGCCATCCGGCGGCAGCCTGCCCAGTTGCGGCGCCGGATGGTCCGTGTCGTCGACCAGAAGCGGGCAAACCGCCGACGCGTCCGCGCGCGCGTCCAGCACGTCGGCCAGCAGGCCTGCCACCCGAGGCGCCAACTCCGTATCGTCGTGCAGGAACAGCACGTAGTCGGTGTTGGCCGCCCGCCAGCCCAGGTTCAACCCTTTGGTCAGGCCGAAATTCTTGGGCAGGCGGATGAACTGCGCATTCGGGAACTCGTCGTCCAACCTGGCGCTGCCGTCGGTCGACCCGTTGTCCACTACGATCAGCTCGAGCGCACCGCGCGCCTCGGACTTTTCGACCGATTCCAGGCAGCGGCGCAACCGCTCCACGCGATTATGCGAAACCACTACAACGGACACTCGCGGCGGCGGCGCGACTGGTTCTGAGGATTGGGGCGTCAACTCAATTAGGATAACGCAGTGCGGAAATCGGCAGGGGCTCGCTCCGCGACGTTCAATACGCCCAGCGCCACAGGCTCGCCCCCACGGTATAGCCGGCGCCGACCGCGACGAAGAGGGCAATGTCGCCCTTGCGCAGTTTGCCTTGCGTCAGAGCGTCGCGGGTGCCGAGCGGAATGGTGGCGGCGGTGGTATTGCCGAAGCGGTCGATATTGACGATCACCCGCGACGGGTCGATGCCCAACCGTTCGGTGGCGGCGTTGATGATACGCAAATTGGCCTGGTGCGGGACCATCACGGCGACATCGGAGAGAGCCAGGCCGTTCCGCTCCAGGAGTTCGCGACTGGTTTCGTACATCTTGCGGACGGCATACTTAAAGACCTGCTGACCCTGCTGATGGACGTAGTGCAGGCGCTTATCCACGGTGTCGTGGGAAGCCGGCAGGCGGCTGCCGCCGGCGGGCATTTTCAGGAAGTCCGCTCCGGAACCGTCCACTTCACCCAGGAAATCGATGAATCCCTCGCCGTCTGCGGCGGGTTCCACCAGCATCGCCCCGGCGGCGTCTCCGAAGAGCACGCAGGTGGCGCGGTCCTGGTAATCGATAATGCGGCTCATGGTGTCGGCTCCGATCACCAGCACCTTGCGGTACATGCCCCCCGATACGAGGTGGACCGCCGTGGTCAACCCGTAGACGAATCCCGAGCAGGCGGCCACCAGGTCGAACCCCCAGGCGCCGCGCGCGCCCAGCGCGTTCTGCACCAGGCACGCGGTGGAAGGGAACATATGGTCGGGCGTGACCGTGCAGACGATGATGGCCTGCACTTCGGAGGCGTGCATGCCACGTTGCTCGAGCGCGCAGCGGGCGGCGCGAATTGCCATATCGGAGGTGGCCATGTCCGCATCCGCAATGTGGCGTTCCCGAATGCCGACCCGCTCGAGGATCCACTGGTCGGTCGTCTCCACCATCTTTTCCAGGTCTTGGTTGGTAAGGACACGGGGCGGGACGTAGCAACCCAGCGCCGTGATTTTAGCTTTGAGCAATATTCCTGATCCTCAATCGAAGATGTAAGCAACAGGTTAACCCATGGACGCCCGCCGCGGTACGCTGGAAACTATGGGGTACGATGAGGGCCTGTTGCCGCCGGAGAATCTTCAGTCCTCGCTTTTCTTCGAAACTCCGGAGGAGATCTACGCGCGCGTGTTTCGCGAGTTGAAGCCGCGCACGGCGGTGCCGGAGATCGTCGTGGAGTTTTGCAGCTTTGCCAACGCGGACAGCTTCATCCGTCTCGACGATGGGCGTTTGCGGGTGCGCATTTCCGATCTGCTGGCCGGCGCGCCGGCGACGGTTACCGAAGCGCTGGCGTTCATTCTGCTTGGTAAACTCTACCGCAAGCAGATCCCCCGCCTGTACCCATACCGCTATCGCCTGTACCTGAACCGCCGGGACATCCGCCGGCAAGCACATTTAGTACGGCAGATTCGGGGACGCAAATACGTATCCGGCCCGCAAGGGCAACACCATAATCTGGAGGAGCTGTTCGAGCGGCTGAATCTGCAATTCTTCGATGGCCTGATGGGCCGGCCCCTGCTGGGATGGAGCCGGCAGGCGTCGAGGACCATGCTTGGCCATTTCGATCCTTCGCATCAAGCCATTATTATCAGCCGCATCTTCGACGACCCATCGGTACCCGCGCTGGCGCTGGAATACGTAATGTTCCACGAGATGTTGCATCTGCGGCACCCGGTGGAACATGGCGGATCGCGGCGGAGGGTACACACGAAGGAATTCAGGGCCGCGGAAAAAGAATTCCCGAAATTAATGCTGGCCAAGGAAATAATAAAGCGGCTGTGAAGCAGGAAATAACTCCGCTCACAGCCGCCGACAATAAATGGAGAAGTAGGTGAGCCTCTTGGAGTGGGGTTACGCCGCCGACGAACTCAAGGCTGGCATAAGATCGTGAAGCTCGCCCTGCATCCGGTTAAAGATTTCCACCAGGCTCGCCGCACTGACGGCACCCATACCCAAGCGGTACAACGCCAGGCGAAAATGCACCACCACCAGGCTGCACGCGAAGTTGATCTGCTGTCGGAGCAGGATTCCGGCCAAATCCGGCCGATCCTCTCCGGATTGCAACAAAAGTAATTTCAGAGCGGCTGATATACGCCGAAAATCCATACTGAGACTGCGCAGGTAACCGCGAAAAATGTGGTACCGTTGCATGCGCAACTTCCGCGCCATCCGCGGCGTAAAGCCCGGCTGTGCTCGCAAATACTCTAGGTCCTGCGGCTCCAATAACCGAAGCATGGGCCGGTATCGTTCGAGCGACAGCTCTTCGATCCACTCGGCCGTAACCGGCAGATCGCCACCGGACAGCAAGAGTTTGCCCACAAAGACCGCCAGGGCCGCGGGAATGCACAAGATAACCAGCAAGCTAATTCCTATCATGGGAGCCCTCGTTGGGTACATTTGCTTGTTTGTATCATCGAATTGAGGATACGGTACTTTTGGCGGAAATGCAATGGAAGTTGGGGTAATATTAGTACTATGATAACTTCGGTTATCAATTAAGATTCGCGGGAAACACGCAATAAGGCGGCATTAATGAAATCCAATTGGCGCAAAATCCTCTCTTCGTGCTCCGGCCCGAGGTGGGGAAGCTGGACGCGGACCTCTTCACCGCGCGGGCTTAACAATACCAGCCAGGCATACACGCAGAGCACCGAAACCGCCATAAGGAAGCCGCTAGCGCTTTCGTTAAATCGCAGTCCAAACAGCGCGCGAGCCAGAAAAATCAATGTGTTACTGACGAAATACAGGGAAAATACGGCCGCATGGATGATTACATTCCGGCTCAACGGTACAGGATAGCGGGTCAGGAATAGCAACATTAATACAAGGAAGGTCGCAAGACTGAGGTAAATTCCGCGCTCGGCGGCAATGGTATAGCCCAAGAGACGATCCTCATAACCCATTGATGGCCGAATCTTGGGCAGGAGGCTCAATATCGAGACCAGGATCGACACGGCCATCGCGAAATACATTGCCCAACGGCCAAGCGTGTAGAGCCCCCGGTGACGATCCAAAACCAGGCGGTACAGCTCCAACAGCATGAGAGCAAAGAGTATCCACGAAATTGGTTCCTCTACCAAGAAGACGCGCAGATAAAGTTTAGACCGGTAGTCGAGCAGGAATGGGATAGAGCTGCTGAAAAGTCGAAAAATCAGGTAGATGAAGAAAAAGCGGTAGCGGCGAAACAAGCCCGTCCAGAACAGCTTGATGGCGGTCGCCAGCGATCCGGCCGCCGACAGAATAATCAGGCTGTTAACCAGCGCGGAGCCTAGCATTTCGCACGACCCTCAGGTCGTATTCTAACACCTGCCCCGCGCCAGTTCCCCAGGCTTATCGATGCATTTACCGGACCCAACTGCAAGGGTTGCAGCCGGGAAGTGGTATATCGGTCTTGTTGACTTGTGCGGTCGCCACAAGTGCAAAAGCAGCCAGGGCCAAAAAAATGAGCTTTTTCATGCGAATCAGTTCCTCTCTTAACGGGTGGCTTACTAAAGTAAGCTTGGTACTATACTAGGCAGGACTCGACTGATATAGGGACATTACCGTAGCAGAATTTCCGTCGGCGGAACATCGCCCTAGCGAAACGCCAATTATCAGAAAGGAAGTAGCTAAGGTTAGCAGTGCAAGATTTTGGGACAGCGTTATAGAATTGTAGTTCCGGTTTAGGGTAGCGTGTCTGGTGATCTACAGTACATTCCCTACGCAGCACGCTGAACCGAGCCGAAAGGAAGGAATTTATTGGGAGAGGTGGCATTCAAGCGCCGGCCGGCACTGGTTCCTGGTGCTGAATACTGGCGCCGAATACTGACCCAAATCCCAACCTCTTTTGGGAGGCTGGTGTATATGGCCTCGCTCTGGGATACTCCATCAGGCTCCTACTATCATGGCGATCTTTGCCAATTGATGGGCCGGGAAGACGCCGACCGAACCCTGCGCCTCAGCCACTATCGGATTTTCTCGCTATGGCTTGGCTTCAGTCTGTCGGAACAGAAGACCGATCTGGAGCGTTACCTGAACACCACGGGCGGGCCGCGATTTGCGCTTGCCTATCGCAACCTGGCGCCACCGACGGCGCGCGAGGTGGAGCGGCAGCTCTATATCACCGATCTGGAGACTCTGCTCGAGTTGCTCCGCTTCGGATAGTCCGTTTTAGTTTCGATTCCAAGAACATAGCGACGCCGACAACTTGCCCCAGAACGTCGATTTCGGTCCAGTCGTAAAGCGCCACGTTCTTCTGGGAGGACGGGTGAAACTGGACCATCAGGCGATCTTGTTGCAAACTGCACCAGCCGCACAGGTAGCCCTGCCGATGTTCCAGGAAGTGAATCGGCCGGTCCAGCTCGCTGGTCCACTTGGCGCCTCCAATTTTTCGTAGGGTGTCGTCAATGGCCACGAGCGAACCCGGATGCAGTATCGGGAACATGGACCAATCCTCGGTACCGATCACGCCATAACGGAATTCCTTTACTTCCCAACCGTTTAGAAAGCTCAGCGGAAGCTTTCCCCATTTGCGGATGATGCGGCTCAGGAAGGTGGTCTTGGCCGGGTCCACGGAAGCATCGAGGGGCAGGGGAACGGTCGCGTTCCGCTGGAGGCCGAACCCGGCGGCATGCGTCGTCCGGTGTTCGATGCGCAAGCCCTCCGAGACCAGTTCCCCGCTCGGAATGCCATACCAGGTCAGGACTTCATCGATTTCCAGGCGGTATACCGCACAAAGGGTGTACATTCGGAAGATCGAAGGGATGGCGTTCTTGTTCTCGATGTTCGAGAGGCGGCTCAGCGCGATAATGAACTCGTCGTTACCCCGGTGCCCGGCGATCTGGTGGCTGGCACGCACCACGTCCCGATAGGTAAGACCCAGTTTTTCCCGGACCCGCTTTAATCTTTCTCCTGGGCGCTCCATGAAAGCGTTTTTTTTCTCCGCCAGGACGGCGAGGCGGCCCTTTGGACCAAGCGGAATTATAAGACATGGCAAAAACTACAGCAAGCGAAAGTGGCTGGTTTTGTTCCGAATTCGGAACAAAACGAATTTTCTTCCGAAATAGGGGCGTTTCATGAGGAGAATTTCCGCCCGATCCATCGCCTTTCAAGGTGAGCGCGGGGCGTTCAGTGAGGTGGCTGTCCGCCAACTGGCCGGCGAGGATAGTCCGGTGCTGCCGTGCCCCAGGTTCGAGGACGTGTTTCGGAGCCTGGCGGAGGGAGGGGCTGTCGGCGCGGTGGTGCCGATCGAGAACACCCTGGCCGGATCGGTGCATGAAAACTACGATCACCTGCTCAGCTTCGAGCTGCCGATCGTATCGGAAACCAGCGTCCGTATTGTTCATAATTTAATTGCGCCCGAGAAGTTACACTTCTCGCAAATCAAGCGCGTCTTTTCCCATCCGGTGGCTTTGAATCAATGTCTGGATTTTTTTCAAAAGAACCCGCAAATTGAAAGAATTCCGTTTTACGACACGGCCGGGAGCGTGAAAATGGTGATGGAGGAGGGGCTGACCGATGCCGCCGCCATCGCCAGCTCAGTGGCAAGCGAGATCTACGGCGCGCGCATCTTGCGGCGCTCGATCGAGAGCGATCGCCAGAATTTCACCCGCTTCTTTCTGCTGCGCACCGCCGCCTATGCGCGCCGCCACCGTGCGGCGGCCAAGGCGAACACGCCGTGGAAAACGTCCCTCGTATTCAGCCTGCACAACCAGGCCGGGGCGCTATTCCGAGCGCTGAGCGCATTCGCCCTGCGAGACCTGAGCCTCACCAAGATCGAATCGCGGCCGCTCCGGGGAAAACCGTGGGAATACCTGTTCTACGTGGATTTACTGGGACATCTGGACTCTCCGCAGGTGCGCAATGCACTGGGGCACCTGCGGGAGTTGGCGGACTTTCAACGCGTGCTCGGTTGCTACCCGAAGGGAGCGTAGGTTGGAAGCTCTTCAGTCACTGGCCCATCGGCGACCGGCAGTGCGCCGCTGAAGTAGAATGGACAAGGAGCCGAATCCGGCGGTGATGCCGACGAACCAATACGTCGCAGTCCGCAACGGCGGCCGTCCCCAGGGCTCCCGATCGGGAGCGTGATCGAGGGGTTGTTGCTGTCCGAAACAAGGCTCGCTGGTTGCCGTAGCGTAACGGCGCACCTGTGAGAGCTTATGGCTGCGTCGGTATTAACAGACAACTCTCTTACCGCCCCAGGAACTTTTCCAGCTTCTCGATCTGGCGCTCGGCTTTTTCCATGTCGGTGCGGGCGGCGGGAAGGTCCAACTGGTTCAGATCCTCGGTCGCGCTTTCGAGGTACGCATCCATGAGCGACTGGGCCTCGCGAATATCCCCCCGCAGATTCATGCCGTGGGCTTTCTGCGACTCCTCCAGCGGACGGAGACTGGCCCGGACCACGGTGGCGCGAGCGGCAAGCATGCGATGAAATTCGCGTTGCTCGCGCAGGGCACGCTGGTCGACAGCGACGGTCTCCTCGTGAACCTCATGACGCTCGCGCGGCTGGACGGCTTTTTCGCCTGGAATCGGTTCCGGAACGCGGCGCGGCACGGACTCGACGGCGGCCGGTGCATCCTGCGCAGGCGCGGGAGCAGCCGCGCCCGTCGGCGCGGGAGCGGTGAAATGCACGGCGGGCGCGGCGGTCCTTGGGGTGGTTGCCTGAGTTGAGGCAAGCGGCACCGACGACGACGGCGAAGCACTGGCCGGCGGCTGCACCGGTTCGGGATTGGCCGCGGCCGGCGCCCCCGTTCCAGCAGCCTCGGCTGGCGCCGGGCTTGGGGGCGCGGAGGTGACCTGCGGGGACGCGTTCCCGGTGGCAGCCTTACTCGCGTGCCACGGACCGAACTGAATCGCGGCGACCACCGCGGCCGCGGCCGCCAGCCCACCAAGCGCCATCCACCATCCGCGGTGGCTGCGCCGCGCCGGCGCCTGAGCGGGAGCGGGAGCGGCCATGTAGGCTGGCGCGGGTATCGCTACGGGCTGCGGGGGCGCCGGCAACGGCATGGCACTGGCCGCGACGGTAGCCGCTAATCCGGCAGCCGTCCCCGCAACGGGCACTGATCCGAGAGCGTTGCGAAAGGCCGTCGCGGTCTGAAAACGGGCGTTGGGGTCCTTGACCACGGCCATCAGGATCGCGTCGTTGAGCGCCTGCGGCATGGCTGGATCGAGCGCGATCGGGGGAAGAGGAACCTTCTCCAGATGCGCCGCCATGATGGCGAATTGGCTGTCCCCGTCGAAGGGCCGCTTACCGGTCGCCAACTCGTAGAGCGATACGCCGACCGAATACAGATCGGCGCGGGCGTCCAGCGTGGCCGCTCCTTTGATCTGCTCCGGCGACATATAGTAGAGCGAGCCTAAAGTGGTGCCGGTCATGGTCAGCTTGTGGTCGCCGGAAGCCTTGGCGATACCAAAATCCATCAGTTTCACCACGCCGCTGGGCGTCAACATCATATTGGCCGGCTTGATATCGCGGTGTACTACTCCCCGGGCGTGCGCGTATTCCAGGGCCGACAATACCTGCCGAATATAATCCACGGCGAGAGGGATGGGGATGGGGCCGGCCTTCAGCTTGTGCTCGAGCGTCTCGCCTTCCACCATTTCCATCAACATCAGGAGTTGGTTGTCGAGCCGGAGAGCGGTGTGGAGGGCGGCGATATTGGGATGCTCCAAGCTCGCCTGTACCTTGATTTCCCGTAGGAACCGGTCCGCCAGATCGGGCGCGTTGCCGAGATCCGGCAAGAGCACCTTCATAGCCTCGACGCGGTCCGAAATTACGTTTCGGACTTTGTACACCTTACCCATGCCGCCGGCGCCCAGGATCTCGATGATCTGGTAGTCGCCGACCGAGGAACCGACGCTGAATTCCATGCTTTCTTTCCTACTTATTGGAAACCGTGTCTTTGACTTGCGGCTGGCCGGGGCCGCTGAACTTTCCCACCGCCGAGCTTTCGTCGACTTCGGTAATCGTAACCGTTCCCACGCTCTCCTCGATACGGCGCAGGACCTTCCCGCTGTCGGGGTCCCGGATCTCGCGCCCCGGATGCTTGACCTGCAGCGTATCGCCCACTTTGAGACCGCTGCGCGAACCGACGTTCAGGATCAGCGTGCCGTCCGGCGAAGCATCGGCGACCGTGCCATTGATGGAAAGCGTTTGCGCCGGGAGTTGGGCCGCCTTGGCATCTAGTTGCGTGCCCAGATCGGCGACCGCCTTGGTGGTGGCCTCACCCAGGATGGTCGCGGCGAAATTGGAGGATTTCATATCGATGCCGGCGCCCGCATCGGATCCGCCACCGCCGCCCGAGCCCAGGATTCCCCCGCCGGAACGCGACGACGAGCCCTTCGCCGTGCAACTGGCCAGGATTTCCGCCGTGCTGGTATCGATCATCCTCGCCGTGATCTGCACCACGGCGGTGGACTGAGACTTGCGAAGGCCGCCTACACCGAAACGGCCGGTCACACCGCCCAGCGCTCCGCCTCCCACGTCGGTCTTTTTGTCGTCGCGCCCGAACTGGGTGATGCTCCCGATGACGATGGCGTTCACCCCGAGGATGCGGGCGATCTTGGCCGCGGTGGTGGGATCGGCCCGGTCGCTATTAGAAAAATTCTGCTCCGCCAGCACCTTGTCGAGTTCCTTGCGCTCGATGACGGAATAGGCGCCGTCGTTTACCAAGCGGTCCACCAGCAAGTCGGCGATGCCTTTGCCTACGTCCTGATCGGACCCGAACAACTGGCGTACGCTGGACGACACCGTGGCGTAGTCGAAATTCATCACTGCGACGCGCTTCTTGGTTTGAGCCTGCACGCCACCTGCCAGCGCCAGCGCCAGGACCAGGACTCCGAGCCTCGATTGCATACCGGCCTCCATCAGCACAAACATAGAGGAGTGGAGCGGCGGAGTCAACCATCCCGGTACCACCGCAACGGCCGCGCGATCAGCGAAAAAGCCGGCCGGGAAGGGAATACAACTGCTGGCGGATCGGTTCGGAGGATGGCGCCAGGAGCACGTTCATGGCGAACCAACTGGTGGTGAAGGCGATCAGGGAGCCGGTCAGGCGGTTGCGGCCGAGAAGCAAACGCAGCAGCATGGTCGAAACAAAGGGCCCTGCCGCAATGCACACGCGGGTTGCAGGGCCGAAATCCGATAGAACAGTGCCCGTCATGGATCGGAGTGTGGGCCTTACGCTGGCTGCGGATCAAGCTAACTTCGGATAGCATCCGTGGCCCGCCGGGCGGCCAACCGGCTTTTTTCTGCGGGATAATATCGGGGAGGACCCATGGAGTTTGCCGAGCAATTAAAGGGCGTGGTGCGAATCGAAGACGTAGTGGGCGAATACGTGCGATTGCGCAAGTCCGGCCCGAGCCGCTACATGGGACTGTGCCCCTTTCACAGCGAAAAGACACCGTCCTTCACGGTCCATGTGGTTCACCAGTTCTACAAGTGTTTCTCCTGCGGAGCTGCCGGCGACGCGATCAAGTTCGTAATGGAAAAGGAAGGTCTGAGTTTCTTCGAGGCGCTGAAATCTCTGGCCGAGCGTTACGGTGTTCCGATGCCGAAGCGCTCGCAGTACGCCGACGACGATTCCCGTATGCGGGCCGCGCTGTTGGAGATGCACACACTGGCGGCGCAGACGTTTCACGCGAATTTGCAATCTTCGGCGGGAGAAGCCGCGCGGGTCTACCTGGCGCGACGCGGGGTGAGCGCGGAGACCGCCGAAAAATTCGGCCTGGGCTATTCCGTGCACGGCGGCCGCGGGCTGGTTCGGCTATTCGAGGAGCGGCGCTTTACCGCCGGGCAGGCGGAGCAGTCCGGCCTGGTCGGTAAGCGTGAAGACGGCTCCTGCTACGACCGTTTTCGCAACCGCCTGATGTTCCCGATCCACAACGAGGCGGGCAAAATCATTGGCTTTGGCGGGCGCGCTCTGGATGCCGGCGACGAACCGAAGTACTTGAATTCACCCGAAACGCCGATATACAAAAAGAGCTTCGTGCTGTACAATCTCCATCGCGCCAAAGAGGCCATTCGCAAGGAAGACCGCGTGATCCTGGTGGAAGGTTACATGGACGCGCTCGGTGTGACTGCCGCGGGCTTTGCCTC
>JBEKZL010000155.1:0-18834 GCA_049509915.1 Bryobacteraceae bacterium | reverse complement strand
ATCCCGGCCATCCTAAAACCCTTGTCCAGTCCCGTTCCCTCACCCTCTCAGGCTAGCCAACAGCCACATCTTCGAGAAAGCTCGCCTTTCGGGCAGGTTGTCGGATTCCTGCGCAGAGCCGAAAAATTGTTTGATCTCAACCACAACCCCGCTCTGATGGATGCAATCAACCGCCGCCAACAGGAATACGATGAGATCACCCACCAGCTTCTCAGCACGGAGCCGGATTCCATTTCCGCTGAGATCGGGCGCATCCGCCAGTTCGTGACCCGGCAGATTGGCGACATCCGGCAACTCCTGAAGGTGGATGTCCTGAAGGCCAAGGCCGAACTGGAAAAGCACGTCAGCGAGATCCGCATGGTGCCGCCAGTCGAAGGACAGAAAGGCCACTACATCGCTGAAGGGGAATGGGATTTGTTGGGCGGGTATGGCGAAGACGCCGGTACACCGCCCACCAAGCGCATTCGGATGGTTGCGGGGGGTGGATTTGAACCACCGACCTTTGGGTTATGAGCCCAACGAGCTACCAGGCTGCTCCACCCCGCACTCACATCGTAGCGTATAGTTCGTCGTTCGGTCAATCGTCGGTAACAAATCGAACCAGCCACGCCGGCTCGGACCGCGATGACAACTTTTCTCTGTCCCTGCCGCCAGTTAGCTAGGGCAGCCATAACTTCACCGGCCCCCCAAGGCCGCGATACGGTGGAACGCCGTCCCAAATCCAAGAGAGCTATACGTCCCACTTCCGAACACTCCCTTATCCACAAGTCCGAATAGAATCAGTGTATTACGGTTGGCCATCGGCTTGCATCCGCAGTCTTCATATGGACCACGAACGCCTCAGCATCCTGGTTAGCGACGACCAGCCCGAAGTTCTCGAGGCCATCCGCCTGCTGCTGAAATCGGCCGGCCATGAAACCACCACCTCCAACTCCCCGGCTGGGCTGCTTGCAGTGGCGCGATCGCGCCCGTTCGACTTGATCCTCATTGACCTTAATTATTCGCGCGATACCACCTCGGGCAGGGAGGGTCTCGATCTGCTGGCTTCTCTCGAAGCCACCCGTGGGGAAGTCCCCGTGGTGGTGATGACCGCCTGGAGCGACGTCGATCTGGCCGTCGAAGCCATGCAGCGAGGAGCCGCCGATTTCATCCAGAAGCCGTGGGACAACCAGCGCCTGCTGAGCGTCATCGATCGGCAGACTACCGCCTTCCGGGGCAAAGCCGTCGCGCGTCATGACCTGGACCGCGCCCGTGATGTGCAACGCCGGCTGCTGCCGAAGGCCGCTCCCGGCCTGGATAGTCTGGACTGCGCCGCTCTGAGCGTTCCGGCGTCGGAGATCGGCGGCGACTATTACGATTTCCTCGACGCCGGCAGCGGACGGGTGGCATTCCTGCTGGCCGACGTTAGCGGCAAGGGCGTGGCGGCCGGGCTCCTGATGGCCCATTTGCGCGCCAGTTTCCATAGCCAGCCGGCCGCCACCCTGGCCGAGCCCGCCGCCGCGATTCGCTCCGTCAACCACCTGTTCGTCGAATCCACCGCGCCGGACGAATATGCAACCCTCTTCTATGGCGTGTACCAAGAGAGCCAGCGGCAGCTCCGTTACCTCAACTGCGGCCACCTGGCTCCGTTCCTGGCTCGCTCCGGCGGCGCTATCGAGCGCCTCGCGCCCACCACAACCGTGCTGGGGCTTTTTGCCGGCATGGCCCTGACTCAAGGCTCCATCGACCTGGGCCCCGGCGACACCCTGCTGCTCTTTTCCGACGGCATCACGGAGGCGGCCAATCCCGCGGGGGAGGAATTCGGCGAAGACCGCCTGCCGGCCCTGATGCGTGGCGCGGTAACATCCATTCCCGGCCGCATCCTCGACGCCGTGCGCGTGTTCAGTCCGGGCACTCCGTCCGACGACCGCACCGTAGTGGCGCTGCGCCCGATAGATTAACACCGGTCGCAAGTACTGATGGCTTTCGTGCTCGATGCTTTGATCGCCGCGTGCTGGGCTTTGAGGATGAAAGCAATCCTGAAGCCGACGTGGCGTTTCGACGGGTGCGTACGGAAGAGGCCCTCGTGCCGAGCTTGTGGTGGTTTGAGGTGCGGAATACCCTGGTTGTGCGCCGACGAAGGATTACGGAATCCGACACGGTGGCCCTCCTCGCTCGGCTTTCGCGGCTCCCCGTTCGGGTCGACCGCCTCCCCGATGAAAGCGCCCTTCTGCGGCTGGCGCGAACCCACCGGCCAACGGTGTACGATGTCACCTACCTTGAATTGGCCCAGCGCGTAGGCATGCCGCTCGCGACGCTCGACGCCGAACTTCGGCGGGCTGCCGCGGCGGAGGGTCTGCCGCTCATGTCCGGCCGCTGAAAGCCGCTCCCTCAGCGCGTTATGATAGAGGCGTTCGAGGAGGGTAATCTATCCATGGAATTCGACCGGCGCAGTTTCCTGAAGACGGCGGCGCTCAGCGTGGGCCCGGCGGTAATCGGCGCTAGAGGCGCCAACGACAAGCTTCATATAGGTTGGATCGGTGTGGGAACCCGCGGCTACGCCGGCCTGGACTGGCTGCACACAGCCGCCGGCGAGGATGTCCGAATCACAGCCATTTGCGATACCTACCAGGGCTACATTGCCCGCGCCAAGGACCGTCTGAAAACCATCTGGGGCGATGTCCCGCCCACTTATAACGATTACCGCGAGCTGCTGGCCGACAAAAACGTCGACGCGGTGTTCATCATGACGCCCGAACACCTCCACCACGATATGACCATTGCGGCTCTCGAGGCCGGCAAGCACGTCTACATCGAAAAGCCTCTCGCCCACACCATCGAGGAAGGTTTCGAGATTGTCCGGGCCTGGGAAAAGTCCGGCAAGATCGTGCAAGTGGGCACTCAGAATCGCAGCTCGTCGCTTTACAAAAGAGCCAAGGAAATGGTCGATCAAGGCATGATCGGCGACGTTCACTTCGTGCGCGCGTTCTGGTACCGCAACTCGCTCGATAACGACCCCGCCTGGCGCTATATCATCCCTCCCGAAGCCACCACGCAGAACACCGACTGGAACCGCTTCCTCGGCCCCGCCCCCAAACGCGCCTGGAGCCCGGAGCGGTACTTTCAATGGCGCCTCTACTGGGATTACTCCGGCGGCATCTCCACCGATCTGCTGGTGCACCAGACCGATATCGTCAACTACATGCTCAGTAAGACCGTTCCCCTAACCTGCACCGCGTCCGGCGGCACCTACCGCTGGCACGACGACCGCGACGTGCCCGATACCTTTAGCGCCATCTACGAGTACCCCGGCGGCTTGCAGATCAACTACAGTTGCTACTTTGGCAACGTTTACTATGGCTACGGCGAGCAATTGTGCGGCAATGAAGGCACCATCGAAGTCATGAACCGCCAGGACCTCTACTTCACCCCGGAAACCTTCGGCGGGAAGGCTCCGGCCAGAGTTGCGGCGCGCCAGCCCATCCATCTGAACGGCAAGACCGACTTCGGCGAGCGCGACGGCGCCATCAACCACTTCCGCAATTTCATCCGTTCTGTCCAGGGCCGCGAAAAACCCATCGCGCCGCCCACCATCGGGCAAGAGGCGGCCATCGGCGGCCACCTGGCCACGCTTTCGTTCCGGAACCAAAAGCGGGTGACCTGGGACTCAACCGCCAACCGGTACAACCTGGCGTAAGCCCAAAATAATGGCCGCTGCCGCCCTCGCCACGGCGCCCTCTGGCGCCGGTCAGTCCCCCCGCTGGATCATCGGCCGCGGTGTCGATCTCACGCTCGTGATCGGCAGCGCCACGGCCGGGTACCTGTACGTCCTCCTCTATGCCGGCTTCCACGTCCCCATCACACTGCTCTGGTGGTTCTGGTCGGTAGGCTTCGACGGCACGCACATCTTCGCCACTGCCTCGCGCACGTATTTCGATACCGAAGCGCGCCGGCGCAGCCCCGCGCTTTTCTACGGCAGCCTGGCTTTCTTCTTCTCGCTTGGCCCGCTACTGGTGCTGGCCGGCTGGAAAGGGTGGCTCTATCTGCTGGTGGGCGTGTGGGCTTATTATCATGTCGTCCGCCAACACTACGGCTTCATGGTCCTTTATAAGGTGAAGAACCGCGATCTGGCACCCATCGACAACCGCCTGGACCGGGTCTTCTTCACCGTCATGCTGGTGTTCCCGCCCTTCGAGCGTTTCTTCATCCATCACCCCGAGGAGCTGGGGCTGGCGGTCCGCCTGACCCCAATGGAAACCCCCGCGTGGTGCATCGTCGGTGCCACGCTGGCCGCTTATCTGGCGCGGCAATGGGTTCGATACCGCGCCGGCGTACCCGCCAACCGGCCGAAGCTGCTGCTATTTGCCGCCGTCATTCCGCTGCACTGTCTCACCTTTGGATGTATGAGCTGGCAGGCGGCCGTACCCACCGTCACCATTGTTCATAATTTGCAGTACCATGCCATCGTCTGGTTCCATAACCGCAATCGCTACTCCGGAGCCGATGCCCGCGCACGCCATGGCCGCCTCCCCGCGGCGGTTGCCCATAGCCTGGCCGCCTATGCCGTGGTGGGACTTCTTTTCAGCGCCCTCTACCGCATTCCCGGCTTCGCCCTGGGCCAAACGTCCGACCTGGCCTTTGGCTTCTTCTGCGGATTCGGCCTCACCCACTACTATCTCGATAGCCGGATCTGGCGCGTTCGGCACGACCCCGGGCTGCGTGCCGCGCTGAGAATGGCCTGACGAGCCGAGGCCTCGTCCTTGATATACCTGCGGGATTTGGGAGTCGAGAGAGTCGGAGCCGGAAATGGCGGCGGTGTACGCTACGAAGATCCGGCTGATTTCCATGGCCGCGGAGAGCTTTTCGAACCTCTCGGCAATATTGGCCGGAGTGGATGCGGGCAGCTTACTCGTCCCGGCAGAATCGGTCCAGAGCCTCCCGCGTGTTCTCGAAGCTGGCCGTCAGCATAGGCAACATCGAGCCGGCGCCGTCCAGGTCGCCGGCCTTGGCCTGCTGCTCGATCCTGCGCGCGGTCTCTGTCACCCCTGGCGCGCCCACGTTGGCGGCGGCGCCCTTGATGGAGTGGGCGACCAGTGATACGGCTTTCATGTCGGCCCTGAGGACGGCTTGGGAAAGCGCCGCCAGCTGAAGTGGCATGTCGCTGAGGAATCGGCCCGTAACGCGCTGAGCCAACCGCACATTTCCACTCACCCTCTCCAGCAGATCGCCGGGATCGAACTCGGCGGGACATCCGGCAGTCGCCGGCAAGTTCGGCGTGCGCGGTTCGGCGCTTTCTGGTGCCGTGTCGGCGGCGCCCTGGGTCCAACGCTCGACGGCCCGTTCGAGCGCGCCGGGTTCGATCGGCTTGGACAGGTAATCGTTCATGCCGGCCGCGAGGCATTTCTCGCGGTCTTCAGCCATGGCATGGGCGGTCATAGCGACGATGGATATGGCGTGGTTGCGCACCGGGGTTGTTTGCAAACGGATCAGGCGGGTGGCTTCGCAGCCGTCCAGGTCGGGCAACTGGCAATCCATGAGCACCAGATCGTAATTGGCCTGAGCCAGGGCGGCCAGGGCGCCCCGCCCGTCGGAAACCGCATCGGCCCGGTACCCCAGGATTTCCAGTATCCCCAGAGCAACCTCCTGATTGGTGGGATTGTCCTCAACCAACAGCAGCCGGAGGGCGGCTCGCGATTTGTAGCCGGTTGGGGCGGGGCGGCCCACCGTAGCGTTCACGCTCGGAGCCGGCACGCCGTTGGCCAGAACGGCGACCAATCGCCTGGGGTCGCCGCCGACGGGCGCCGGCACATCGGTGTCCAGGGGGCAAAGGACCTCTACCCCTTTTTGTTGCCCATTCACCGCTGCCACCTCCGCCACTCCTTCGATCGCGCCGCACAGATCGAGCTCGGCGGACTCCACCATGCGGTCCAAAGCCGCCGCCAGATTGGCCATCTCGCCCATGTCCGGAAACAGGAAGATTTCCCCCTCGATTTCGTGCTGGGCAACGCCCAAAATGGCCCGGGCAAGAACCACGCAAACGCCCGATTCAAGTTGCTGGGCTCCCAGTCGCGAGGGCAGTCCAACCTGCGCGCTGTAGTCCGGAATCGAAAACGAGATCCGCCCTCGCGAAAAATTAGAGATCGACCCCACTACTCCGTTGAGGATGATATTCCCGGTCTCTTCCAGAGTGGCTGCGCGAATGCCATCGACATCCGGGTTGGAGCCTTCGTTGCCGGTCAAAAGGGCGACCAGCTTGACCGCCCCGTCGTAGGGGAGCAGCAGCGCCACCTGGCCCCGGAGCGGACCGGAGAACGCCAATTGCAGCGATGCCACGCGGCCCCACTGAAGAGCCCCCAGCCGCATGCGAGCTTCCTCGAGAGCCAGGACTTCGACCTCCGGAACCCGCAACGTAATCGGCGTTCCCACCATCTCGTTCAGCGAGCTGGCGGCATAGCCCACGCCGATGTTGATGACCTCTTTGAGAGTGTCCAACTGCACTTCGGTAAGGTACATGTTAAGACCGTCCGCCCATGGCGCCGGACAGCCCGGAGCGTAGCGCATTCTCCTCCGCCGGCTTCCGCACAAAAGCCGCCGCGCCGAGCTGCTCGCACCTCGCGCCCGTGCTCTTTTGAATATTTGCGGCCCCTTCTCTGCCATGGGCCTTCTTCTGCATCCGTCGGGTACCGAGCCAAGCCGCCATCGGGAGGTCCTCCGCACAGTTCGCTCTTGCATATCGGCCGTAAATGCCCAAGACTTTACACCCGCGCCCCGTGGCAGATTTCTTTTTTGAACTGTCACCGGGAATTCGGTGTGGGGTACTCCCTCGACGAGGCCTGGAGAGGGGGGACTGGCGCTCTCGCTCAAATGCGGCTGCGAACGGCCGCCAACCTGGGCTGCACCGCGCAAATCTCCGCCAAGGCATTGAAACAAGAAGGAAGCAGTAGAGGGTTTGGAGTCGGCGCGCCGGCCTGAAGTGAAGGGCTTAACCGTCGCCAAATGGCCTTGTTGCTGCGAAGCCCGCAGCAGGGGAACCACCCCATCCCGGTACCGATTTTCGTATTAAATGAGCTGTTCTCCGTATTAGATTTCATACTTAAGTATATTAATGCCTCTTAAGCTATTACAAATATTGGCTGCGCAAGAATGGTCCCAAAGCTGCTACAAGGGATACTTCCAACATCGTTGACGACTGTCCGGATAGATCCTCCGATTTTCCGCACAGCAGTTTTTACCAAGTCACTTGGCAGGAGGAGAATTACGTGAAATTCCGTTTTCGCCGCATATATGCGCCCGTTTGCCTACTCGCCCTGGCCGGGCAGCTTTTTGGTCAGGCCATTAGCGGTGACGTCACTGGCATCATTTCGGACAGGAGCGGCGGCGCTATCCCCGCTGCGACCGTCATAGCCCAGAATGACGCGACTGGCGTCAAAACCACGACATCGACTAACGCGGAAGGGGTCTACCGGATTGGCAACCTGCCGATCGGCGAGTATACTATCACCGCATCGGCCACGGGGTTCACCACGGCGAGTGTCAACAAGTTTCGGGTCCAACTGAGCACTGTGGTCACCGGCAACATTACCCTCGACGTGGGCACGACAGCTACAAGCGTGGAAGTCAGCGCCGCGGCGGCGGCCATCGACACCACCACCGCGCAACTGCAGACCACGTTTGAAGCCAGGCAGACGCTCGATCTTCCCGGTGCTGCAAACAGCAACGGCGCGGGCATCTGGAACCTTAGCCTGATTGGCGCGGGCGTCGCCTCGCAGGGCGGCGTTGGCCAGGGCACCGGCCCGTCGATCGCCGGGCAGCGACCCGAGGACAACACGTTCAACCTGGATGGCGTCAGCAACGTAAATCACTACACCACAGGCCCCCTGGTTTATACGTCCAACGAGGCTGTGGCGGAAGTATCGCTCTTGCAGAATCAGTTCAGTCCCGAGTTCGGCGGCGGATCGGGTGGCATATTCAACGCGGTAGTCAAGAGCGGCGCCAACCGCATACACGGCAGTGTCTACGAGTATCTCCAGAATCGAAATCTGAATGCGGTCGATGCTCTAGATTGGACCCAGGGCCTGACCTCCAACCCGCGTTACGACAATAACCGCCTGGGCGCGACCATCGGCGGCCCGATTAAGAAAGACAAGCTCTTCTATTTCGGCAACTTCGAGTACAATCCGATCGGCCAGTCCGCGGTTCCCGGATCTCCCCTCGAGGCGCCTACAGCAGCCGGCATGTCGGCCTTGGCCAGCATCCCAGGCGTTATCAAGAACAATCTCTCCTGGTTCCAGAAGTGGGTGCCCACGGCGGCTTCAAACGACGCCGGGACGATCACAGTGGGTAACACCACCATTCCTATCGGCACGCTGTCGTTCGCCTCACCGACCTACACCAACAATTACAACGCGGTGGTTGCCATCGACTACAACATCAGCGACAAGGACCAGGTGCGCGGCCGCTGGATTTACAACAAACAGAACGGCCTGGACTCCAACGCCAACCTGCCGGCGTTCTTCTCGCCCGCGCCCAACGACAACTACATGTTTAGCGCTTCCGAGTTTCACACTTTCGCCCCCACCCTGCAGAACGAGTTCCGTGCCGCTTTCAGCCGGAACTTCAACAGTATCCAGGTCGGCAACCAGACCTTTCCGGGGATGAGCGTGATTCCCAACCTTACCATCGACGAGTTGAACAGCCTTCAGATCGGGCCCGATCCCAACACGCCATCCGGCTCCATCCAGAACCTGTTCCAGATCCAGGAGAATGCCACCAAGATCGCCGGCAAGCACACCATTAAAATGGGCTATCACTTTACCGACGTGATCCTCACGAACTATTTCATTCAGCGTGTACGCGGCGATTACGAATACAGCACGCTGCAGCAGTACCTGCTCGACCTGACGCCGGACGTGTTGGGGGAGCGCAGCGCCGGCCCCACCAGCTATCCCTGCGGCTTCCTGGAAAATGAAGCCTTCTTCAACGACGATTACCGCATCCGGTCCAACTTTACGATTAATCTGGGACTGCGCTATGAGTATGTGACCATTCCGGTGGTGTCCCGCTACCAGATGTACAGCGCCCCCGCGAATGTGCCCGGCGGGATCACATTTAATCAGCCGCAGCCAAGCGCGAACGAGTGGTCTCCGCGCATCGGTTTCGCGTATTCCCCCGGAAGGGCCGGCACCTGGTCGATCCGCGGCGGATTCTCCCGCGCCTTTGATCCGACCTACGCCAACCTCAGTTCGAATGCGGCTCCGCCATACTTCCAGCAGACCAACGACGTCGATTTGTCGAGCAACGCTCCCGGCTTCCTGGCCGGCGGCGGTCTGCCCGGTACGGCAGTCGCTCTGCCTACCAACCCAGCGGCGGCGCTGGGGCTGGTCAGTTCCTATACCTTCGGCGGCAAGCGTCCCTACGGCGTGAGCTGGAACATCGGTGTTCAGCGCGTGATCCACCACGACTACACTTTCGAAGCCCGATATGTGGGCACCAAGGGCGTGCACCTCTGGAATCAAGCGCGGCTGAATATCGACCCGCTTGTAACCCCAACCAACTACATTCCGACGTTCTTCAGTATGCCGTCGCCTTCCACATTCGCTTCCCTTACCAAAACGTTGGCCCAGGTCAAAAGCTACATCGTGCCCGGCGGCACGGCCGCACAGCCGTACAACTCTTTGGCGACTCTGGGCTCGGACGCCGCGATCGTCGCTTACGCGCCCCAGGCATACTCCTCGTATGACGGCATGGCCCTTCAACTCACTAGGAGATTCACCAATAACTTCCAGTATGTGGCTGCGTACACGTGGAGCCATATGTTGGATGACGGCACGGCGACGAACTTCTCCACTTATCTGACGCCGCGCCGCGCGCAGGATTTCCAAGATTTGCGCGCCGATTGGTCTTCCTCGGCGCTTGACCACCGGCAGCGGTTCACCTTCACCCCGATTTACGACTGGAAGGCGTTCGGAAGCGGCAACTGGTTCATGAAGAACCTGGTGAGCAACTGGACGTTCGCCGGGACCTTGACCTACGAAAGTCCCGAGTACGCGACGGTTCAGAGTGGCGACGATGCCAATCTAAATAACGACAGCGCCGGCGACCGCGCCATCATCAACCCCGCCGGCGCCCCCAATGCCGGTAGCGGCGTTACCGGCTACAACGCCCAGGGGCAGCCGGTAGCCGCTGGCGCCGGCACGATCGTGGCTTACGTCGCTAACAATTCCAACGCGCGCTACATCGTGGCACAAGCAGGCGCGATGGCCAACGGCGGCCGCAACACCTTCCCCCTCCACCCGACCAATAACATCGATCTGTCGGTAAAGAAGCGGTTTGCATTCGGCGAGACGCGCGCCTTCGACATCGGTGTCCAATTCTATAATGTCCTCAACCACGCTCAATTCACCGGCAGCCATGTCAGCGACGTCGACTCCTATGGCTACATCGGCAGCCGCAACGATCTGGTTCCCAGCAATGCCGCCTTCGGGCGGTTCGACGAGTTCTATACCAGCAACTCGCGCACGCTGCAGTTGACCGCTCACTATACCTTCTAACCGCGGTTCAACCTGAACCGCAAACGGCGGCGGGATCCGGTAATGGATCCCGCCGTTTTTCTTTGTGCTGGCCTGCCTGAATATGCCCGCTCCCCGTTTGGAGCTAACCTGTAAGTTGGATCTGCACCGTCTCGAAGAATACCGCCCGTGGTGGGCACGCATCCGGCCCACCGTCCACTACCTGCTCGAAATCGAGGCGCACGTGTTCGCCCTGGCCATTGCCGCCAGCGTTCTGCTGTCGTTCTTTCCGTTCCTGATGGTGATGCTCGCCATCTTTCGCGACGCGCTCCACTGGAATGGCGCAGTGGGCGCGATTTACCTGGCCGTGCGCGACGTCTTCCCCGGCAACTCCGGCGCCGTGGTGGTCCAGAACCTGCAGCCGTGGATGGTGCCGCATCTGAACTGGACCTCCATGTTGCTGCTGCTGGTCACCTCCAACGGCATCTTCGAGCCGCTGGAAGTGGCTCTCAATCGCATCTGGGGCGTCACCCAAAACCGCAGCTATTGGAAAAACCAGGTGGTCAGCCTGGGCATGGTGTTCGCCTGCGGGGCGATCGTGTTGTTGTCGCTCAGCTTGTCTGCGTTGAGCGCGGAGTGGGCTACTTCGTGGCTGGGCCATGGGACACTCGCCGCCTGGCTCACCATGCTGTTGACCAAGCTGGCGGCGGTGCCGCTTACCGTTCTGGGGCTGTTCCTGATTTACTGGCTGCTTCCCAATCGCAAGATCGACGCCGCCCGCGTGGCTCCCGTGGCGATCTGGGTCGGAGTGGTGCTGGAAGGGCTGAAGTACGTGAACATGGTGACGCGCTCTTTGATCGCCTCGAAGCTCGACAGGGAATATCACATGTTCCAATACTCGGTTACAATTCTGCTGGGAAGTTTCGTGGCCGCCATGGTCGTGCTGGCCGGCGCGGAATGGACGGCCCGCCGCGACCGGGTAGACCCATTAGCGAAGGAGTAATCGCCGTGACGGATTGGAGAGCTTTGGCCGAGGCCGCCGGTTTGGCGGGCGAACGCGTTACCACACCACTTGAAACCATCGAGGCGGTTTTTCGCCCGTTGACGGAAAACCTCCCGCCGGAACTGGAACCCGCCTGCACGTTCGATCCGGAGGACGCAAGTGCCGGATAGATTTCCTGGTCGGAGATGTGGCGCAGCCTATCAGGCTACCGGGCCCGCGGAGTTGGTGAGGCGGCGGTGGGACAGACCATCGCTTTTTGCGGTCTGTCAGCTTCTTGGCCAGCCGCAACGCCCGACAGACGACGAAAGACGATCGTCTGTCCCACTGGTTCCGGGCGCGCGGCGCACAAGCCTCCGCGCCACCAGGGAGACTGCCGAGTGACCATCCTCGAAGCCGCCCGCTCCCTCCGCGCCCATTCGGTAACCTCGGTCGATCTGGCCACGGCGGCCCTCGCCCGCATCAAGCGGCTGGACCCGTCGCTGCGGGCGTTTATCACCCTCACCGCCGAGCGAGCCCTGGCCGATGCCCGCCGCGCCGATGCCGAATTGGCCGCCGGCCGCGACCGTGGGCCGCTGCACGGGATCCCGGTTGCCGTAAAAGATCTGTTCGCCATCGCCGGCGTGCCCAACACAGCCGGTTCGCTGGTGTATCGGAATCGCGTGCCGGCCGCGGATTGCGCCGTGGTGGGACGGCTGGTCGAAGCCGGCGTGGTCATGCTGGGTACGCTCAACATGCATGAGCTGGCTTACGGCATTACTTCGGCGAACCCGCATTTTGGCGCCGTGCGCAATCCCTGGAACCCGGATCGCAGCCCGGGAGGATCGAGCGGCGGCTCGGGCGCGGCGGTTGCGGCCGATTTGGTTTTCGCCGCCATGGGCAGCGACACGGGCGGTTCCATTCGCATCCCGGCATCATTCTGCGGCACGGTCGGATTGAAGCCCACCTACGGCCGCGTCAGCCGCTATGGCGTGCTGCCGCTGGGGCATACGCTGGACCATATGGGACCGCTCGCGCGTACGGCACGCGACGCGGCGGCCGTGTTGAACGCCATCGCCGGATTCGATGTGCGCGACCCGGCTTCGTCGCGCCGGCCGGTGGAGGATTTCATTCCACCCGAAGCCCCGAGCATTCGCGGCCTGCGCCTCGGTTTCGCCGAGAGCTTCTTCTTCGAGCGCATCGAGCCCGGCGTGGATGCCGCGGTGCGCGCCGCCATTGCCCGCGCCGAAGCTTTGGGGGCGCAATTGAAGCCGGTGCGCGTCCCCGACCCGGCCGCGATCAACGCGGTTGGCCAGATTATTCTCCTCGCCGAAGCTGCGGCCGTGCTCGCGCCGTACCGCAAGCGGCGCGAGCTGTTTGGCGAGGACGTGCTGGCGCTGCTCGATCAGGGCAGTCTGGTCCCCGCCACCGATTACATCCAGGCGCAGCGCATTCGCCGCTCCATGCAGCGGAGCTTCGCCAAGGTCTGGGGCGAAGTGGACTGCCTGGTCACGCCCGCTACCGCCATCACCGCGCCGCCGATCGGACAGGCCACCGTAACTATCGGCGGTAGCGACGAGCCTGTCCGTCCCGCGGCCACCAGAATGTCGCGCCCCTTCAATGTCCTCGGCCTGCCGGCCTTGTCGATTCCCTGCGGCCTCGATGCCAACGGTTTGCCGGTCGGCCTGCAGATCGCCGCCCCTCCATTTGAAGAAGCCCGCCTTCTCCGGGTTGGAGCCGCGCTGGAGGATTCCGGCATAAAGCTCTCAGCCGTGCCGGAGCCGACTGCCGATCGCTGACCGCTGAAAGCCGGCTGCCGTGTTGTATGCTGGAGGAAAATCGGTAAGGCAGGCCATTGTGCGGCTGGGACGGCGCGAACTCGCAGTAGTGTGGCTCGCGCTCCTGTGCGGCGGGCTGCTGGATGCCCAGACGACCCTGGGCGGGCGGGTGATCGACGAAACCGGCACCGGGATTGCTGGCGCGGCCGTGGAGTTTCGCGGGGCCTCCGCCAGCAGTGCTACATCCACGGACTCGGCCGGGAATTTCCAGCTGACCCTGCCGGCCGCGGGCGAATATGAAATCCGCGCCGTACGGCAGGGGTTCTATGTATTCCATGAAGCCGGGCGGCTGCTGGACGCGGACACCGAACACATCACCATCGTGTTGAATCATCAGCAGGAGTTCTCCGAGCGCGTGGACGTGAATGCTTCGCCGCCGGTGGTGGATCCCGCTCAGCCCGCCGATCGCCGGGAAGTGGACAATACCGAGATGCTGAACGTCCCCTACCCGGCCCCGGAAGACTACCGCAACGCCCTGCAACTGTTCGACGGGGTGGTGCAGGATAACGGCGGCCGCTACCATCTGAACGGCGGCGATTCCAACCAGGTGGACTACACCCTCGATGGTTTCAACATTTCCAATCCGGTGACCGGGCAACTGGATGCGCGGATGAATATCGACAGCGTGGAATCGATTGCCGTGGCGGGCAGCCGGTTCAGCGCGGAAAACGGCCGCGGTTCGGCCGGAACGCTGGCACTGACCAGCCGCATGGGCGACGACCACTGGCGTTTTTCCGCCGTGAATTTCTTCCCCGGCGTTTCCACCGAGGGCGGGTTCCACATCAATGAGTGGACTCCGCGGGTGGAGCTTTCCGGCCCTATCAGGAAAGGACGGGCGTGGTTCCACAACGGCATGGACGCGTTCTACCTGGTGGACCTGGTGCATGGGCTGCCGTCCGGCCAGAACCGTACCCATGGGCTGGCGGTAACGGACTTGAGCCGGGTGCGGATCGACCTCGCGCGCGGCAACATTCTGACCGCCGGCCTGCTGGCCGACCTGGGCGAGACTTCGCGCCTGGGCTTGAGCTTCGTGAACCCGGCCGAAACCACTACCAATATGAGGCAGGCATTATTGGTCGGCAGCGTTCGCGATCAGCAGTATTTCGCGGGAGGAGCGCTGGTGGAATTCGGATTCGCCGATACGCGCGGCCTCGCCCGCTATCTTCCGCAGGGCGACCAGCTCTACCAACTGACACCTTTCGGCACCGCCGGCAATTACTACATTTCCACCAACCAGCACTTCTACCGCCAGCAGGCGCTCGCCACACTGTTTCTGCCGGCGTATCACTGGCACGGAACGCACCGGCTGAAAGCGGGGTTGGATTTCGAACGTGAGTCGTTTCATCAGTGGACCGTCTTCAACCCTTACGAAGTGCTGAACGCCGACCAGACGGTGGCCCGTTACGTCACTTTCGTGGGCGGACCTTTTCAGACCGGCAATAATTTCGAAGGCGGGCAATACCTGGAAGATCACTGGAGCCCGCGCGACGATCTGACGATTGAAGCCGGTGTACGAGCCGAATGGAACGAGATTGTGCGGGAGCTCGAGACCGCGCCGCGCCTGGCGGCATCCTGGGCGGCGCGGCGGCTGGGCGGGACCAAGCTTTCGGCCGGTTGGGGCCTCTATTACGATCCGATCTATCTTGGCATCGTCAGCACCCCGCCGGGACAGGCCAGTCTGGCTACGTTTTATAATTCCGACGGTAGTGTGTCGGGACCGGTGGAAACCCAATTTGCCGTGAACCGCAACGCCCTTAAGACGCCCTATTACCGGGTGACGAGCATGGCGGCGGAGCGCAAGCTTTCCTCCAGTTTCACCGGCCGCGTCGAGTTTATGAACCGGACCGGCGACCACGGATTTTCGTTTGTGCCGGCTACGCCGTCGCCGACCGATCTGTTCCTGAACGGCGCCACGTTCAACCTGGGCAATTCCCGGCAGGACCGCTACGACGCGGTTACCTGGAGCGTGAAGCGTTCTTTCTCCGGCAAGTTCGAATGGTCGGCGGGCTACACGCGCTCCTCGGCGCGCACCAACGAAGCGGTGACTTACAGCCTGGCCAACCCAATCTTCGCGCCGCAGATGCCGGGGCCGCTTGGGTGGGATTCGCCCAACCGGATCCACGCGTGGGGATGGGCGCCGGTGCCCAAGGGCAGGCTGCCGCGGCGCCTGCGGTTTCTGATCGGCGATACCTCGGTCGCTTATCTGGCGGAGTATCGCACCGGGCTGCCGTTCAGCGCCGTCACCCAGGAAGGTTTCGTGGATGGACCGGTGAACTCCCTTCGCCTGCCCGGTTACTTCGACGTCAATCTCCATTTCGAACGCAAGTTCCATGCCATGCACTATTTGTGGGCCTGGCGCGTCGGTATGGACAACCTCACCAACCACCTGAATGCCAACGCTGTCAACAACGTGATCGGTACCCCCGAGTTCCTGAGCTATGGCCGGGGGCAGGCGAGGGCCTTGGCCGTGCGCCTGCGGCTGCTGGGCAGGAAATAGGGCGGCGATGATCTCCCCACCTGTTCCACCGTCTCTCACCGGGCTGGGCGCGCGGCCTTTTTCGTTCTATCCCGCCATCGGCAATATTCGTCACAATCAGTGGGTATACCGGCGCGCCACGTGGTCGGAGATTCTGGTGGTCAATAGCCGCACCGGCGAGGAGATCTGGGTGCCGCGGCAGTTCGTAGGAGAGATTTCCGCGGTAAACGACCCGGTGGTGATCCTGGGCCTGACGCGGGAATTAGAATACCGGGACGGCGCGGTGGCCCCTGTAGAGCGCCGCGTGATTGAAATGCCGGTCGCGGTGGGCGGAAACCGCGGCCTGGCGGCGGTGCCACAGGCGGACCGCAAGCCCCCGCGCCAAGCTCCCGTGATTGGCATCCGCCTGGAATCGCCGCACCGGCGGCGCTGGTTGAAGTGGCTGGGTGGCGCACTGGCTTCCGCCATTCTGATCTACGTGCTGCTGGCCAACGCCCTGCGGCGGTGACCTTTAGCTTCCCTTCCCGCCCGGGTTGCTCGCGCTCGAACGACACAAAAGCACGCGGATCGTCTCTCCGCGCCAATTCGCCGCGTTGTCCATATAAATAAACCCCCAAGAGTCTGGCGGCCGTAGCGTTCGCCGGTAAAACCGCTTGGCCGGGTTTTCGATAAACTGTCTGTTGCACCGGGTCAAACCGCTGAATACCAATGAGGGCTGGTCATTTATGGCAAAGCCGGCAGCCGGAACCGCACCGTCCGAAAAACTTGCCTTGTACGAGAAGCTGGTGGCCACCAATCCAAGTGTCGGGCGGAAGGGCGCTGCTGTGCCTTACACGTCGATCAATGGTCATATGTTCAGCTACTTGAGCAAAGAGGGCAAGCTGGCACTCCGCCTGCCGGCTGCGGACCGGGAGGCCTTTCTCGCCAAATACAAGGCCAGGTTGTGCGAAGCGTATGGCAGGGTTCAGCCCGAGTTCGTCGAGGTTCCCGACTCGTTGCTCGCCTCGACACGGGAATTGAAGAAATACTTCGACCGAAGTTACGAGTACGTAAGTTCCCTCAGACCGAAGCTCACCACAAGAAAGAAGAAGGATTGAAAGGCAAGAATGGCCACTATAACCATCGTCCGTACCATCCATGCACCGGCGGCGGTCGTTTTCAAAACCGTGGCTGACCCCGCGCGTTTCGCCCAGGCAATCTCGGGAGTCACCAAACTCGAGTTTCTCTCCTCGACCAAATCCGGCCTCGGCACCCGCTTTCGTCAGTCGCGCGCCATGAACGGCAAAGAGATGACGATGGACTTCGATGTCACCGATTATGTGGAGAACCAACGGGTGCGAATCGTCAACGAGATCCACGGAACAAGATGGGATTCGGCGATCGCACTCACTGTTTCGGGCGCATCCACTATACTGACGATGCGCATGGATACGGAAACGCGCCCGCTCCTTCCACGCCTGCTTATGCCGCTGATGCTGCGCCTGTTCATCGGGAAGGCCATCGGGAAAGACTTCGACGCGGTAAAGGCGTTCTGCGAAAAGGAATCGGGTTGCTGACCCGGGAATGAGAGCCGCGCCGCCATCGGGTCACCACAGATAGTCTTTAGCTATGTCCCGCTTTTCGTAGCTGTCGAGCACGTGCACCACGCGTATCTTCTTCAGCGAAACGGGGGAAAGCTGGCCGATGGGGATATAGATGATGGTTCGGCCCATGCGGGCGGCGATGGTGCGATAAATGGAGCGGGGCGGCCGGGCCGCAACATAGACCACATGGTGGTGGATGGAATAATCCAGGCTGGCCAAGAGGAGGCGCTCGGATTTGGATTCGGCGAACTCGTAGTCGGCATCCTGCCAGACATCGTACATGCGGCGGGGCGGTAGGGTCATCAGGAACCCGCCGTACTCGGCGCGGCCGATGCCGGGCCCCACCATGTTGTCGAACGGGAAAGTGGAGTAGAACGCCATGTCGGATTCGTTCTGGTTCTCTCCCAGCCAGGTGGTGAGATAGGGGTAGCGGTTGTCGCGGTCTTCATCGAAGATCACCACCACCGAGCCCACTTCCCCCTGAATTTTCTGGAAATGGCGCACGTAGATGCGGCCCTCGTACCATTTGCGAATGGTCTCACGCATGTCGATGCCGTCGAGAATGGAGGTGGTGAATGGCTCGACGCGGACGCGCTCTTCGGAAAGGATGCTTTTGCCCTTCGACTTGAGAAATCGGCCGTAGTCTTCGATGACCAGGTCTTCGGGCGGATAGGAGCAGATGCTGGCGCCGTTCAACTGGCTGGCCCACTCGCCGGGATATTTTTCCTTCCGGCGGGGTTTGAGACCGTAAGGGCGAAGGCGGCGTTTGGTGCTGGGGAGGAGGCGGCGGAGCCGTATGCGGCGGGTATCGCGCCACATGGCCTCGCCCGAGATGCGCACCGTGGGCAGCTCCGGAGAGGCAGGCATAGTTGTCATCGGCAACGCCGCGCGCGGCTACGGTGAGATCGAACACGCCGGCGCTGAGTTGGTTGGCAACCAGGGCCAGGTTGCGGGTGTAGCGGGCCAGCAGCCGCCGCTGCCAATGCGCGATGGTCTCGCCGGTCTGGGCTTCATACTCTTTCGCGGCGTCCCGGAATAGGGCCAGTTGGGCATGGCGGCGGTCGATGAGGTTGGGGTCCGCTTGGTCGCCGCCGCGAAAAGTTTCATAGCGCCACTGCAGAGCGGGGTATTCAGCGGCGATTTCCGCCAGCGAATCGGGATGGGGGTTGAGCAGCTCGATCCCTTCCCTGCGAATGCGCGCCAGAGGTTGGGCCTGCGGCTCTTCCATGGCGTCGAGCACGGCGTCGAGCAGGTTGAGCGAAACCACGATCATGACCTTGGCCGACGGGTCGCACCCCTGCAGTTTCCAGGCGATGCCCTGGGCGTGCCGGGTGATGTCCTCCGAACGCGGCTGCGGGTAGACGCGATAGGCTTCCACGTAGCGGTCGAGGCCGATGTGGCGGATGGCGTAAGTATCCGGGTAGGAATCGTCGAGGTGAGGGTGCTCGCCGGCTTCCGGATCGGCGAAGAC
>JBEKZL010000154.1:0-20112 GCA_049509915.1 Bryobacteraceae bacterium | reverse complement strand
GAATGATCCGGGAACTCACAAAGCTCGGCTATCGCGTGGAAGGCGGACCACGACCAGCGGCTGCTCGGGCATGAGCGCGAGGGGGTTTTTCGACCCTGTCAGGCCGTTACGACCTGGCGAGGACCCGACAGACCACGAGAAACGATGGTCTGTCCTGCTCTGTCCCACCTTCTCTGCGCCAAAAAGGGCTCAACCTAAATGCCACGACCTCAGGAGAGTTCGGAGCTCGACGCGGCACCCGGGATTCACGCCTATGAGGCCCCAGTCCTGCCGCCGGGCGACAGGCGGGAGGTCTGTCCTACAGCTTCCCTTCCGCCGCCGCGAGCCCGTTTCCTTTCGGCTCGAAGCCGGCGTGTCGCAGCGCCTCTCCCAAAGCCTCCAGCAGGAGCACCACGTTTTCCGCCGAGGAACCGTAGCCCATCAGCCCGATGCGGAAGATCTTGCCGGCCAGGGGACCGAAGCCGCCGGCGATCTCGATCGACCGCTTCTCAAGCAGGTACTGGCGCACGGCGGCCTCATTCACACCCTCCGGCACCGAAACCGTATTCAGGGTCCACAGACGGTCGCCGGGGTGTTCCACCAGCATGTGCAGGCCCATGGCCTCGATGCCGGCGACGAACGCCCGGTGGTTGCGCTGGTGACGCGCCCAGCGGCTTTCACGGCCTTCCTCGGCTACCATGGCCAAGCCTTCGCGCAGGGCGTAGAACAGCGTGGCGGAAGCGGTGTGATGATACTTGTGGCCGCTATAGTAGGCGTCGAGCAACTGCAGATCCAGGTACCAGGATTGCACTGGCGTGGCCCGCTTCTTCAGTTGCTCGAGGGCGCGCGGCGAAACCGTCACCGGCGCCAGGCCGGGCGGGCAACCGAGTCCCTTCTGGGTGCAACTGTAGGCGATATCGATGCCGTTGGAATCCACCAGCACGGGCATCCCGCCCAGCGACGTGACGCAATCGGTAATCATCAACGCATCCACTTCATGCGCCGCTTCGGCTGCCGCCTGTACCTGGTTGTAAACGCCGGTGGAAGTCTCGGCCTGCACCATGGCCACGATCCGCGGCCGCTCGCGCAGCACGAACTCGCGCGCCCGTCCGGCATCGATCGGCCGGCCCCAGTCCTGGGTAAGACGCACCACTTGCGCGCCCTGCCGGGCGGCCATCTCGCCGACGCGGTCGGCAAAATAGCCGTTGCTCAGCACCGCGAATTTCGAGCCCGGCTCGGTGAAATTGGCCACCGCCAGTTCCATCCCCGAGCTTCCCGTGCCGGAAGCCGCCAGGTTGAAGGCGTTCGCCGTGGAGTAGGCGTACCCCAGCAAGGTGCGAATTTCATCCGCCACCTGGAAGAAGAACGGGTCGAGGTGGCCCACCACGTTCTGCTGCATGGCCCGGTACACGCGCGGGGAAACCGGGCTGGGGCCCGGTCCGAACAACAATCGGGGGGGCGCGCACAATGGTGCGTAGCGTTCAATCGCACTAGTCATTTTTTGAGGTTTTGGCTTTCTTGTATTCTTCTCGGATGGATTCGATCTGGCGGGCGTGGGATTCCGCGTGGCCGGCAAAGCCCTCCAGCAACTGGCGCAACGACACCGGCCCCCGTTCGGTATGGGTGCCGGTGCGCTCGAAAGCGGCTTCCTCCAGCCCCTTTAGCAATTCGTAGTTTTCGGCGCGCAAGCGGCGAAAGCTCTCGAGCGATTGTTTGGGCTTTCGGCGCGCATAGTCCAGCCGCGCCGCCCAAGCGTTCTGGTCGAACGCCACCAGGGTGGGATTGTCTTCCGCCACGACTTGACGGAAGCGGCTCGCCGCCACGATCTCGGTATCGGCCACGTGCGCCGCCAACTGGCGGATACTCCACTTGCCCGGCGCCGGGGCGTAATCCTCCTCCTCGCCAAAAACTCCGGTGAGGATAACGGCCATTAACTCCGGGCCGCGGCGGAATCGTTCTAGCAGGGTATTGATTTCGGACATGGGGATTCGTCAATAGTAATCGGCACAGCTCATATAGTAGCCGCAGCGGGAGCACACCAGCTTGCATTTCAGCTCCGTCAGGCGCGCGGAACACCGCGGGCAGAAGAGCATGGGCTCCTCGTTCCGACGGGAACGTTCGGTTGGATTGGGCTCGGCCGGTCCAGCGTCCTTCACTACCCGTTAATTATAGCGCCCGTGCCCGCGTCGGACCTGCTGCACCGGTTTGGCCGCAGATCCCCGGGCGATGAAGGAGAGGGGGCAAGCGTCTCCGAGTTCGATCCTGGCGTAGGCACGCAGCGCGCCAATGGCCGTCTCGATTAACGCCAGCGAACGGCGCAGTCTGCGAAGCCGCTTGCTAATCGACCGTGCCGAAAACTGGCCGATATACCGAAGTGTGCTCATAAGCCTCCAGTCAGACAGCTTTTCAACAGGACCCATCCCTAAAACCACGATGCCCTTAGCATACTGCCAGCCGGGCCGGGCTGGTATCCTGTATTTCCATTAGGGCCAGAGCCTACCTGTGTGGAATCGAACGGGGACATGAAGGAAGTGGGGGGTGGTGGACGTGGGGGGATTCGAACCCCCGACCCCGGCGTTGCGAACGCCGTGCTCTCCCAACTGAGCTACACGCCCACGCGCTCCTCTACAATATAGCAAATGGCTAGCCTGAGAATGATCGGGCGGTTGCGCCGCATGCGGCTCGACTGGGACCAGAGAGCGCGCGAGAACGCCCGCCACTTCGTGGTGACGCACCGGGAAGAATGGTCGGACGAGGAATTCTTCCGTTCCGGTGAAGTGGCGATAGAAGAAGATATCCTGAACGATTTGGGGAACGTCTGCCAAGGCAGGGACCCCAAGTCGATGCGGGTGATCGAAATCGGGTGCGGCGCCGGACGAATGACCCGCGCCCTGGCCCGCTTCTTCGGCGAAGTTCACGCCGTGGACATTAGCCCGGAGATGGTTTGCCTGGCGCGCCGGGCGGTGGCCGGGATGGGCAACGCCTTCATCTATCGCAACAACGGAAGGGACCTGGGCGTTCTGCGGGGATCCGCCTGGAACCGCCTGATTCGCACCAGTCCGCCTCGCTTCGACTTCGCATTCTCCAGTATGGTGTTCCAGCACATTCCGAGCCGCGCCATTGTGGAATCGTACGTTCGCGACGTTGCGCGCCTGCTGCGTCCGGGGGCGCTGTTCAAATTCCAGGTGCAGGGCAATCCGCAAGCCGGAGCGGAGGGAGAGAGTAGCTGGGTCGGCGCATCCTTCACCGAAAAGGACGCGCGTGAAATGGCGGCGCGGTGCGGGTTCGACCTGAAATATCAGGCCGGCGCCGGCGATCAATACTACTGGCTGTGGTTCTTCAATCGCAACGAACCGGGCTAGGGTGAGCCGGCGGTTCTGGTGAGGAGTTTTTCCGACGTTTTTCCGGCACCCTCACGCCGAGCCGCCCAGTAACGCCGCATGCGCTCGGAAACCTCCAGCCGCTCACGGGCACCCATTGCGTGGCGACCCCGGCGGCCGGGATGATCGGCCGCGGGAGCCTCCTTCCGTTCGGCAGTGTGCAGGCTCTCGAGCGAAGCGATCGCCCGTTCGACTCTGTCCTTCTCCGCATACAAATCCTGCAACGTTTTATTGAGGTCCATCGCAATTCCCGCAGGCCGCCGGCCGGCTTGGAAACATCATAGGGCCAACACTAGTCCGATAACACGCTGAGCCGGATTAATCAAGATTGCAGTTTGATACTATCGCGTCACGACTGGCATCTATCTTAATGCTATATCACGCCGGCCATCGCAATTAAAACTATACTTAGGTACTATTCCACTCAACTGCCGGCTTGGCAGAATTGGAAATAATATCTAGTATTTTTAGTACAGCTATAACCGGGCAAAATGGCCTAGGAACCTGTAGAGTAATCCCAGAGCGAATAGCACGCAGCGAGTAATTCTAGCCGGGGCAGTCCGTAACGGGGTCTTTACCTGAATGAAGCGATGGCCGAGACTATTCGGATCCAGGCTCGCGGTGCCGGTCTTTCGAGGTAGACTTAGCGGCCGGTTGCTTTGGCTCCCGCTTGGCGGTTCGGCGTGCGGCCCAATACCGCTTCATTCGCTTGGACACTTCCTCGCGCTCTTCCAGGCTCATCGACTTTCTGCCACGCTGCTTGTTGTCCCGGCGCACCGCCGGAGATAGATGTTCCGTCCGCTGCAATTCCTCTAGCGATTCGATTGCGCGTTGTAATCTCTCCTTCTCAGCGTAGAGATCCTGCAGTGCCTTGTACAGATCCATTTTGGCCCGACAGGCAATCTTACATCGGAAAACTTATTGATTTCTACCAGAGAAATCGCCCTACCGCATGAAAAAAGGCCAATGGGGTACTAACCGGATTCCATACTTGGTCATAGCAAGGTATAAGAATATACCCAGTACAATCAGTACAACTGATCCGATCATAAACACCTTCTGCCACGGGAATTTCCGGCCCTCGCGCCGCAATATCAGCAAATAGCCTGCGAATATCCCAACATAGAATAAAAGGCACATGGGCAGGGCGAAGAGCATCATATTAAAAACGTCCGGCGTTGGCGTTACCACCGCGGCAATGATGAAGATGATTAAGATCGCGTAGCGGCTGTGTCTGATCAGGAAGCCCGGCGTTACGATCCGCAACAGGGTGAGGAAAAAGATGATGATCGGTAATTCAAATACCACCGACACACCCAACATGACGTTAACGAACAGATCGAAGTACTCGGTGATGGAAACCATGGGCCTGACGCCTTCGGTCAGCCCGATTCCCAGCAGGAACGTCAACCCGTACCGGAAAATCACGAAGTAGGCGAAAAACCCGCCCGACAGGAACAGTCCCGCCGAGGTGAGAATAAACGGCACGGCGAAGCGCCGCTCCTTCTTGTACAGGCCCGGGGAGACGAACGCCCACACCTGGTACAGAAGCCAGGGGAACGATAGAAATATCGAGCACACTACCGGCAGCTTGAACCAGATGATGGTGAAACCCTCCATGGGAGAGATTTGCACCAGATCCGGCGGATTGATGTGAAGAGTCGTGAGCGCCTGCAGGGCCGGCTGGCGGACGAAGTCCCACAATTGATTGCTGAAAGTCAGGCTGACGCCGAAAGCTACACCCACGCCGATGAGCGCGCGGATCAGCCGCGTCCGCAGTTCCTCGAGGTGCTCGAGGAACGACATTCGCAGCATGTGTTCTTCTTCGTCGTCGGAACTGCCATCGGGCCGGCGCGGCGGCGCGCCTCGTCCACCACTTCCGAAACGGCGCTTTGCCTTCTCGATTGCCTTTTGCGGCGAGGGAATCAGAGAACCCCCGCCGGGGCTCTCCTGCCCTTTGTTACCTTCGCTTGAATCCATTCGTGATATTTACGCGCGTCGCTTGGTTACGCGTTCCGCTCGCCGCCGGGTTCGGCATCGCCTGGGGCCGCTTCAACAGAAACGGACGGAGTCTCGGGAGACTCGCCCTGGGCGATGGTGCCTTCCGGTAATACGGCTACCGATGACCGAGCGTCCTCAGTTGCGGATCCGCTGGTGGTGGAGGGTTGGACTGTGGCGGCGTCGTACGTTTCTGAGGAATACGGCAACTCCCCGGTGGGCTCGTAGGACGAGTAATCGTAATTGTAGCTGTCGTAGGGATGCTGGGTCGCATCCTTTATGCCCGATTCCGCTTCCAGATTATTCATTTCCCGGTCGAACGTTGCCTTCAATTCACTGGAGGCCCGGCGGAACTCGCCAATAGCCTTACCCACCGTTCGTCCGATCTCCGGCAATTTCTTGGGACCGAAAAGGACTAACGCCAACACGAAGATGAAAATCATCTCCGGGTAGCCTAGGGTTCCCATTTCAGAGTGCCTCCTGCAAGGTGATCGCCTCAATCATAACACGCACCGAGGCCAGGCAATCGCCGAGCTCTGGGCAGGTGGGGGCGTGGACGGTCCGAGGATTTCACAGTTCGGGGACGCCAACCGCGCCCTTGCGGTCGCAGCTCGGTTAGGAGCGCCGCGTGTTTGCAGCCACCTACCGAGCCACAACCCCAAGGGCGCGGTTTAACGGAACGAATTCCCGAGATCGGTCCGGCACTTCTAGGCACTGGGCGGATCGAAGTAAGTTTGCGCCAGTTCCGGCTTTTCGCGGATGGCTTTGCGCCAATGGGCGCGGGCTTCCTCCTCCTGACCCAGCTCCATAAGCGCATGGCCCAGGTTCAACAGCGCTTCGGCAAATTGCGGGTTCTCGGCCAGGGCCTTGTGGTAGTAGGCCACAGCCTGCTCGATCTGGCCGCGCTTCTGACAGATTAGGGCAGCGTTATAGAACAGCTCGGGGCTATGTTCACCCAGTTCCATCAGGCGGCGATGCAGTTGCAGCGCTTCCTCGTAATCCTCCTGTTCGAGAGCCAGGGCGGCCAGGCCGCGCACCGCGTCCGAGGAATCGGGGCGGATGGAAAGCGTGTCCTGGAACGCGCGGCGCGCCTCCTCCGGCTGGCCGGAGCGGGCCAGCGCGATGCCGGCATTGAGAGAGGCTTCCGGCCAATCCGGACGCGAACCGAGACAGCTTAGAAACACCTTGGCGCTGGCGGCGTAATCGCCCCGCAGCAGCTTTAGATAGCCCAGCCGGAAACACGCGTCGCTCCATTCCGGCGAGCCTTCCGGGATGCGAGCGTATAGAGTTTCGGCCTGGGCGCGGTCGTTGAGCTGCTCCAGCACCAGTGCCAGGTTCCACATGGCGCCCGGCTGGTTGGAATCGATTTCGAGCGTGCGCTCGTAGCACCGGCGCGCGCCTTCCAGGTCGCTCAGCTCCTGGCTGGCCACGCCCAGGTTCAGGTGCGCCTGCGCCGAACTCGGATTCACCATCGCCGCCTGCCGGTAGGCTTCTACCGCCTTTTCAAAGTCGCCGTTCTTGTGGTGCGCCACGCCCAGGTTGAACCAGTTTTCAAAGCGCTCCGGCGCCGCCTCCACCAGCTTCTGGCAGTGCACCGCGGCCTCGCCGAAATCCTGTTCGCTGAAAGCCAGCGTGGCCAGCGCTTCGGTCGCCACCACCGAATCCGGACGCGCCTCCACCAGCATCGCCGCATAGCGGCGCACCGAGGCGAAGTCCTTGCGGTCGAGAAACATGGCCACCAGGTTCGAAAGCGCCTCTTCGGAGCGCGGATTGCGCGACAGCACTTTGCGGTACTGTTCGGCCGCTTCCGCGTAGCGGCCGGTCTTTTGCAGCGCCACAGCCCGCGCGAACAGCGCCGATTCGTTGTCCGGGAAAAGCTCCAAATACTTGTCCAGGGCTTCGGCCGCCTGTGCCGGGCTGCCGCCGTGAATCAGCGACAACCCCAGGCCCAGCAACGCGTCCGGGCGCGTGCCGTCGGCTTCAATGGCGTGCCGAAAGCTCTCCGTGGCCGCCTTCCATTTCTTCAGGTTGCCGTAGCAAACTCCCAGGTTGAAGTGAGCGATGCGGTGCTTCGGCTCGGTCTCGACCAGCCTCCGGTAGGTTTCCGATGCGGCCTCGAACTCCCCCATTTCGCACTGAATGTGTCCCAGGGCCGAATAGAGACCGGGCTCCCGTTCTCCCCCTTCGATGGCTTTGGCCAGCATCCTGGCGGCGCTTTCGCGCTTACCCTCCAGGTGCAGCGAAACTGCTCTGGCCAGCGTCTTACCGGCACGCTTGGATTGCATCCCCTCGTCGATGGGCAGAATCCCGGGCGGGATCGCGGTTTTGGCTGCACTCTGGCTGGTCAGGAAAGATGGCATGAAAGGAATCTCCTATCGGCTTGGTGTTGCGGTTCGGAATACTGAGGTTCGGCAAGAGGGAATATTCGGAAACGGCGGCGCCGGCCGAAGGCCAGCGCGGCGGCCGCCAGCTCCGGTTCCTGGCCGGCTCCGGTGGAACTGCGGCGCTCGGCGGGCGGCGTCGAAGCGGGTTCGAGTCCGGCCGCCACCGCCCCGCCGTCGTTGGTGAAATAGGCGCAAATCCGGCCAATCCAGTCGTCGTTATGCGCCACCTTCACCCAATACAATTTGGCCCGCTCGCCGGCATCGGCAAAAAAACCAATGCCGCCTTTGGAGAGGGTTGTGTCGGTCCACGAATCCACTTCCTCTCCCTCGATCGAGGTCACGATTCGGTCGCCGGAGACATCCACCGAAACCCGGTACGGAGTGTGGTTGTGCACCAT
Organism: Bryobacteraceae bacterium; assembly: GCA_049509915.1. GTDB lineage: Bacteria > Acidobacteriota > Terriglobia > Bryobacterales > Bryobacteraceae > JBEKYD01. Next base: position 11,973 of record JBEKZL010000154.1, on the reverse strand, counting down.
TACGCTCAGCGGGACCTCGACCCGGTGCCCGGCTTTGCCGCCAACCACCGGGTAATGCACCATGGCGATGGCCGGCCGCGGACCGGGAGCGACCACGGTGAATTTCATGGCGTAGTAATTTTTCGAGTCGGCGGCTCGCACCACCCAATCCAGACTCTTGTTTTCGATTTCGCCCAGAAACTCCAGCCGGTAATCGGCAAAGCCGAGCGACGGCCGCAATAGCGCCAGGCGTCCGGGGCGGACGAACCCCGCCGTACTCCGCGACCAGCCCGGCCCCAACGATTTCGACCCGGCGTCCCACGCGCTCATCCCGCCGTTGAAGTTATCGGCGATCTCGGCGGCAGCGCGGGAAGCCATCGCCATCCGGATGCGCTCCATCAGGCCTTGCGGCGCCGAGCCCCGCGAATTTACGGATTCGGAACTGCGCCGCGGTTGGTCCGGCGCGTCGGCGCGCGCCACGTTGCCGGCGGCAACCGAGCTGCCCGGCGCGTTGCCGCTCTGGTTGATCAGCAACAGGCTCCGCGCCTGGCGGATCTCGGGAACGCCGTACCATAGCAGGCTGCCTACCAACAGGCTCGCGGCCAGGGCCTTCAAGGCGTCGGCGGCGATTGGCCGCACTCGGCGGGGGCGGGCCTCGGACAGGTGGAAGACCTCGGCCGGATCGAGCCTCGGACTGCGTTTGGGCTGGCGCGCTTCAGGCGCGTGCCCCGCGGCCGGCTGCAGGTTCCACACCGGCAGCATGGCCTGAGGAGCGGTGGGAATCGGGGAGATCCGCCGGCGAAGCGTGCCGCTGGGAGCGCGGGAAACGAATTCCAGCGGAATCGGCAGCGCGGCCGCCAGAGCCGGAATCGGAGGCGCCAGCCCAGAACAGGGCACCATCGCCAACAATCCTACTGCGGGTTCGAGGACCGGCTGGAAAGCCCGGGGCTCTTGCAGGCGCACCACCGGGCCATCGTCGCCAAAGCCGGCCAAAGGCCGCGGCGCGGCCATTCGAACCTCGAACGCGGGAAGGCACAACCCCGGCCGCACCGGCAGATCCTTCGCATGAAATGCCGCCGGCAACGACTCCACCGGTTCGGCATTTACCGCCCCCCAGGACGGATCGACCAATTCGCCCACTCCTCCGCATTGGAACCAGGCGACCGACGGCAACGCCACAACCGCCGCCGCCGGCACGGCCTCAGCGAGGGCCGGCCGGACAGGCATTTCCACCGCCTCGGCTTCGTCCACCGCCTGCCACCCCTGCCGCTCGGAAATCCGAGCCTCCGTCAAGGGTGGAATCGACGCCGGCGGCAGGCCCGCCGCTGGCGTGGGCAGAACAATCCGGGCCGCTTCGGCCAGGGCGCGGGCGGCGATCTCGTTCGGTTTGGGCTCAAGTGGCAGCAGCCGGCCAGCCCGCTCCCGCGGCATCGCGGCCAAGCCGGCACTCTCCAGTTTCAGTGCGGGTAGGACAACCGGCCGAGCGCCCAGCGGAGCGGCCACGACCGTAGCGCGCACCGTCATCGACCGCTCCATGGCTTCCGCGATGGGAGCCGCCAGCGGAGTCCGGCCCGGTGGCGGCATGCCGCCCGTTTCTTTGTGGGACAGGTTGGCAATCTGCGGACCGATTGGGGTTGCGCCCTGGGACCGGTCCAGCCAGGCGCCAGCCCGGCCGCCTGCCGATGAGTTCGAAACCGGCTCAACCCAAATTCCACGACATCCGGAGCTCGAGTTTTCGACTCGAAACGCGGGCAGAGAGGCACCGCGCCGCCGGTAGAGCGCCGCTTCGCAGCCCGCCCGTGGACGGGCAGGCCGGATCGCCGCTCGGGGCTGCGACGCGGCGCGAAAACCTGGCCATGCGATGGCGGGCGCGGCGACGGCGGGCGCCGCTCCGGGAAGCCACGGAGCATTCGTCGAACGCGCGCAGCCCGCTACCGCCGGCTCTACCAACCGTTCTTCCACCGGATGTTCGTATTCGAGCGGCGCGGCGGCGGCGAGCGTCGGGTCCGGGGCCCGTTCCAGCGCGTCGGCCAGACACGGCAGTGCCGGCGGACGGGAAATCGGGTCGATCTCGATAGGGGTCGCTGCCGACGCCAGACCCGGCGCGGCCGGAACCATCCCAACCGGAACCAACGGCATCAGCGCCGCCCGCGGCGGCCGTGCGGCACCCAGTGGTTTGAGCAGCGGAGGCAACCGCACGCCCCGGCCGGCGGATTCCCCCGGCCCGAAATCGACGGGGCGGAGGCCCAAATCCAGCGCTGCCTTCCCAGCCTGCAGCGCCTCCGCCGCCAGAGCCAGATGGCCCGACGACCAATCCATTTCGATGGATGCAAAGGAAAACGGAAACGCCGTGGGAACCGGTCGGGAGCTCAGTCCGGGCGGCCTCACCCAATCGTTCATGCGGGGGAGGCTCCGTCCGGTCTGAACTGGCCAGAATGAGAAAAAGGGCAATCGCGGCGCCGGGGCAGGCTCCGGCTTGGACAAGCGGAAAAGCGCTTTGCCGAGCCGCTCGTGGTATTGAGTGCGGTGAGCGTCAGAGCAGAATTCGCGATCCCGAAAGGTTCGAATCGGACCGATTTCTTTTCCGCAGTATAAACAGCCCAATCTCGCCCTCGATTATATCGGCGCCTGTCCAAAAGAACGGTCGGCTTAATGTCAACATCAAATCGATAATTTCAGTGGGTAGGAAACCGCTAACCGAGGGTATGGACAACGGCCGCCCCGGGCGTTGTGCCGCCAGCACGTCCCCTCGCCCGCGGCGATTTTACCGTGGGGCAGACCGGTTTGTCCCACCGAAGGAGCTCGGAGATTCGTCCCGGCGTTCTCCTGCCGCAATCGGTGTGACCAATCGCCTCCCGGCAACATCCTATGGGAGAACGATTCTATATGAAAACACCACTCTCCACCGAAGCGCTTGACCTTGTTTTTCGTCAAGCCCGCACCTACCATGCGTGGCTGCCCGACCCTGTGGAACCGAAGCTGCTACAGGATTTGTACGATCTGGTGAAGCTGGGGCCGACCTCTGCCAACTGCTCGCCGGCCCGCCTGGTCTTTGTCACCACGCCCGCCGCCAAACAGCGCCTGAAACCGGCCCTGATGCCGGGCAACGTGCCGCAGGTGCAGCAGGCGCCGGTGACCGTGATCGTGGCCTGGGACAACGAATTTCCCGAGGAGCTGCCCCGGCTGTTTCCTTTCGCCGACGCCCGCGTGTGGTTCAGCGACGCCAAAGTGATTCACGACACGGCGTTTCGAAATTCGTCCCTGCAGGGCGCCTACCTGATTCTGGCGGCGCGGTCGCTGGGCTTGGACGCCGGCCCCATGTCGGGTTTCGACCCGGCCAAAGTGGATGCCGAGTTTTTCCCCGACGGCAAATGGAGCTCGAATTTCCTCTGCAACCTGGGCTACGGCGACCCGTCCTCTCTGCATCCTCGCGCCCCTCGCCTGGAATTCGACGAAGCTTGCCAGATCCTATAAAACCGGCGGCCGTGGATTTTGGCGATCCGGCTGGAGGGGCCCCACAGCCGGCCCTGCGCTTTAGAATTTCAGCCGGAGGGCCATCTGGATCACCCGGGGACGGTTGAGCTGGCCGCTGGCGACGCCAAATAGCGAGCTGCCCAGCTGGTTGCCCGGCGGGTTGAACTGCACGCGGTTGAATAGGTTGTAGAGTTCCGCCCGGTAGGAAAGTGAAAAGCGCTCGGTGATTCAAGAATCCGAATTCGCCGGCCGAGTAGTTGCGGTCGGCTCCGAGCAAGCGCCACGCTTTGCGATGACCCATCGCGGAGGAGTCCGCCGGTTTGACCCCTCATGTTGACGGCGGGAACTCCCTTATCGACTGACATCGCCGCCTCGCTGAACACGGACAGACAGCCGCGCCAACCTTCACCTCGCGCGGGGTGGCATTTGTGTGCCTCGTCGTCGTCGTCGTCGCTCCCCACGGCGTCAAAACCGGCGGAAATGCCGCTAGACTGGCGCTAACACGTTCAGTTTGGCAACGACTCGGATGGGTAAAGAGCTGGCTGGCACCCATTGTCAACTATTTGTGCTGGACAAATGCTTGACAAACTGACAGGAGACCGTTACGCTGCTTCAGTGGGGCAATTTGCGGAGGTTCTTAGCGTCTGGATCCACAAGTACATCTTTCCCGGATCGGAACTGGCTTCGGTGAGCGAGATCCTGCGTTCTCTCTCGCGTGCGACTTCTCTCGGGCTTCTACCAGGCGGAGAACATCGGCAGACACTACGCCCGAACGTTTGGCGGACTACCGACTCGAGCGCATTGGCGAGCTATTCGTCGCCTGCGCAGTGAAGGAGCCAAGTGACCGACTTCGGCGCTAAGCCTACGTTACTCTGGTTTCGGCAGGATCTGCGCATCGCGGACAACCCAGCGCTGTCCGCAGCCTTGGAACGTCGTTCGCCGGTAATTCCGGTGTTCATCTGGGCGCCTGAGGAAGAAGGGGACTGGCCACCGGGCGCCGCCTCGCGCTGGTGGTTGCACCGCTCGCTGGCCAGCCTCAACGCGGAATTGGAGAAGCGCGGCTCGCGGCTGATTATTGGCCGTGGACCGACGGCAGCGGCGTTGAACAGGCTGGCGGCGGAATCGGGAGCTTCGGCAGTTCTGTGGAATCGCCGTTATGAGCCCGCGGCCGTTGCCCGCGACTGCGAAGTAAAGTCGAAGCTGCGCGAGAGGGGTGTGATCGCCGAGAGCTTCAATGGCAGCCTGCTGTTCGAACCGTGGACCATTCGCAACAGCAGCGAACAGCCCTTCCGGGTCTTCAAGCCGTTCTGGCAAGCGTGCCTGATCAAGCCCTTGGCAGCCGTCTGCGAGCAAGCACCCCAGTGTGTCGCCCCGCCTGAAAAGTGGCCGCACTCATTGGCTCTTTCGGAACTCTCGTTAGAGTCGGCAGTGGATTGGGCGGGGGACTTCCGTCAGGTTTGGCAGCCTGGCGAATCGGGGGCCAGGCGCCAACTGCAGCGCTTCCTGCGGGAAGCCCTGGCGGAATATCCGGTGAATCGCGACAAGCCGGGCCTGGTGGGCACATCGCGGCTGTCTCCACACCTGCACTTCGGCGAGATCAGTCCCGGCGAGATTCAACGCGCGATCCTCGGCGTGGCGAACCGTCACCACGCAGCTTGCGAGGCATACCTCAGGCAACTTGGATGGCGCGAATTTGCGTACCATTTGCTCTATCACAATCGGCAATCGCCGCACCAGGCACTTCGGCAGGAATTCTCTGTCTTCCCTTGGCGGATGCATCCGGAGCACTTCAAGGCCTGGAAACGTGGCAATACCGGCTACCCGCTAGTGGACGCTGGTATGCGCGAATTGTGGCACACCGGCTGGATGCACAACCGGGTGCGGATGGTCGCCGCATCATTCCTGGCAAAGCACTTGCTGATCGATTGGCAAGCGGGCGCAGCCTGGTTCTGGGACACTCTGGTAGACGCGGATCTGGCAAACAACACACTCGGCTGGCAATGGGTTGCGGGCTGCGGCGCTGATGCGGCACCGTACTTTCGAATCTTGAACCCGGCCATTCAGAAAGAAAAGTTCGATCCCGGCGGCGGCTATATCCGGCGCTGGGTTCCAGAGTCGCAGCATCCCCTTCCAATCGTCGACCACGGCGAGGCCCGCGAGCGCGCCTTGGCGGCGATCGAGAGCATCAGAAAGAGATGAAGCCCCAAAATCTTGTCCCCTGCCCATGCTCTTCTCCACTTCCAGGTCCCTCGCGGCGCATCGAGCGGCTCGCCAGCCGGTGCAGTTCCGCATAGATAAGGGGCACGAGCGCATCGAGTGCCGCCCGGTCCCCGTTGCTCCATGCCACCAGGAGTCGGGTTACGTCCTTTGGACCCTCGCCTGCCATGACCGTCCCCCGGCGGAGCGCCTCTGCCATTATACGGAACCCCAGGCCACGGCTCGTCGCACCCTGCCGCGCTGCGATGCCGTGTAGAGCCGCGTGCCAACCACACAGCCGGGAGCGGCTTTACGCCGCGTTGCCCCGTGCCTTCTTGAAGACCTCGCGGGCGTTGTCCGCGTAAACCTTCTTCAACGTGTCGTCAGGCAGACCGAAGCCATAGAGCGGCCAGTGGTAGTTGAAGAGCTCATGTACGTAGAAGTGCTCGTCGTGGGTTTCCAGGATGCGGAAAGTCGTGCCAAGCATGCGCTCGTTGTAGCCCATGTCCGTCCCGTAGAGCACCCGGTCCTGGTATTTCTGAATGAACTGGGACACGAATCGCGGGATGGGAGCAAGCTCTCCAAAGCGAGCCGAGATGTCGCCATAGAGATTCGGATTCCGGTCGAAGATCTGGCCCAGCCGCGCCAGATCGTAGTCCAGGTTCATGAGGTGGCAGGCGATGAAAATCGTTTTGGGGTGCTTCTTTACCGCGGCTTCCAGACTCTCGATCAGCTCGTTGTGCCCCAGCATGCCGGGCGTCACTTTGATCATCCAGGTGTAGCCGTTCATAAGACCGTCATTGTGCCGGTCCATGGGCTGGTAGGACCAGATGGGGTCGGAAACGTGAATATTGACGGGCATGCCCAACTGCGCGCACTTATCCCATAGAGAGTCCATGCGCAAATCATCCGGATGGGGACCGGCGGGGGCAGTGCTCGGCGGAGAGAAGCCGCTTCCTCTTCCCTGGAACCCGCGCCCCGGGGGGTTCGATGAGCCGGCCCGTCCGGCCCCGCCGAAGGACGCGAAGCCCCTGCCCTTATCGCTGATTTCTCCGACACCGAGGGCGCCCAGACGATGGCACTCTTCCAGCGCTTTGACGGCATTGGGCCCAAATCCCGGCTGGTGGACACCGGCCAGGTCGAAGCTGCACCACAAATCGAAACGGCCGGGATATTTGAGGTAGGCTTGACGCACCTCGGTGAACCTTTCCGGCGTCGCCGCACTGGTGAAGATCACGGTTCTTTCCACGCCGGCGGCGTCCATCAGCTTAACCATGTCGTCAACCTGTTGCGGGGGACGGGCGCCGTGGCAATGCACATCGATGACCGGATATTTGGCCTTCTTGACCTCGGTTTTCGGGACCCGGTAGATAGACTCCGGGCGGTAGTCTTCTAGCAAAAACTTGTCCGGGGTATCCTGCTCTTCGTCAGGGGGGCTGGGCCGCTGGGCCTGTTGCGTCTGAGCGGCGCCCCCGCGCGCCATTGCGGCCCCGGAAAGCATCATCCATCGCCTGCGATTCATATTTCTTATTCCCATCCTCGCTGCCGGAATAGTCCGATTCGATTGTATGCCGCACGCCCGCTGGAAACAACCGGTCCCCGGCAACCGCTCCCTGACGGTCGCGGCTCGGTAAGCGATTGCAAACACGCGGTGTTCGTAACCGAGCCGCGACCGTAAGGGAGCGGTTGCCGCGCCTAAACCGCGGAATCCCCAGATCGGTGAAGCACCCCCCGGTCCGCTCACTTCCGGGAGTGAGGAGAGGCAATGATCGAAGGGTCCATGATTGGGGCGCTTTCCCGCAGTGGTTCTCCGCTGACCCACGCGCTCTCGACCGGGAAAACCAGATGATAAACCCCGCTGCGTCCAGGCAGGATCTTGAACGGGTTAGGTGAGCGAGTCAGTTGAGACGCCAAGACGGCAAGAAGCCGGGCCGTGCGCTCGCTCATCGCTCCTCCGGCGCGCGATAGGGTGTAATGCGGAACCGGCGTTCCCGCTTCGCCCAAACAGCCGCCTGAGATCCGGATTCCCAGTTTCGTAACAGCGAGATGGATGGTCCGCGAAGCCGGCTCTTCGGCGGCCAGATCGGACGCGAGTTCCAGAGCTTGGGCCAGTTCTTCAATATGGAAGGGATCGAAAAGCCCACGAGCGAAGCGCAAGTGCGGATGAAATTGCAAAGCGATGGTCACGAGCGCCATGGCGACTACGGCGAACGTATGCCACATTTCGAACGGCAACGCCCCTTGAGCCTCCAAACCGACGGTGGCGCAGACGATCGCGAAAGATGTCCATTGCGCCTCGGAGAAACCCCACAGAAAACGGCGGTCCGTGCCGCCCCGGAAGAACTCCAGGAGGAATCGGAGGAAGGCGTATGCGACAAGATACGACGAAAGAGCCGAACCCGGTGGGCAGCGGGTGATAACCTGCAGAGTGCCCAGGCCGACAATCCCCAGTACGCCTAGCGATTCCACCGCCTGAACCGGGAAAAGCGCTACTTCCACCAAATGCCGGGGAAAACCGGAATCGAGGTGATGTCTGGGGTACCGCACGCCATGCGGGCACGGAAGACCATGGCAGCATCCTGCTTTGAGGCAGCCGATCCGGCCGAATGCCAGAAAGACGCCGATACCAAGGGCGGAAATATCGAGATACGGCAGTAACGGCGCGCGAAGCCCGGAAAGCGCCAGTGCAGCCGTCAGGAGGACCGCCGCCTGGTGATGATAGTAAGTGAGCGATTCGGCGCCGGTGACAATCTTGGTCACCATGGCGAGCGCCAGGAAAGCGATGGCGCCCGATACGGCAAGCGCCGTAACCATCCACACGGAGAGACCGGCGTGCCGGGCCAGTCCGGCTGCCAGCGCGTAGGCCATGGCGAACCCTATCAGCCCGAAGAATCGAAAGGCCGACTGGCCGTTGCGCATATATTTTTCCTATTGCGCCGGACCTTTCGTCATCACCCACCCGATGCCCGGCTCGCGCACGAACCCCAGATCCCCCAACGCCTTGCGCACCGCCGCCGCGTCCGGCCCAGGGTCTTCCGTGATGATTCGCCGCGTCTCGGCATTGATCCTGGCCTTCAACTGAGTCGGCGTCAGCCGCTGTGGCTCGTTGACCGAAGCGACCGCGCGGTCGAAAATGCGCTGAAGTTCGTGAACCTCGCTGAATCGCCTGGTGAGCAGAGCATGCGGATCGGTAGTGACCGAAACCGGCTCTCGGGGGGTTCGATTCTGCGGCAACTCGCGCGGGTCGATGCCCAAGCCCTTGGTTCGCTGGTTCGTATTCGGATCCAGCAACTGGCGGTTCTCCGCACTAGTGGCCCGGGCCACAGCCCGCTGTGGCTTGATGTCGGGCGCACCGACGGGAAGTACCTCGTCGACATCGAACGTCAAGCGGCGATCCACCACAAAGTTCTGTTCGCCGGACTGAATCCTCGCGGCTCGGTCTTTGCCCACGCCCAGGGTGAATATCGGATCGTCGCCCCCGGCGGTTTGCCCGGCGGCCCTGGCGGCATTGTTTCGTGCCGCTTGAGCCGTGCGCACCAGGCTGGCCGCCTCCTGCTCCGCTTTGGCCGGATCGGTGGTTCGCAGCTTCTCGATCTGGTCTTGCCATTGCTTCAGCTCGGGCGAGCCCGATATTTCCTGGTTATACTCTCCCAGCCTTTCGAGCGCAGGCTTGGGCGGACCGGTCGACACGGTTGCGGGCTCGTTGACCCGTTCTCCCAAAGCTCCTCTGACCGGTTCCCGCGCCTCAGTCTCAGTGTGTACCGACTCCCGGATGGCTTCGGGTTCGAGCCCGCGCGTTTCGGGCACCCCCGGGGCGTGCCCCCCGCCAGGCATGGGGCCAGTGTAGAGATCGGTGGGGTCGAAACCGGTGGGAACCAGGGCGGAGCTGGTAGACTCCCCGCCTTCGATATCGAGCGGAAGGCAGCCGCATACTTTGGCGCCGGTCATTGGCGTCATATGAGCGCCGTACCCGATTACCTGGCTTGGGGCTTGCTCCTGCCCTTTTTCGACCTTCTGATAATCGTCACCCACGACCTCCACGGGCGGAGGGCCCTCGCAGTAGACGTCCGGCGGACAGGAAACCGTGTCCTGCGCGGGCGGCACGTAGTCTTCCTTGGGAGGAGCGCCGGAGAGGCACTTCCATACACACACGCACCCTACCGATCCAAGACCGAGTCCTTCTCCCACCACGCCCCAGTGTTTGTCCGCAGGACACTTCTTCACACTGCGCCGGCAGCGTTGCACTTGAAGCCCAGACTTGAGCCGCGGCAGAATGCGGCCGGCGATTCCGCCGATTCCCGAGCGAGCGCGGTCCCACAGGGAAAGTGTGGCGCCGAGCGCGGCGCGGTCGGCATCGGATTCGAACGAGGCCTCCGGCCCGGACCCGGCTTCAGGCACGGCGCCGGGCTGTGCGTGGCCTTGCTGCACTACGTGCGCCAGTTCGTGAGCCATCAGCGCGTCGCCCCAGGGAGTGCCGGGCCGATACTGCGATATCGCTGCCGACGGTGAAAGCGCGCGCGCTCAACCGGTCGGAAAGATTGGCGCCGGCGGCATCGGTATGAACGCGCACCGCTGAAAAGTCCATCCCGAATGCGCTCTCCATGCGCGACCGGACGCCGCTTTCCATGGGACTTCCGCCACCGAGTTGAGAGCGAACGGCTGTGGCGTCGGTCGCGGGCGCCTGAGCCCCATCGCGAGTCTTGAACGAAACCTGTTCCGGCGCCGCCGCCGCGGGTTTGGCAGCCGTTGGCCCCGTCGCGGAGCCTGCGGAAAACCCTTCCGGCAGCCCGGTAACCTGCCCCGTCTTGGCCCAGACCGCAGCGGCGCGGCCGACGCGCGCGAGGATGAGCGAAATGTAGCCCGCGGCGGACTGGACGGAAGCCGCCTTGGGCACATAGCGCCGGACGGCGGCTTCCACGTCGCTGCTGCTTTGGGACGCATACGCGGCGAACAGCCGTTCGATCCAGGGGCAGCCATCGGTGGAGCGGGACGTGCCTTTCAACGCTTCATCCACGGTCTGGCAGAGGGCTTGGCGCAGCGCGGACAGAAAGTCGCTCTTGCGCATCTGCCCGGCAGAAAGCTCGCGGACGTCATCATCGACGATTCGCGCCGCCGCCGATTTCTCCTCCGGCGCCGCCTCGCGCGCGACGGTGTCATCGGCCTTGCGATGCACCTCTTGTTCCTCGTCTTCCTTCTCGCAAGCGGCGCATTTGCGCTGAACGGATGACCCCGCCGGAGCGGAGTTCGGCGGCCATCCTCCGGTTTCTTGAAATTGCCGGCCGCTCACTACCGCTTCCGCCACCTGGTCGGCTTCCAGCTCCGCGGGGTCTCCGGGCTGACTCAGTCTAAGCTTCGCCTGCAAGTTTCCCTCGCCAGGAAGACGGGCTGCCTGGCAACGTGGACATCCTCCCCCGCACGGACAGGTTTTCCGCTGCAGAATGCGAGTCTCAACGGTCGAATCGATCGCAGCCACGACGGCCGGCAATTTCGCCGGACGCAACGCGGCGGACTCTTTCGACGCGGATTGAGCGACAGCCAGCATAACGCTACTTCTTGGCGGGCGGCACCGCAGGGGGTGCGCCCGGTTCACAAGGCGGCGTCCCCAGCGGGACTTCGGCCGATAGTACAATGTCGCGATTCACCACCGCGCCAACCGCGATCGACATCGGGGCGGCATCCATATACATCAGCTTGCACGCCGCATTCGACACTTCGAGGTAAGCACTGACGGACTCAGGTGCCTTTTCGGTGGCTTTTTCAGCCTCTCTCTCCACCGCGTGGTGAGTTTTCTTTTCGCCGTGCTGAGCCGGCGGAGCATAGCTGAGTGTGAAATAGCCGGTCTGATCCGTGAACGCGAAGGCATATTTCTGCAGCCACGCCCGGCATTCGTCGGCCAGGAAGACCGTGAGTTGCGGCGCCGCCGTCGAATCCGCGTGGAGCACTCGTCCGTACACCACCCAGCCGTTCGCCGGGGCGGTCGGCGCGGTAGTGGAAGTTGTCGCGCTCGCCATCCCCAGCCGGGTAGCGAATGTCTGTTGCGTGCTGAAAGAGGCTTGAGCGGCCACCGTGCGCGGATCGCTGGCGCCATAGGCTTTCGTAAGCGAGGTCACCTGTCGCTGAAGCTGGTTTGTCCGAGCCTGGCGAATACCTGTAAGCCCGGTGAACTGCTGCGCGGTTTGGGCATCCACCGACGTGGCCCAGGACGTTTGCACGAGCTCGCTTGCGGTGGGTGTGTTGCCGGTCTGACTCGCGCCGGCCGTGCCGCCTTTCGGATTTGGCGGGGGCGAATTGCCGGCGCCGGTCTGCTTATTTTGTGCCATATGC
>JBEKZL010000153.1:0-18432 GCA_049509915.1 Bryobacteraceae bacterium | reverse complement strand
AGGGCGTGCTCGGGACCGATCATGGCGTAATCCAGGCCGGCCGAAATCGAATGCGTCAGCGAAACCTGCCCGTCGCCATCCTGCAGCAGGTAGCTGTAGGCGCCCTGCAGCACGCCGGGCGATCCGCCTCGAAAACGGGCGGCGTGCAGGCCGAGTTCTTCGCCGCTGCCGCCGGCTTCGATGCCGACCAGCGCCACGCCATCGTCCGGCAAGAAAGCGTGGAAAATGCCGATGGCGTTCGAGCCGCCGCCCACGCAGGCGAAGACCGTATCGGGCAGCCGGCCTTCGGCCTCGAGCATCTGGCGCCGGGCCTCCTCGCCGATGATCTTCTGAAAATCCCGCACCATCATGGGATAGGGATGCGCGCCCAGGGCCGAGCCCAGCAGGTAATACGTGTCACCGACATTGGCCACCCAATCGCGCATGGCCTCGCTGATGGCGTCTTTGAGGGTTCGGCTGCCGCTCGAAACGCCGGTCACCTTGGCCCCCAGCAGGCGCATGCGGAAGACGTTCAACCGCTGCCGGCGCATGTCTTCCTCGCCCATGTAGACGACGCATTCGAAACCGAGCAGCGCGCACACCGTAGCCGTCGCTACGCCGTGCTGGCCAGCGCCGGTTTCGGCAATGACGCGGCTCTTGCCCATGCGGCGGGCCAACAGAGCCTGTCCCAGAGCGTTATTGATCTTGTGCGCGCCGGTGTGGAGCAGGTCTTCGCGCTTGAGCCAGATACGCGCGCCGCCGAGCGATTCGCTCAGCCGCCGCGCATAGTAGAGCGGGGTGGGCCGGCCCGCAAAAGTGGCGAGCAACTGCGCAAGTTCAGCCTGAAATGCCGGGTCGTCGCGGGCCGCGAGGTATGCGTTTTCCAGTTCCTCGATGGGCGCCATCAGGACTTCCGGCACAAACCGGCCGCCATAAGGTCCGAAGTGGCCGGCGGCATCGGGCTGCGCGGTCACGAGCGAAGCGCCGCCTCGGCCGCGCGCAGAAACTCTCTCATCTTTCTGTGATCCTTTTTGCCCGGCTCGCTTTCGATGCGCGAGCAGGCGTCCACACCCCAGGGGTGCGCCAGTTCGACGGCGCGGGCCACGCTCACCGCATCCAGGCCGCCGGCTACGATGATCGCCTTGGGAGACTCCGCCGCTCGGCGCCAATCGAACGCCTGGCCGGAGCCGCCGTACAATTCGCCGGCCGGGCCATCCAGCAGGAGGGCCTCGGCGGGAACGTCGCGGTAAAGCGCGAGACTGAAAACCGGCGTCACCCGCGCGGCTTTCCAAACGGCAATAGCTTCCGGATAGCGATCCGCGGTCTCCTCGCCATGCAGTTGCGCCACATCCAGCCCGGCGATGCGCGCGATCGTTTCGATCGTTGCCGGCGCCTCGTTCACAAACACACCCACACGCCGCACGCCCGGGGGAGACTCGATCCCGGCGGCGCTTTCCGGCGCGAGATAGCGCGGGCTGGCGGGATAGAAGTTAAAACCGATCGCCGTCGCGCCGGCATCGATGGCGGCGGAGGCATCGTCCTGGTTGGTGATGCCACAGATTTTGAGGATGGGACCGCCTCTAGGCATTTCTCACACCATTTGTGGGCCAGGCTCCCAGCCTGCGGCGGCCTATCAGCCCGCCCCGCCGAGCCGCACGATCTAAGTCCGCCCGCTGCCACACGGCGGGCTCCTGAGGTGGTGGAAATTGGGTTGAACCAGGTTTCGAACCGGCCAGCGAACAGCCGGGCTGGGCCCGCGTGGACCGATTGTCAATCGGTCCGCGGGTTACCAACCTGCCCCACAAAGATTGGGTCGCCTTGTTTTCCTTCAGGGCGCGAAATGCCGGGGGCGACGAGTGCGTGCGCCACGGTGCAGTCACGCCGCCACCAACTGAGCCAGCGCGGCGGCGGGGTCGCCGGCCCTCATGAGGTGCTCACCCACCAGAAAAGCGTGATAGCCGGCGGCGCGCAGGCGAACGATGTCGCTGGCGTCGTGAATCCCGCTCTCGCTCACCAGAACCGCGCCGGCGGGCATGAACCCGGCCAGTCGCAGCGAAGTATCCAGAGTGACTTCAAATGTGGTCAAATCGCGGTTGTTTACGCCGATGATCTCGGCGCCCGCGGCCACGGCGATTTCCAACTCGCGGCGGTTATGAACCTCTACCAGCGCAGCCATCTGGTAACGCGCGGCAGCCTCGCGAAAGTCGCGGATCTCGCGCTCGGTGAGGATGGCCGCGATCAGCAGGATGGCATCGGCGCCGTGAGCCGCGGCCTCGAGAACATGCTCCGGCGCGATGGTGAAGTCCTTGCGCAGCACGGGCACGCGCACCGCCGCGCGGGCGGATTCCAGGTCTGCCAGGCTGCCTTGGAAAAAAGCTTCGTCGGTGAGCACGGAAATTGCCGCCGCTCCGCCCGATTCGTAGGCAGCGGCGATCCGCGCCGAGGCGAAATCAGCCGCGAGCAAACCCCTGCTGGGCGAGGCTTTTTTCACTTCCGCGACGATGGCCGGCGCCTGCCCGAGGAGCGCGGCGCGGAAATCCCGGCGTGTCGCGGCGTTCGCCTGCGCACGGCGTTCCCAGTCTGCGGACGGGAACACGCCCGCGGCTAACTCGGCGCGTTTTTGGGCCACAATGCGGGCCAGAATGTCGGGAACAGTGTCGGTCAAGGGTTTCATTTCATGGTATCAAACCGTTTTGGGTCTCTCGCCGGCAGCGTTTCCGGGCACAACACCCGCGCGCCGCCCCAACCGGCGCCGCGAAATTTGCCGGGCGACGCCGTGAACACCAGCTTGTAGCTGGCGGGCTCGAACGGTGGCTCGGGCGGCTGCTTGCCGCTGGGATAAACCAGGGCGAGGTACTTAAGGACGCCGAAGATGTCCGCGTCTTCAGGCTGGCGCAGGCGGTAGCCATTGGAACGGAAATGGATCGCCGTGCCCTGGCCGGAAAGCCGCCAGGCCAGAAATGCGCAACAGGCGATGGCATGCTCGAACCAGGCATCCAGGTCGTGGCGCAATTCGCGGTCCAGGAACAGTTCCACCACCGGTTCCTGTTCGCGCGCGAATTCGCGGACCTGCAGACTGCCCACGTGGGCGGACGCCTTCCAATCCACGTGCCGCGCGCTCTCGAAAGTCTCATAGGGGCGGATGCGATAGAAATCGCGGCCCAAGCCCCGGTAGTGGCTTTCGATTTCGCCGTTAATGCCCGCGAGCAGGTCTTCGAAACCGGGCTGCGGATCGATCTGCGGATAAACCAGAGTTTCACGCTGGAGGGTTACGCTGGCGGAGCGGTCGAGGAAACCGAACGGGAAGGATGTCGACACAGCGAACCCGTTGGTGCGGTAAAGGCCGCGGCGCGGGAAACGGGCTTCCACGGTCTGCTCCAGGCTGGCCCCGATCGGCAGCAGCGGGAAGAACACCGGGTGGCGCAGAGTGGGGCGGTCGTCCGCCGGGATTCCCTCCACTCGGATGGCGAACGACGGCATCAGCAGCTTCCGGTTGCTTACGCTCATGCGGCCCGGAACGAACCGGCCGGCCGAAACGTGATTTGGCACCACGTAATCCACTTCCAACCCGGCCAGGCATAGCCGGCTGATCAGGCCGGAAACCAGCAGCGTCGAAATCAGGGCGCAGGCAAACAGAAGAATGAGATTATTGCCGGTGAGAATGGCTGCCGTGGTGAGGGCAACCGTAGCCAGCAAAAACACCGCCCCACCGCGCGTCGGCCGGTAGTGGATGGAACGCCGCAGCAGGCGGAGCAGAGCTGGCCAGACTGCGCGAACGCGTGGCATCATCGGCGCTTCCGTCTGAACCAACTACAGCATGAAGCAATGGCACAACTCAAGCGGGTTCGAGCGCCCCACCACCCCGCCAAGGACTGGTCTATTCTGGAAAGCGAGTGCTTCAGGGAAACGCCAGCCGGATGCGGATGGTTCTTCGGATACTAGGCGCCGCCAGTTTGACGTGTGCCGCGGTGCGTCCGGCTTCCGCTCCGCTGGCGCCGCTGGGCGTGTGCGAAGTGCTGCGCGATCTCGCGAGGCTCGAAGGCAAGGCCATTCCCGTGCTGGGCCGATATTCGTATCGCGAGAATGGCCGCTGGATGAGCGAGCAGGCCTGCGATCCGGCCGCGGCGGCGCCGGCGGAATTGTGGCTGCTCGAAAGCAGCGCGGATGGCCCTATGCCGCCGCGCGACTACGAAATCGACGCAGTGGCGCTGAAACGCAAGCGAGTCGAAATGGAGCGGCGCACCTCGCTCGGCAAGTTCCGCTTCGGTACGCCGGATTACGACCGCTGGGCGATCGTCTATGGCCGCGTGGAAGCGCGCAAAGGCGATGACACCAAAATCGCTCCGGCCAACCTGGTGTTCCGCGGCAGCGGCGCGGTGCTGATCCTGCCGGCGGAACCGTAATGGGGTGCCTATGCCGCCTGTGTGTGATTCGGCTTGCCTCGCGATCAGCTTGCCCCGTGTGCGTTAGCGGCGCCAGCACGGATCCGTGCGGGGGCGGCGGGTAACCGCTGTCCCAACCGTGAACTCTACGGCGCCGGGCTACCTTCCATCGCCCCGTCGGGACGGGGGAAACGGCATGCCCCACGACACACCCCCGCTGTTACACTAATGTTTCCTCCCGTGCCCGCAAACGCTGTTGAATTTCAAGGGGTTTCCAAGAGCTACGCGATCTACAAATCGCCGGGCGACCGGCTCAAGGAATTGTTGTCTTTCAACCGCCTGAAGCGCCACCGGGACTTCTGGGCCCTCCACGACGTCAGCTTCGAGGTGCCCCGCGGGCAGACGTTTTGCATCATCGGCGAAAACGGCTCGGGCAAGAGCACCCTGCTGCAGATCGTGGCCGGCATCTTTCAGCCCACTTCCGGAACGGCCGCCGTCAATGGCCGCGTAGCCGCGCTGCTCGAGCTCGGCGCCGGCTTCAACCCCGAGTTCAGCGGGCGCGACAACGTATTCCTGAACGGCTCCATCCTGGGCATGTCCACGCGCCAGATCGGCGCGCGCTATAGCGACATCGAAGCTTTCGCCGAGATCGGCGAATTCATCAACCAGCCGGTCAAGACTTATTCCAGCGGCATGGTGGTGCGCCTGGCGTTCGCGGTGGCCATCAACGTGGATCCCGAAGTGCTCCTGGTGGACGAAGCCCTGGCCGTCGGCGACATCTATTTCCGCCAACGATGCATGCGCAAAGTCCACGAACTCCGCGCCCGCGGCGTAACCATTTTATATGTCTCCCACGCCGTTGCCGACGTGAAAGCCATCGGCGACCGCGCCCTCTGGCTGGACCACGGCCGGGTGGTGGATCTGGGCGACCCGGATCGCGTGGTGGCCAAATACCTGGCCGCCATGACGGAAAAGGACACCAATTACCGGCTGATCCATCCGGCCCGGAGCGCCGCAACGGCTGCCGCTTCTTCCCGCGGCCCCGCCCGCGCGCCGGAAGTCGTTGCGACCATTCCCAACATCGACCATCGCTTCGGCGACCGCCGAGCCGAAATTCTCGGTATCGCCGTGCTCGACGAGCTGGGCGCTCCGCTGCACCTGCTTGATCCGGCCTCGCGCATCGTGGTTCGCATCAGCGTGCGCGCGTATGCGGAAGTACCCAATCCTATTGTAGGTTTCATGCTGCGCAATCAACTGGGCATCGACTTCGCGGGCACCAACACCGCGCGTGAGGATCGTGAATTATCGCCGCTGGCGCCCGGCGATATCGTCACCGTCGATTTCCATCTCGACCTGCCGGAGCTCTATCCCGCCTCGTTTTCCTTTTCCCCGGCGATTGCCGACGGCGACCTTTCGGCCTACGCCATGTGCGACTGGATCGACAATGCCATCTCGCTGCAGATGAGCCGATCCGAGCAGCAGATCTACGGCTACATCCACTTACCTTGCCGGGTGGAAGTCAACGCCCGCCTGGGTGCGGCCGAAGCCGAGATCGTGGAGAACCGCCTTGGTTGAATTCACCGGAGAGCGCGTGATTCCGGGGCAGGTGGATGCCGACCTGCTGAACGAGCACCTGGCGCGCTACACCTTCGCCGCCCGCCTGGCGCGCGGCAAACGCGTATTGGACCTCGGTTGCGGCGCCGGTTACGGCACGGCCGAACTGGCCCGCTACGCCCTTTCCGCCGTTGGTGCCGACATCGCACCCGAAGCCGTGGATTTCGCCCGCGCCAACTACCGCGATTCCAACCTGCACTTCGAGCAGGCATCCTGTACCGCCCTGCCCCACCCCGCTGCCGGCTTCGACCTGGTAGTAGCTTTCGAGGTGATCGAGCACCTGGCCGATTGGCGGGAGCTGTTGAGCGAAGCCCGCCGCCTGCTGGCGCCCTCCGGCCAGTTCATCGTTTCGACGCCCAACAAGCTCTACTACACCGAATCGCGAGGCCGGGAAGGCGCCAACCCGTTCCACGTGCACGAATTCGAATTCGACGAATTCCGCGCCGAGCTGGAGGCGGTCTTCCCGCACGTGACGCTGTTCCTGGAAAATCACGTGGAAGGGGTAATCTTCCAGCCTTTCCAGTCAGGCGGCACGGCATGCGCCAGCACGGTGGAATCGCGCGTCGATTCGGCCGACCCGGTGGCCGGCGAATCGCACTTCTTCCTGGCCGTTTGCGCCCACCGGCCGCAGATCGGCAGCCCGACTTTCGTATATATTCCGCGCACCGCCAACGTTCTGCGCGAGCGCGAACGGCACATCGCTCTGCTCGAGACCGAACTCGCCACCAAGAACGTCTGGCTGGAGAAAGCCCTGCGGGATCTGGCCGAATTCGATCGCCAGCACAAGCACCTGCTGGCCCTGTTCCGCGGCCAGGAGCATGAGCTCGAAGAAAGCAATCGCTGGGCCGCCAGGCTGAATGAAGAGGTGACCGAGCGTAGCGCCCGCATCGACGCCCTGCAGGAGGAATTGGCCGGCGAACAGGAGAGCGCTCGCCGCTCGATCGCAGGCTACACTCTTAAGGTGAATCAGCTCGAAGACGAAGTGCGCGAGAAGATCGGGTGGGCGCGCGACGCCGAAGCCCGCCTGGGAGCCGAGCTCGCCGATAAGCAGCTCGCCCTCGACGCCCTGCACCGCACCGAAACCGAACGCGACGAGCGTACCCAATGGGCGCTCGGCCTCCAGCAGCAAGCCCGGGATCTCGAAGCGCGGCTGGCGCTGTACCGGGGTTCCAGATGGGTGAAGCTGGGCCGCAAGATAGGCCTGGGTCCGGAGCTGTCCGCCAGTTGACATGTCCCTAGCCAAGAGGATTCTCTGCGCTCTGCCGTTGTTGCTGTTGTCGCCCCTCCTGTTTGGGCTGGCGGCGCTGGCGATGCTGGCGGCCGATCTCGCCTGGTTCGTGGCCGGACGGCGACCCTCGACGGCGGCTCCCACGGCGCCGGATTCAACTGCCGCCAGCGTGGTTATCCCCAACTGGAACGGCCGCGACCTGCTCGAAAAGTACTTACCCTCTATCGTCGCCGCCCTGGCGGGCAATCCGGCCAACGAAATCGTGGTGGTGGATAACGGCTCCTCCGATGACAGCGTCGAGTTCGTGCGCCGAAACTTTCCCCAGATAACTCTGGTGACGCTCGAAAGAAACCTCGGTTTCGGCGGCGGGTCGAATGCCGGCTTCCGCGGCGCCTCCAATGACATCGTGGTCCTGCTCAACAGCGACATGCGCGTGGCCCGGGACTTCCTCGACCCGCTGCTCGAAGGCTTCCGCGATCCGCTGGTCTTCGCCGTTTCCTGTCAGATTTTCTTCAGCGACCCCGCGAAGACACGCGAGGAAACCGGCCTGACGCAGGGCTGGTGGGAGGATGGCCAGCTCCGTGTCCGCCATCGCATCGACCCCCAGATCGACACTTTGTTCCCTTGTTTCTACGGCGGCGGCGGCTCCTGCGCCTTCGATCGCCGCAAGTTCCTCGAGCTTGGCGGGTTCGACGAATTGCTGGCGCCCTTCTATCTGGAAGACACCGACCTGGGGTACATGGCCTGGAAGCGAGGCTGGAAGGTGCTTTATCAGCCACGCAGCGTGGTCTACCATGAACATCGCGGCACCATCGGCAAGCGGTTTCGCGAGGACCAGATCCAGGCCGTGCTCAAGAAGAACTACCTGCTTTGGTCGTGGAAGAATATCCATACCTGGCCGCGCCTCGTTTCTCACCTGGCCTTTACCTGGGTGGGCGCCTTGCTCGCCACAGTCTTCGGCGACGTTCCGTTGCGGCCGAATTTTGCGGCTGTATGGCGGGCCGTCCGCCAATTGCCCGGCGCGGTCCGGTCGCGCTGGCGCGCCCGTTCGCTGGCCGTTGTCGGCGACGCCGAAGCTTTTCGCCGTCCCATGGGCGGCTACTTCCGCGACCGCTTCGCGCCCATGGAAGCGGACCCGGAATGGCTCCGCGTGCTGTTCGTCTCTCCCTATCCCATCAACCCTCCCACTCACGGCGGCGCGGTCTTCATGTCCCAGACTCTGGCGGAGCTCGCCCATCTGGCTGAAACGCACGTAGTGGGGATGCTGGATTGGCCGTGGCAGGAAGCCGACAACCGCAAACTGGCGAAGTTCTGCGCCTCTTCGGAATGGATCGCGCGTCCCACCGGCCGTACCCGCGGCTCCGCATCGCTCAACCCGCACGCCGTGCGCGAATTCCACGACCCCGATTTCGAGTGGCTGATCCATCGCCAACTCCTGCTCCATCGGATCGATGTATTACAGCTCGAATACACGCCACTGGCTCAATACCACTGCGACTTCCGCCGCATTGCCACCGCCCTGTTCGAGCACGACGTCTCGTTTCAATCCATCGCCCGCGGCTTCGGCCACTCCATGGGCGCGGCCGGCGAGATGAAAGCCCGCATGGAGTATCTCCGCATGCTCCGCTATGAATTGCGGTCATTGCCGGCGTTCGACCAGGTGCAGGTCTGCACGGCCGTCAACCGCCGCTACCTGCTCGAGTTTCTGCCGCAGATGGGCGACCGCCTGCGGCCGGGCTTGCGCGCCGGAATCGATACCCGGCGCTACACTCTGCCGGCGGTCGCCCGCGAGCCCGCTACCCTTTTGTTCGTCGGCAGCTTCCGCCACGACCCCAATCGGGCCGCGGTGGATTGGTTCGTACATGAGGTGCTGCCCCTGGTTTTGCAGCGCCGGCCCGATGCCCGCCTCATCCTGGTAGGCTCCGACCCGCCCCCCGCGCACACCTATACGGATTATTCCGCCAACCTGGAAATGCTCGGCTACGTCGACGACGTGCGCGGCCCAATGAGCCGCTATGCCGTGTTTGTCTGCCCCATTCTGAGCGGCTCAGGCGTGCGCGTAAAGCTGCTCGAAGCCTTTGCCGCCGGCATTCCGGCGGTATCTACTACCATCGGCGCCGAAGGGCTGGCCACCGTCGATGGCGAATACTGTAGCCTGGCGGACGACCCCGCCGCGTTTGCCGAACGGGTGGTTGCGATTCTGGAAGACCCCGCCGGCGCCGCGGTGATGACCGCGCGGGCCCGCGCCATAGTAGAAGCTGAATGGGATATGGCCGCCATTACCCGCCGCCTGGTGGATGAGTACCGCCAACTGGTGCGACGCAAGCGCGCGGCGGGCCCGATTCTCGCCGCGGCTAATTCGCCGGCGTCGCTTTCGGCGCCTTCGGGTTCAGGTCTTTCTTGAGGCGGCTTACAATGTCTGAGGCCGTGCGATCCATGTCCTTGCTCTCGGTGCCCTTCGGCTGGATGTACAGCGACCAGACCACCTGCCGCGACTTGGCGTCCACCAGGAATATGGTTCCCTTGGAGCGGCTAAAGTTCGAAACCGGATGTTCCAGCTTGTTGTTGGTATTGCCGCCGAATGCCGCCGCCAGCGAACTGGCGCTGCTGGCGGAAGCGTCGCCTTTGCCCTTGCTTTTGGCGTCTGGCGGTTCCACCGCCTTCGCCTCTTCCTTTTCCTTCGGCTTGGGGCTGGGTGCGATGGTTTCGAGCGTCGCGTCCAGGTTCTCCCCCAAATTCTCGGCGATCACCGCATCGGCCTTCTTCGGGTCGGTCACCACCACAAATACGTGCTCGCCGGTCAGCCGGTTAGCCAGATACTGGTCCAGCCCGTGGGCCATGTTCACCAGGTACACCGCGTGTACGCTGTGTAGATCGGCGGCCCACGCCGCGATTCCCAACTCGCACAAAACCATCCCCGTTAGAGCCAACCAGGCCCGCTTCATCGTTGTCATGATAGCAATTGCCGCTTCTCCTGTTCAGACGCGCGGCGCCCGGAAAAAGTCGTACCGCCATGTATAAATCGCATGTATAAATCCCAATCCATCACCGTGATCATCCCCTGCCTGAACGAGGAACAGGGCATCGAACGGGTGCTCCGCGCCATGCCGGAATTCGTCGATGAAGTGATCGTGGTGGATAATGCCTCGACCGACCGCACCTCGGATGTCGCCATCTCGCTCGGCGCCAAAGTCATTCGCGAAGATGTACGAGGCTACGGCCGCGCTTACAAGCGCGGATTCGCCGCGGCCACCGGCGACCTCATCGTCACCCTCGATGGCGACCAGAGCTACCCGGTGGACGCGCTTTCCTACCTGATCGAAGCGTTCCTCCATCTCAGCGTGGATTTTCTGAACGCTTCCCGCTTCCCTGTGCGTGACCGCCAGGCTATGAGCTGGCGCAATAAAATCGGCAACCTTGCGCTTTCGCTCGCCTTGTCGGTGCTCTTCTTTCGCTGGGTGCGCGATTCGCAGTCCGGCATGTGGGTGTTCCGCCGCTCGATACTGGAACATATGAAGCTGGAATCCGACGGCATGGCGTTCTCCGAGGAGATCAAGATCGAAGCCCTGCGCGACCCGCGTATCCGCTTCGGCGAAATCTCGATTCTGTATTCCTCGCGCATGGGCGAAACCAAGCTCAACCTCTGGCGCGACGGATTTCAGAATTTGGCATTTCTGGCGAAGAAACGGTTTCTGCGATGAGAGGTTCGACCCCCAAATGGTGCGGCCACTCGCGCTAGCGGCTGAACTCGACGAAGCCTTCGCGGTTTGAGACGAATACCGATGCGAATGCGCTGGCGGGAAGCAGGCCAGGGCCGAGCCCGTGTACGTCGATGCGGACGGCGTCCATGAGGCGATCGCGGGCGCCTGCGAGGGAGAAGCGAACCGTGCAATTTTGAGCGGGGACAACGCCACCGTTGGCATCCAGCCGAGCCGTAAGGGCGCCATCGAGAGCAGGCTTTTCGAACAGGACGACGTCCGAGGAGCCGGAATCCAAGACCAGTTCTCTTGCGCGGCCATCGACTGAGGCGACGACCACCGGAAGGCCGTCCGGGGATCGAAGAGGAACCCGGACACCGGAGCCGGCAGCCGCAGCGTCGAGCGCGACTCGGCGATTGCGGTAGTCGAGCAGATAGTCGTGGCGGACCAGCCAGCTTTCCCCCAGGACGCCGTCGACACTCGGCTGAAACACGTCGCCGATCATTGCTTCCACGGACCGGTCGGAGACCGAGCCGGCGCGGACCTCGTCCAGAATGGCCACGGGAACGCGGCGAACGCCGGCGACGCATGCCTGTTCGACGGCATAGGCGGCCTTGAGATTCAGGCGACGCGCGATTTCCGGGCGGACGATACTCGAAGCGTTGCCGGTATCGATGAGCATCCGGTACGGTCCGGTGCCATTGAGGAAGACATCGTTGAGGATCAGTGCGTGTCCGGCGAGGGAAGCCTTAAGCAGAACGCCTGGCCGGACAGGCCGGTCTTGAGCGGCGGCCGAAGCGGCCGCCAAAGTGAAAAGGAAGCATGCCAGTCGCATGCGAGGAGCTTGCGGCTCGCGGGCGTTGACGGTCTTGACGGGATGGTGATTTGTTTACCCGACGGTGGAACGGGCCTGTGATGGATTGCTGATCGACATGATGAATTTACCGGATGCCGTTATTTTGCATGGAGATGCGGTAATGCCATAGGGAGCAGGACCAGTGGTTGATGGCGGCATAGATGTTGCCATCCGGGCTCCAACCGGCGCTGCCAACAATCACGCGGGGCGGCACGGGAACCAGGGTCATGGTGTTGTGGGCGGGATCGAAGAGAGCCACCTGGTAGAAGAAAAGGTCGGGAACGTTGACGCGGAGCAGGATGCGGCCCTCGCGATCCACGGCGGAGGACCACAGCGGGCTCGGGGCCAGGTTGAATCCGGGGGGAAGAAGCACGCGAGCCACCTCCCCTCCGGCCGCCGGCATGCGAAAAAGCCGATACCCATCCTCACCCGTCCGCGCCAGGTATAGAAATCTGCCGGAGGGTTCCACTGCAAGCTCGTAACCTTCGCCAATTCTTCGAGGTTAGCCGCCGGAAACCGGCTGCGCCCAGACGATTCCGTTAGAGGCGTAATAGAGGGTCTCTCCATCGCCAGATGCGGTAATGGAGCTTACCAGCCGGGCTCTGGCCGGAAAGCGGCGGACGATCCGGCCATCGCGCAGGGAAGCGATGGCAATATGGGGTTGCTTCCCGGCGTCGCTGATAAAGGCCAGATTGCCGCCCGGCAGCAGCGCGCCGGGCAGGCTGGCGGATTCCGGACTGTTGAGCAGGAGTTGAGGCTCGGCGCCAATGCGTCCCAGGAATAGTTCCGACCGCCCGCGACGCGCCACACTGAAAACAAATGCGCCGTCCGCGAGCCCGACCACGGTTTGCAACCCTATCGGGAAGGGGACCTCGGCAAGGAAGGTTCCGGAGGAGCTGAGGTTGAGGATGGAACGTGCCTCCTGGGGTTGGTCCATGTAGAGGGAGCCATCCGGGGCCGCGTCTTGAGAAAGAGGCGCAACGTTGTAGGGCAGGGAGAGCAGCGTTTGAACCGGCGCCGAGCCGGACCGCGGCAGCGCGAGAGTGTCTAAGCTATCGTCGCGGCGGCGCTGGATCAGGATGAAGCGGCCATCCTCGGTGACTGCGATGGGCGCACGCAGGGTTTCCGGCGCCAGGCCCGAGGAGAGATCGCGGACGGCGAGCGACTTCAGGTTCAAAGCGAAGGGTCTGGGCGGCCCGGCGGCGTTGGCTGGCAGTCCGAAGACTGCGATCTCCCGTCCGTCGGGGAAGGCCCTCACATTCGGCCTGTCGAGGTACTGGACTGTGGCGGGAAGCACCTGGGTGCGGCCGGAATCGGGCCAGAAGCGGAACAACTGCTCGCGGCCTTCCGCTGAGGGGCGCTGCGCGATGAGGGATCCATCGGGAAGCGGTTCGGGCAGCCAGGCGTTGTCGACAACCAGGCGCGGTTCGCCTCCCAGTGCCCCGATGGAGTATATGCGGCCGGGTCCCCATTCCCGGTCGAAGTAGATCTTGCTGCCATCGCGAGACCAGGCGACCAGGTCGACGGCGCCGTTAGTACGGTCGTGCGTGAGAGCCGTCCAACTGAAGGAGTCGGGTTTCATCACGGCGACTTGAGACAGTCCATCGATAATGGCGCGGAAGGCCAGCAACTGGCCGTCCGGGGAAATCCGTGCGTGAGAGGCAATGGTGGAACCGCCGAGCGCGGTTCCGGACCATGGGGGCGGCGGAGCGGAGCGGTTTCGCTGCCAGAAAACCGCGGCTGCGACGATGGCGAGCAGCGCGACTGCGATCGCGGTGGCCAGGGGCCAACGCGGATTTCGTGGCGCGTGTTCCGGGGTGCCAGGCGGACCCGACGCGGCGGAGCTGGCGGCCGGCGCGGCGAGTTCGACGACGGCGGCAACGAAGCGGTAGCCGATGGTGGGCACGGTCTCGATGTAGCGGGCTATTTTGGCGTCGTCGCCGAGCGCTTTGCGAAGTTGCGCCACGACACGGGCGAGAGCGTTGTCGGTGACGGCGACGTCCTCCCAGACGTTGCTCAAGAGCTCATCCTTGCCGACGGCGCGCGAGCGGTTCCGGATGAGATAGAGAAGGAGCCTGATGGACTTGGGCTCGAGGCCAAGGACCCGACCGGATTTTTCGACGGAAAAAGTGTCGGGGTTGAGAATGACATCGTCAAACTGATAAACCACAGCGGGGCGATGCATTGGAACGAATTGTAGCAGAGGTCCCCGCAACGTCACCAAAGTCCATGGCGGCGTAGCTCGAAGCGTCATTTGGACTATGTTCTCGAACGAGCCCTGCACTCGAAAAGCGGGTGGGATAAACCGGACGGGAAGGCCGCCTCACGACGAATTACACTATTGAGATGTCTTCCTTATCCGCGGCGCCGGCGTTGCGCGTGCGCAATCTTCGCAAGGCGTTTCAGGACGTCGTCGCCGTGGACGGTCTGGATCTGGAGGTGCGCGGGGGCGAATGTTTCGGCCTGCTGGGTCCCAACGGCGCGGGCAAGACCACGACCATCGAAATCTGCGAAGGGTTGACCGACCGCGATTCGGGCGAGGTGGAAGTGCTCGGGCTAAGCTGGGAAAAAGACGCCCGGAGGCTGCGGGAGCGGCTCGGCATTCAGCTTCAGGAGACGCAGCTTTCCGACAAGCTCACCGTACACGAAACGCTTTCGCTGTTTCGCAGCTTCTTTCCGCGGGGCCCGTCGCCAGACGAAACCATCGCCCGGGTGCAACTGGAAGAAAAGCGCGATTCCCGGGTGGGCGGGCTTTCGGGCGGCCAGAAGCAGCGGCTGGCGCTGGCCTGCGCGCTAGTGGGCGAGCCGGACCTGCTGTTTCTGGATGAGCCGACCACCGGCCTCGATCCCCAGGCGCGCCGCCAGCTTTGGGAAGTGATTGCAGAATTGCAGCGCGCCGGCCGCACCATTCTGCTCACCACTCACTACATGGAGGAGGCCGAACGTCTGTGCGATCGGGTTGCCATCATGGACCACGGCAAAGTGATTGCGCTCGGCACGCCGCGGGAGCTGATCGCCTCCATCGGCGCCGGGCACGTCGTGCGGCTATCTTCGAGCGGCAGCCCCCTCGATGCCGCCGCTTTCGGAGCCCTGGCCTGCGTGGCCGCCGCGCGCACCGACGACGGCGCGGTGGAAGCCCAGGTGGAGCAACTCCACGACGCGCTACCCGCCCTGCTCGACGAGCTCGAGCGGCAAGGGCGCCCGCTTACCGAGCTGAGGGTGCATTCGGCCACCCTGGAGGACGTCTTCATGGCATTCACGGGACGGCGGCTGCGCGATGAATAGCCGCCACCCGCTGCTGGAATTGACACTGGTCCGCTTCCGCGAGTTCGTGCGCGAGCCGGAAGCCATTTTTTGGGTCTTCGTGTTTCCTATCCTGCTGGCTGCCGGCCTGGGCCTGGCCTTCCGCAACCGGCCGGCGGAAGTGCTGAAAGTCGCCGCCACCGACCCCGCCCTGGTGCGCGCCCTGCGCCAGGAAAAGCGGCTCGACGTGCGCCCGCTCAGTCCACTCCTGGCGGTCGAAGCGCTGCGGCAAGGCAAGGTGGCGCTGGTGGTGGAAACCGCACCCAGCGGAGTTGCGTACCGTTTCGACGACACCAATCCCGATGGCCGCGCAGCCCGCCAGTTGGCCGGCGACGCCATCGAGACCGGCGCTGGCCGCTCCAATCCGGTGCCAGCCGTCGACCGTCTTATGCGCGAGCCCGGCTCCCGCTACATCGATTTCCTGATCCCCGGCCTGCTCGGCATGAACATGATGGGCAGTGCCATCTGGGGCATGGGCTTCGCCGTCGTGGACGCGCGCCGAAAGAAGCTGCTCAAGCGCCTGGTGGCCACGCCCATGCCGCGCCATTACTACCTGCTTTCGTTCATCCTTTCGCGCCTGTTCATGCTGGTGGTGGAAGTGGGTGTAGTAGCCGGCTTCGGCATGCTGGTGTTCGGCGTACCGATGCGCGGCTCATTGGCCGGATTGGCGGCGATCTGCCTCACCGGCTCGCTGGCATTCTGTTCGCTGGGCATGCTCATCGCGTCCCGCGCCCGTACCATCGAAGCCGCCAGCGGTCTCATGAATGTGGTGATGATGCCGATGTGGATTCTCTCCGGCGTGTTCTTCTCCGCAGAGCGCTTTCCCGACGCGCTCCAGCCCGCTATCCGCGCCCTGCCGCTCACCGCGCTGATCGACGCGCTGCGCGCCAGCATGCTGCAGGGCGCCGCGCCGGCCCAGGTCGCGCCGCAACTCGGCATCCTGGTCGGCTGGATGGTGCTCTGCTTCGGGCTGGCACTGAAATTGTTCCGGTGGAAGTAGCGGCGCAACCAAGCCTGGAAACCCGTCGGGCTGGGGAATTTGACAGCTTCGGAGGCTGCCGCTCCCTAGCTTAGCTAGGGGGCGCGCGAGCGGCGCGAGCCATGTCAATAAACGGGCAGAAGCGGGCGAGCCGTCTCAAGGAAAAGTCGCGTCCGTCCCTGGCATTCTCTTTGGTCTGTGCCCTGGATTTCGCGAATCAGAATTTTATATAAGGAGATCTCTTTGACTCATTGCGCGGGGCTGTTGTACCATTGGGCTCGGAGGCTGCTGAATCCGAGATCGGACGAACCATCAAAATGCGCTCCTCCTCTAGTATTCTGCTCCGCTGGTCCAGTGTCAGCCGCTCGGCCCTCGCAGCGCTATTGTGCTTGTGCCTAACAGGCTGCAGACAAGTGGAAAAACTACGGTCTTGGGGTCATGTCGATCTCGGTTTGCGAGGTGCACCCAGCGGCCAGTCCGAGAGTGAGCTCCCAGAAGTTTCAACGGCTCAGTTATCTCGTGCGGCGCGGGCAGTGGTCTGGTTCGACGGGGATAGTGTTAAGGTTGGCAACAGGGCTGGCACCGGTCAGCCAGCTTTCCTCCAAGAATTTGCCTTCGATAGAGATAACCAAACCGTCGGTGAAGTGACTGGAACGGCAATAAGTATGCCGGACACGCCTGTTCGCCTGGTTGAATACTCCTTCGATCCCAACTCGTTCAGTGGGAGCGTGTATGGGATTTATTCAAACACAATTCTGGATTTCAGTTCGGTGAAAAAACCGATGGAAACCTATGTTCTTGCCGAAGAGGAGGCAATTGAAAAACCTGATGCCACAGCCGTGTCGAATGGCAATGGCCGTTTCCAGGGGCTCAATCGCATGCTTTTGAAGGATTTCAACGATGAGGGGGAAATCGAGTTATCCGTCGGGACCAATAGGGAACTTTTTGTAGCTCCGTCTTACTTAGTCTTCCCCGACCAAACTCGCATTGTTCAGCCCGAAGGCCCATTCGTGCAGCTCATATTTCTGGCTGGAAAAGCTGGAGAAGGTAATCCTATGCCGGCGGATTCCGTTCTTGTCGTCACCAGAAATGGCACTGAGGTCACCAGAGCCAGTTTCGACCATGCAAGCAAGTTCACCATCGGACTCAAGCGTGTGAGAAGATCAAACGACGTGATTGTATGGCGAGTCGAAAACAAAGCGGGAAAGATATCTAACGTGGCGGCCCTCGGCTTTCCTGTTAGGGGCGCCGTCCCGAGTCTCGTGAGTTACTCCATTCAGGTCGACAAACACCCAAGTAATTTGATGCTGTTTTAGGGACCTGCCGGTGTGTGACACTGTCGCAGAAATGTTGGGACAAAAGGGTGCAGCGGTGCGTGAGCTTTCAGCGGCCAACTCAGCCTTAGCCGAAAGGTGGCCGCTGGTAGCTCATACCCCCCTACTCGAACCGCGCGCGAAATTCTTCGAAGGCCCGCTTTAGCTCCGCGACTTCGTTTTCCAGCGCCGTCAGCCGTTCTCTGTCGCTCGGCGCGGCGGCCCGGGGCTGGCTGGCCGGCTCCTCTACGTAGTCGCCGGAGAGCAGGTGGGCGAAACGCGATTCGCGCGATCCCGGCTGGCGCGGCAGTTTTTTCACCAGGCCGGCCTCGGCCATCCGGTCGAGGGTATTTTCCACCGATTCCAAATCGTCGAAAGAGTACAAACGCTCGCCTCGCCCGCGCAGTTCGCCGGGGGTCTGCGGCCCGCGCAGCAGGAGCACGCACAGCAGCGCCACCTCGCGGCGGCCCAGGTTCAACTTCTCGATCAGGCGCTCGGTGTGCTTGGGCACGCGCATGTCGGCTCCGGTAATGCACGTCGCCAATCCCTTGGCGCGCAGCGAGCCCAGCGCCGCTTCCACGGTGCCATCGTCATAGGCCACCACCGGGTCGCGGTTCGATTTCTGGTTGCAGGCGTTGACCAGCGCATTCAGCGACAGGGGGTATAGATCGGGTGTAGTGATTTCTTTCTCGATCAGGGCGCCGAGCACCCGCGCTTCGGCCGCGTCCAGTTGCCAGTCCATAGGTAGATTTTGACGCGGTACTGGCTAGAATAGCCAGCCCGTTTTCAACAAACCCCTTTCAAACCGAGCGTGCGGTTTTCCCGCACACGGCTTAACGATGATCTTCCTGGTGCGGCTAGCGCCGGGTAGCGCACGGTCCCGCGCAGACGATGCAAAACCATACCCCAAAACTGTTCGCCGGACCAGATGCCCCACCTCGTCTCTCGCTGTCCGCCACGCCGATTTAACCAGCGCACCAGTCGCGAATACACGAATCGGTCCATCTTTAGAAACTCCCGTGAGCTCGTGCCCGTTCGGAAGTAATTCCCCCAGCCTCGAAGAACGGGATTCAGCTTGGC
>JBEKZL010000152.1:0-18858 GCA_049509915.1 Bryobacteraceae bacterium | reverse complement strand
TAGACGCAGTGCGGCGCGGTATGCCGCCGATTCCCTGGACGGCGCTCGCGGTGCTCATTCCGAACTGCGTTGGCTTCGTGCTCTACTTCGTGTTGCGAAAGCCGATCCTCCATCCGTGTCCCGGTTGCGGGTGCGGCGTTACACCAGATGCCGCGTTCTGTCCCCGCTGTGGCCAACCGCAAATGAACATGGGGCCGCAACCCTCACGGGAAGAATCATGAAAAATGAACCGTCGGACCTCGGTGCGCGTACATGAGGCGCAGAAAGGCGAATCTCACATGAAACAGACCGATATGTTGACCACAGCGTCGCTGCTCACCATTCTATTGATGACGATTCACATGACCGGCGACATCCTTTTCCGGATGTCCCCGGCAGGTCTCGTAACCTCGGGCTGCTCGTCCCTGTCATTCACATGAAAGGGACGCGGGGTGTTCTCGGTGGCGACATAGGCACCTCGGGCCAAGCTTTCCTTTTCGTGTGGACACTCCTCGCGTTGGGCATCACCGCGACGTTCTCCATCATCCTATCGGCGCGCGCACTGTTGAGCTTGCCCTGGCGCCGGAATCGCCGCTCGTCAACTGCCGCATAACGCCCGTTGCTGACATTTGCCGGGATCGGCCCTGTCTGACGGAGCGTTTACGGGAGGAACAACTGGTTCAAAAGGCAACTGGCTGCGAACAGCAAAGAGCTGCAGCCCGCACAGGTTCGCGGGCTGAGCGAACCGGGCTTCTGCCGCCATTGGAGCGTATCAGTGACCCACAGATTCCTCCGACGAGGCAAAATTCAAGACCGTGACCAAGCCCGCTCTTTTGCTGTCCCTATCGGCACCGGGCCTCCCTTGACGCTTCTTTGGAGGCTCGCCGGCTCCAGCCTGGTTTCCCTGATCTCTGGTAGGACCAACCTGACCGGCAGCACCTTGGAGGCGGCGAGCGGATTGGGCTGATAATCGATCGCCGGAAGCTACTTTGCCAGTTCCGCCAGGGCTCTTTGGATGACCGGGTCGCGTTGGGCTTCGACCTGGTCGCCCTGCTCCACACTGAAAGCCTGGTTGAAGATTTCGGTCTTGAGGCGGCTGCTGACGTAGTCGCGCTCATTCAACCAATCGGCCACTCCGGGCTGGATGTCGCGCTGGCTCAGGAAGACCTGAAACTCGTCGAGGATCGACGGCGTGACTTCGAATTCCCCGGTCACTTTGTGGATCTGCAGATACTGGGTAGCGAAAGTGGTAAACGATCCGCTGGCTTCCATGGCCGCGCGCAGGCGGTTCATCGGCTCCGGCCCGACCGGGATATCGGGCTGGATGCCGCCGCCGCCAGTCACTTTGCGGCCTTTGTCGGTGGTGAAGTCGCTCTGCTGGTTGGGGTGCGCGGTGGTGCCGCCGAGCTGAAAATGCGAGTCCAGGGGCTTTTGGATGGAGCGGCCGCTGGGCGTGTAGTAAAGCGCCGTCGTCAGCGCCAGGCCCGTGCCCTCGCTCATGGGGAAGACGGATTGCACCAGACCCTTGCCGTAGCTGGCTTCCCCCAGCACGATGCCGCGGTCGTGGTCCTGAATCGCCCCGGTTAGGATTTCGGCGGCGCTGGCGGATTTCGCATTAATAAGGATCGCCAGTTTCGATCCGTACGGCTTGGCGGTGGGAGGAACGAATTCGGCCTTCTCCGGCGCGCCCCGTCCGCGCACGGAAAAGATCTTCTGCCCGGGAGAGAGAAACAGCGACGCGGTTTCGAGCGCCGACGCGACCACCCCGCCCGGATTATTGCGCAGATCGAGAACCAGCGCCGTGAGCTGGTCGGCCCCGAGTTTGTCGATGGCCGCCTTCACGTCGCGCCCGGTGCTTTCGTCGAAGCTCGACACGCGGATGTAGCCTACGCCCGGCGACAGAAGAAACGCGCGGTCCACGCTGGGCGATTGCATGTCTTCCGGGACCAGCACCATGTGTACGGACCGCGAGCTGCCGGGGCGGCGCACGTCGAGCTGGGCCTGACGCTGGCGCGAGGCGGCCAGCAGCTCGGTCAATTGGTCCAGGTCCAGTCGCGCGACGATG
Source organism: Bryobacteraceae bacterium (assembly GCA_049509915.1). Taxonomy (GTDB): domain Bacteria; phylum Acidobacteriota; class Terriglobia; order Bryobacterales; family Bryobacteraceae; genus JBEKYD01. Next base: position 16,814 of record JBEKZL010000152.1, on the reverse strand, counting down.
TATCCGTTCACCGCCAGGATCTCGTCGCCCGGCGACAGACCCGCCTTGGCGGACGGCGTGCCCGGCAGCGCCTGCAGCACGATCACTCGTCCCGGCAGCAGTGACACTACGCTGCCGAACCCCTTTTGGGTGGACGATTCCATCTTCTTGAGCTGCTCGAACTGGCCCGGGTCGAAGAAGACCGAATGCGGATCGAGCCCGCGGAGCAAGCCGGGAATCGCGCCCTGATAGAACACCTGCTCGGAATTGACCGGGTCGGCGGCGTTCTCCTCCGCCAGCGCGTAGGCCGTAATCACGGTCTTCATCCGCGACTCCAGGCTATCGTCCGCGGCCCGGGCAAATGCGGAAAGGAGTAAGGCAATTACGATGCGCGATAGGAGTCGAGTCACGAAACCTCAGCCCTGTGGAGTAACCTCAATTCTACCGCGGCGAAAGGCGGGAGCGAGCCGTTGGGCGAATGCACGGACTTTTCCGTCCCGCGCGATCCGCCTATAATTCCGCGGGGCGCGCCGGCTGCAAGAAGAAGCGGACGGATGGCCGTAATCGGAGTTAGACCGGAAACCACCCCTCGACCGTGGCACCGTAACCGTCAAGCTCGGCAAGCTGTTGCTTCCACTTGGCCCAAGTGAGCCGCTGGGAGATCCAACTCCCGAGAAGTAGCACCAGCGCATCGAGCGCGTAGCCGTCCTGGTCCTCGACAGCTTTGGCGGCCACGCCGTCTGGGATCGGAACCGCGACCGGCGCGGACTTCACGGCCCTGACGATGGCTTCTCGCGCAACCCTATGCGCGCCGGTGCGGCCCTTGTAGGAGACACGCCGCTTCAGCAGGTGGTTCCGAACAGTCGCGCCGGGGAAACCCTCGACAACAGCGGCGGGTTTCTTGAGCGCTGCCCATCCCCATGGCAGGACGCAGAACCCATCTTCGTGAAGCGGGAGTAGCACTTCCCGCGCGCCGTAGATGGTCTGCCGGTAGAGTTGTTCAAACAGCGGGAACCAAGTGGTATGGTTGCTTTCGTCCACCTGGCGGCGCTCTGCCCATGCCACTCCAGCTCGATTTGTCGACTCCCTTGCCTTATCGCGGAGAGTCGTTGCCTCACCTTCGCCGCCGCGCCATCTAAGCCATTCCGGCCAGCTATTCAAACCCAGTGCACGGGCGGTCTGCTGGGCAACTCCGAATGGAAAGTCGAGCGACCACCAACCCGGCTCCCCCTTAATCAGTCCCGGAAGATCACGCCGGCATATCTTATCCGCAGTGCGGTCAGGCCAGCCGCACCGAAGCGCGACATCCTTACCGGGCACCATGTCGCGACCCAGATCTTCCTGTTGCCGTAGCGCCGATCCTCCTCGCCACCGCTGAAATCCACACCGTGGACCGGAAACTCCGGCCGGGACCACTGTTCGCAGCCGGTACCTGCGGCCGACAACGTTTCATCCGGCGCGACCGAGTCAACGGCCATGGCGGGACGTGGCGCGTTCTGGCTCGCGCCGGCCACGCTACTGGCGAGGTCCTCAAAAGACGCACCGCCGAAGTCCCAATATGTAAACGACACCATGCTCCCGCCGAATACGCCGGCAGCCCCCAGCCCGCTGCGCCAGCGATGCCCGGGAACCTGATGAAGCGACTCGAACTTAACGCGGATCGGGTTGCGGATGCGCCACCATGCCGCAAAATCCAAATCCCCGCGATCGCGGTACAGTTCCCTGGTGGCTGGTTCGTCGGGCGCCTTGTCGGCTCGACCGATCACCTCGGCTATAATCGCTTCCAGCGTTGGCGCTGCAAGAAGGGTGCAGATCCCAGCGCCGCCCCAATCGGCGCCAGGCTTGTGCGTGCCAAACCATGCTTCACGGGAGGGGGAATGCCACAACACTACGCCGATCCGTCTGGTTCCGCGCTTCCGCCACGGGGCGGGACGCCAGCCCCGCCTCCCGATCACTCAGCCACCATTGCGCTCCTCGAGCGGTGGACGCGGGAGGACGCCTCCGACGATCCGGCTGCCATTGCCCGTGCTGAAAAGGAATTAGCCCAGCTCAAGGCCGCCCTCAACGCGAATCGTCCGCCCGAGAGCCCCGTCTTTCCGTGAATCGCTAGCTGCTGATGGATTCCGGCCCGCTCGGACTCTTGACTCAGCCGAGGGTCACCCCTGAGGTCGTGGCGATGAACGATTGGCTCATCGACTGCCTATCGGGTGGCGACGCCGTGCTGGTGCCGGCCATCATCTACTACGAGCTGCGACGCGAACTGCTGCGCGCACGAAATTGTCGTCACCACCAATCCCCGCCATCTTAGCCAGTTTGTGGACGCACGGCCCTTGGAGCGACGTGACCGTCTGATCTGGCCGGAGGACGGCCCCCGTCGCGCAGATCTCACCACCACGAGTTAAGCACACAGCCGAGGACTCTCAGTCCGCTGGCGGCGCTTAGAAATCCCAGCCCTTCCAGTAATTAGGGGTATCCACGATTTCGTAGCGGTTGGGATCGGCTTTGACCAGCAGATCGGCGGTCCGGTTCCAGACCGTCTCATGAGTATAGAGATAATTGTCCTGGATGACGGTTTGGTCGAGCAGGTAGTTGCTGAAGCCCTGGTTGTACCCGGCCTTGTTGTCCTGATCGTTTTCCCAGGCGCGGTGTTGGATATCGTGCTGCCGGTCGGCTTCGGCGGCGCGATTGGCCGCGTCCCTGCCGATGGCGTGAATGGCGGCGATGGCGGGGGCGGCCATGGCGTTGGCCTGCCCGGCGACGACCGCCTGGTTGGCCTGAAAGCTGGCCAGGATGGCGCCGACGGTGGCGCGCTCCTTATCGGCAACGGCTGGCGGAAGCAAGGCCATGGAAAGCATCACCAGGTAATTGCCCATCGGACCGGGGGTGGTGGTGCATAGCAGGGCGTTCATCTCCTCCATTTCCCCTTGCATTCCGGAGAGATTCACGTACCCGGTGACATGTGCGCAGCGTTGGCCGGGGGGACCGGGCACCTGCTCGGCGTGGGCGATCTGAAGGCCGGTAGGGTGACCGCCGTTTACACGCCAGAACTCCTGGAAAAGGTCCGGAAAGGCCCGGGGCAGATCCACGTTGGCGGGGTAGATGATTTTGCCGGAGTTGTTGTTGCCGTAACGTTGAAACTGGCGCTGCCCAGGGCCGTTAGGGTCGGCTGCCAAACGGGTATAGTCGAGGCCGACCGATTCCCCGTTTGGGCCTGAGACAAGCATGGTGCCTTGGGAACCTTTCGCCTGCCAGCCGTCGGGGATGCCCACGCTGGCCGAGTTGTCCGCGGCCGTAACCGGGTGCAGCGCGGCTGGCGGGGCGGATCTTGCACCGGCCGCCGTACCGGGAGGTTGTGCCGCGCCGCCGCCGGGACGCCACACAGCGAACAGTTGGGCGAGCATAGGGTTTACAGTCGAGCCGAAGCGAGCCGCATCGTCGCTGATCAGGGCGGCCTCAACGCCGTTGGGACCGGAGAGGGAGGCGATGACCAAGCCAGCTATCGGCCTGTCCCCACGCGCGTGGTTGACCACGGTGAAAAACACGGCCGCTGAATTCGTGCCGCGCGCCCTAAAGACCTTTCCGATTAGCGGCCTTTCGTCGCAGTTGTTATGCACCATGCGCAGCAGGGTGCTCATGGCTGCCGCCTGGCTGGCCACGCCGTCCGGCCGTCCGTAGACGATTTTGCCGCCTTGGGGATTGTCGATGGTCTTGAGCGCGCTTTGGGCCCGCGCCGAATGCGAACCCATCGCCACGAAAACCATCCATGGAACCAGCAACACGCAGAATCCCTTGTAATTGCCCATGACCGTCACCTCTTTCCGTTCTCCCGGATTTCCGTTCTCCCGGAATCCGGGCAAGCCCGCCTCCTCCTCCACCCTACTGTTGAACCGTAAGGACTACGCCCACGGGCGACTGCTGGCCGCCCACGGCGGCGACCACCGGGTAATCGCCATTGGCCAGGCTGGGTGGCACCTCGATGGCCACCTGATAGAGCCCGGCCAGCCCCGATGCCAGTGCGACGCCATACACTTGCGCCCCGATGCCGCCGACGGTGACGGTGACGCCATCGACCACGTACGGACCGCCCGACACTACCTGGCCAGCAGGGGCTGTGGGCGTGGTGGGGCCGAACCCGGTTCCCCAGAGAATGACCGCCTCGCCCGGCTTGGCAGGCACTGTGGGTATCTGAAACGTTCCGTTCTTCACTGCATAGGTGTAGTCCAGGTGAGTCGCTACGGCGGAGCTGCCGGGCCAGAGGAAGAACGCCGGCTGCCCGGCCTGAGCGGTGACGGTGAAAGGCGCGCTGGCGCCCGCCGCCGTAGTCACGGTGACCGGCATGGTGCCGGTTCCGAGGTTGGGAGCGAGCACGTTGATCTGCCCTGGAGTGAGCGCCACGACGTAGGCGGGTATGCCGCCGATGTCGACGGTAACGCCGTCGAGCTTGGTGGGCAGCTCACCGCCGACAATCGAATTGCCCCAGGTATCGGAGAAGCCGGCGGCGGCGAAGTTAGTCCCGTAGATGGAAACGTAGGTTCCGGCCGAAACCCCGTTCTGGCCGCTTGCCGCGTTGGAAACCGAGGTGATGGTGGGGCTGCTGTTTGTCGCTGTGAACTGGAAATTTGGCCCAAAATCGTTGAGGGTGGTCGGAGGGGGGACATTACCGAAGATGTTTCCCACCGAGAAGTAATCCGGTTCGACGAGTGTGGTGGTTTGCGTGTCCGCTCCGCCAGGGCTGTAATACGCAGGGCTCACATAGACGATCGCCGCATTTACGGGCGCGGCGCCCGCCTGCACTCCGACCGTGTAGTAATTGGTACCCGTGACCCCGACGACCGCGTAGGTGTCTTTGGTGTTGAGCGCGAGTGGACTAATCGAGACGTATCGGAACAAGCCGGTGGCCGGGTCGGATGCGTGTACCGTGGCCGAAGTCAGAAGGGCATTCGTGCTCATGTCGTAAACTCCGACCGGGGAGTTCACAAACGTTTCGGACACACCGGTCAAGTTGGAGTCGTAGAAGCCGAGCTGGGTGACGCTGATCGGGCTGTTCGCCCGGAACACGAAACCCATGAGGTAGCTTCCCTGGGTGTAATTGAATGGTTGAACATAACCGGCGTTAATGGGACCGATTACGTTAATGGCGACCGTATCGGCTTTCGCCATACCGGCGCCTACAAAGGCCGTGAGGACAAGCGCTCCAACCGTTGATAATCTTATCGGTGTCATGGTTTCCTACCTTGCAGCGGACATCGGGAGTGGCTTTGACCGGTCACCTGGGCGAGATGGCAATTACGCATCCGATGCTTACTCCGGTTGTGGCCGCCCGGCGGTTCATTTAAGACGGCGCAGTAATCCGTCAAAAACAGACAAAAAGGCCTATTTATACTTGAATTGGCGTTTCTTGCCCTGAATTGCGCCGTATTTGGGTGAGGGAGGACTGGCTGCGAGCGCCGTACTGGTAGGTACGGACCTGAATCTACCGGCCGGAAGGAGGCTCGGGTGTCTTATCATGGAGTGTGGTGGACACCGGGCAAGGGGAGATTACCGCGCTCCTGGCGCGCTGGGAGCGCGGAGATGCCGGGGCGGTCGAGGCGTTGGCCCCTTTGGTATATGATCGGCTTCACGCGATCGCCGAAGCTTACCTGCGCCAAGAGCGGCCGGACCATACTTTGCAGCCCACCGCGGTAGTCAATGAAGTCTTCCTGGACCTGCTGCGCGTGCGACGGCTGACGCTCAAGGACCGCGCCCACTTCTTCACCTTCGCCGCGCAGCTCACTCGCCGGGTCCTGATCGATTCCGCGCGCAAGGCCAAATCGCAAAAGCGCGGCTCGGGCTGGCAGCGCGCGCCGCTCGACGCGGAACTAGCCTGGCTGGGCGGCGAGAACGCCGAGTCGCTCGATCTTTCCCAGGCTCTCGACGATCTGGCCGAATACGATCCCGTCAAGACCCGCATGGTCGAGTTGCACTACTTTTTCGGGTGCACCGTCGACGAAACCGCGGAAATTCTGGACCTTTCCAGCCGGACCGTGCAACGCAGCCTGCATTTTTCCCTGGCCTGGCTGCGCCGCTCGCTGGCCTGAACGCCACCGCTATGAATCCGGCCGCACTGGAACGATTTAGGGAAGTCGAAGAGATCTTCTACGCGGCTATCGAACGGCCGCCGGGAGTGGAGCGGGACACGTTGATCGAAGAGCTGTGCGCCGCCAACGAGAACCTGCGCGCCGATGTAACCCTCCTCATCGAAGGCCACGAACGCATCCGGGCGGCGGCGCCCTCGCCCTCGCTGCGTTTGCCGCGGTTCGGCGCCTGGCAGGCCGTGAAACTGCTGGGGCGCGGCGGCATGGGAACGGTTTATCTGGCGGAACGGGCCGACGGGGCCTTCCGCATGTCAGCGGCGGTGAAGGTTGTGCCGCTGGCCATGGCATCCCACGAGATCGAAGAACGCTTTCGCCGCGAGCGCCAGTTTCTGGCCAGCCTGGATCATCCCAAAGTGGCACGCCTGATCGATGGGGGCGTTTCCGAGACCGGCCTGCCCTACCTGGTGATGGAATTCGTCGAGGGCCTGACGGTCGACTGCTACTGTGACGCCCATCGCCTGGATACCCGCGCGCGCATCGCTGTGGTGCGCCAGGTTCTGGACGCCTTAGCTTACGTCCACGGCCGCCACGTGATCCACCGCGACGTGAAGCCGTCCAACCTTCTGGTGGACGAATCGGGCAATGTGAAGCTGCTGGATTTCGGCATTGCGCGGTTGGTCGACGCCACCGCCGAGACCGCCCTGACCAAGACGGGCGTGTTCGCTTTCACCCCGGAGTACGCCAGCCCGGAGCAGGTGCACGGCGAGCCGGTCACCTTCGCTTCCGACCTGTATTCGGCCGGCGTGTTGCTATACCTGCTGCTCACCGGCAGCTTGCCCCACCGGATCGAACGCCTACCGGCGGCCGGCCCTGCGAATACCGTCGCCGTTGAGCGGCTGGAACCGCCCCGGCTCGACGCGCCGCTCGAAGCCATTCTGGCCAAGGCGCTGAGCGGGAATGCCGCCGGCCGCTATCAATTCGCCGCGGAGATGGATGCGGACCTGGTGCGCTACCTGGAAGGAGAGCCCGTGCGCGCGCGGGCGAGCGCCCGACGAGTGCCGCGCCGGGTTTGGGCTTTGCTGGCCGCGGGGCTTCTCGCCTTTGGAGGATTGGCGGGCGCGCTGAAACTGTTCCGAACACATTCCGTCGGCGACCGCTCTTCCATCGTGGTCTTGCCATTCGCGAGTTCCGGCGCCGATCCGTCGAAGGAGTACTTCGCCGAGGGCCTCACCGATGAAATCACCGACCAACTGGTGCGAGTCAAATCGCTCCGGGTGGTGGCCCACACGTCCGCCTTTGTGTTCAAGGGCAAACGCGCCGACCCTCGCGAAGTAAGCCGGCAACTCCACGTAACCCATATCCTGGAAGGAAGGGTGGCGTGGTCCGGGGAACAAATCCGGATCAGCGCGCACCTTGAGCGCGCGTCCGACGGATCGTTGGTCTGGTCGGAAACCTACGACCGGCCGGCCAGGAATCTGTTGACCGTCCAATCGGAGATCGCCGAGGCCGTCGCCCGTGTTCTGCAGGTAAATTCCGGCACGAGCTTCGCGTCCCGCCACATTCCGGCCGAGGAAGCACACGACCTGTTTCTGCGAGCGACCTTCGACTTGGAGGCGCTGACGCCGGATGCCGTAAAGCGCGCCGAACAGGGGCTGGAACGGGCCGTTCGAATTGACCCCGAGTACGCCGCCGCCTGGGCCAGGTTGGCGGTGGCGAAGTTTGGCCTGGCGGCAGTCAGCGGCCGCGCTCCTACGCCGGCGGAAGTGCGCGACGTGAAAGATCTCTATCGCAAGGCGCTCACTCTGGACCCCGATCTGGCGGAAGCTCACGCCAACCTGGGCTTGATCGCGATGAATACCGATTGGGACTGGGCGGGCGCGGAGCGTGAGTTGCGGCTAGCTTCGCGCAACGGGCCGAGCGTCCCCGCCGAAAACACCTATGGCTTGCTTTTGGCCTATCGCGGCCGGTTTGGCGAAGCCGATCGACGGATGGCGGCGGCACTGTCCATCGATCCTTTGAACTCGGTGACGATTACCTACGTCGGTGCCGTTCGGTACTGGGAGGGCCGGTTTCCGGAAGCGATCGCGCTCAACCGGCAACTGCTCGAACACTTCCCCGGCCAACTCAATCCCCGAGTTATGCTGAACCTCACTTACATTGAGGCGGGCCAGGCGGAATTAGCGCTGGCGGACATCCGCCCGCTGGCGGCCAAATTTCCCCCCAGCCGGGTGCTCGAGGTGATGGCGCTTGCCCACTTGGGCCGGCGCGAGGAAGCGCTACGCCTGCTCCGCCAACTGGAGGCCGAATACGGGCAGGACCAGCGCGTCTTTCGCCAGTGGTTCGCCTTGGCCTGGGCGTCGTTGCGCGACCACGCCCAGACGGTAAAATGGTTGGAGAAATCGGCGGAGCTACGGGAATTCCAGGTGCTCAACCTGGCGGTGAATCCGGCATTCGCCCAAATGCGCAACGATCCGGCATTCGTCGCCCTGGTTAAGCGAATCGGGTTGAAATAGGTCGTCGCTTGACAGATCCATCTTAGATGCCCTATTGTCGATCTAAATAATCTATATTCACCGAGTTGCGCTCCCGTGACCTATCTGACGCGCCGCGACCTCTCGCGGCTCCTGCCCCTACTGGCGTTGAAACCTGTTGGAATTATGGCTGAAACCATCGACCCGCGCTATCGCGAGCAGATCGAACAATGGCGGCAACGGCGCGAAGCCGCTCTCAAGGCCGACGGTGGCTGGCTTACGGTCAGCGGCCTGTTCTGGCTCAAGGAGGGCCAGAACAGCATCGGCAGCGACGCTGGCAACGACATTCTGCTGCCCGAATCCGCGCCGGCCCACCTCGGGGTGATCGAAATACGCTCGGACCGCGCCACTTTCACCGGGCGTGACCGCGCGGTGACCTTACTCGGCAAGCCGGTAACCAACGCGGAAATCCACCCGGACGGTTCCGACGCGCTTGTCGCCGGCCCGCTGCAGTTGCTGCTGATCAAGCGCGGCGCCCGCCTGGCGTTGCGGCTCAAGGACAATAACAGCAAGGCGCGCCGTGAGTTCACCCATCTGAGTTGGTACCCGGTTGACGAGGATTGGAAAATCACCGCCAAATTCATTCCCGCTCCAAACGCCACCAAGCTGGTTTTCGACACCGTCATCGGCGAACAGGAAACTTCCGACAGCCCCGGCTACGCTGAATTCGAACGCGAGGGCAAAACCTTTCGCCTCCAGGCCGCCGGCGAAGGCGAGCGTCTGTTCTTCGTCATTCGAGATCAGACCAGCGGCAAGACCACCTATCCCGCCTCGCGCTTCCTCTATTCCGAACCGGCGCGCGATGGGTTTGTGACTCTCGATTTCAATAAGGCCGAAAACCCGCCTTGCGCGTTTACCGACTACGCCACCTGCCCGCTGCCTCCTCCGCAGAACCGGCTGGCGCTGGCGATCACCGCCGGGGAGCGCAAGTATGAAGGTAGTTCGCACTGACAGGTGCTGTGAAAGCAGACTGCATTGGTACGGACAGGTTGGGACGAGGAATCTGGCGGAGAGGGGGAGATTCGAACTCCCGGACCCCGTAAAGGGTCAACGGTTTTCGAGACCGCCGCAATCGACCACTCTGCCACCTCTCCGCGACGATAAAGCCATTTTAGCATCAACCCGACGCGAATCGATCGCCGCCGGAACTTCAAAAAATCAATTTGACTGCGAGTTGAACCAGCCGTGGCGCGGCCGCGCTCACGACGCGGCCAAAACTCGGGTCCTCGATTTCGCCGTCAACCGCGGCCGCGCCGTAGAACTGGGCGTGATTGAAGGCGTTGAACGCTTCCACGCGAAGATCGAGCGATTTCGACTCGGCGATGGGCACCGTTTCGCCGATTTCGATGTCGAAGTTATCGATGCCCGGGCCGTGGAAAGAACGCCGGGCCGCGTTGCCAAGCTGTCCTAGCATTTCCGGCGCGAACAGGCTGGTATTGAATTCGGGCCGCCCGTTGCGGGGATTGGTGTTGATCTCGATCGGTCCCGACGTCATCCGCGGGGTGTCGAGCAGTTCGTTGTTGACGCCGTTGCCGAGAGTCCCGAGTAGTGACCGGTCCGAATCGTCGGCGAGTGTCACCGGGAAACCAGTACTGAAGCGCGTGGTTCCGGAGAGGCTCCATCCCCCGGCCAGCCGGTTGCGCCCGAGTAACCGCTCGAATGGCAGGGAGTATGTGTAAGTCGCCACGAAGTTATGAGTCATGTCCCACGAAGAAATCACGCGCGTGAGACTGGCGTTGAAGGGGTTGGTCTGCTCGCCGAGATTCGACGCCTGGTCGATGGATCTCGAATACGTGTACCCCACCAGAACCGTGGTTCGGGCGCCGGCCGTAAAGCGCAGATTGGCCTCGAGGGCGTTGTAATCGGAATTGCCGACGGATTTCTGCGCCGTCATCGATCCATAGTTCGGACCCAGGCCCGCGCGAGTTCCCTGGTATACCTTGCCGGACGCGGAGGTGTAGGCGGCATCTTCGCCGAAAGGGCCGCAGGTGGAACCGCCGGCAGCGACTTCGCCCGGTTGGCTGAGGCTCAAACAGCGTGCCGCATTGCCAGGGTTCATCGGAACCAGGACCAACAAATGGTGGCCTTCATTGCCCGCGTAGCTCACCGTCAACAAAGTGCCGTTGCGGATCTGCCGCTGAAAAGACAGCAGGTAGTTTTCTGTATAGGGGACGGTATTGCGGTAGTAGAAGTATGGATCGCCACTGATCGGAGTGACGGCGGCGAAATTGAACGCGGTGTCCGGGCTGGCCGCCGATACCTTGTGCGACGGAAAGGTCAACGGAAACGGATCGGTATTCTGTACGCCATCGGCCGCATTGATAAACGGAGTCGCCAACAGTGGCGGTTCCGGACTCAGGTAGTTATACCCATAGGGCGGCACACCGTACATGATTCCCGCCGTCAATCCGGGATATGCCGTGTAAAACATTCCATAACTGGCGCGAATACTGGTCTTTCCTGGCCCGCCAAGCAAAGTCCTTAACAAGCCGCTGTCAAAATTCGGGGCGTAGGCAAGGCCGACTCTTGGGGCGAAGTTATGATACTGCGACGGCGACAAGGTGGAAGGAATGCCCGGATCGCCGGGGACCACCAATCCGTTCACTGCATTGGGATAGAGTACCGATTGCTGCCCCGGAACGACGGTCTGGATCTGGTTATACTTCTCCCACCAGGGCATAATGAGGTCCCAGCGCAAGCCCAGGTTCACGGTGAGATTGCTCTTCGCTCTCCAGCTATCTTCCATGAATTCCGCCTCATAGCGGTTCCGCAGATAGAAGTGCTGGCCCGAGGTCTGGGTGTAATTGCTGGCGAAGCCTAATAAGAAGTCCGCAAAGGGAGACCCGGTTTCGGTCCCGTCGACATTGAACGTTCCATTAAACGTCGCATTGGGCGCTTCATTGACCTGGTCGTAGTGAAACTGACCGCCGAACTTAAAGGTATGCTTGCCGGCGAGCTTCGACAGCGTGTCACTCACATAAATCGTGTTGTTCCACTGATTGACGTTGGTGGTGGGAACGCCCATGGCGAACGAAGGGAATACGATATTCTCGACGCCTTCAAACTGGGGCGCCTGCACGACGATGCCCGGCGTGCCAACGCCCGTCACGAAGCCTTGCGACTGAAGACTCACTCCCAGTCCGCCGCGCGGCTGGCCGATGTTATTTGCATTTCGCAACAGACCGGCGTGGAACTCGTTGACCGTCGTGGGACTGATGGCCTTGGTGTCCCCCACGGTCAACATCTGCGCCTGACCAATGGTTAAGGCGTCAAAGCCGGGGATGCTCGCTCCACCCTGTGCGCCAGGATAGGGATTATCCAATCGGTAGTTGTCGGCGAAATAGTAGCCGAAAAGCTGACCGAGGCGTGTATTGGCATCGATTCGGGCGCCGGCTTTGTCGTCGCGTACGGTTTCCGGATAGGCGGAGGTCGCAAACAGGTTCGTGCCGATGTTGGGCAGCGGAACATAGTTCAGCAGATTCATCGCCGGCGCCGACCAGGCCCTGGAGGGAATCACGGCATTTGGAAAGACACAGGTTTCTGTATTGGAACAGCCGGACGTGTAATATGGCTCACCTTCGGAAACGCCGTAGCCGAGTTTTTGAGTGAGCAGGTCCGCCGTATAGGGTCCGCTCACCGTCCCGGTCAGCGAGCTTGCGATATCGCTGAAATTTCCTGCTCGATCCTGCAGGGAAGGTACGGAGGTTTCGGGCGATGCGATGCCTTCGACGGTGCGCGTTCCCTGGTAGTCGAGAAAGAAGAATATCCGGTCCCGCCGAACTGGGCCGCCGATGACGCCGCCGAACTGATTCTGGCGGAAGTCGCCCCTCGCGGCGCTGAAGAAATTTCTGGCGTCGAGGGCGGTATTTCGCAAAAACTCGAATGCGTCACCGTGAAAGGCGTTACTGCCCGACTTGGTTACGACGTTAATCATGCCGCCGTTGTAATTGCCGTATTCAGGATCGAAGTTGTTGGTGAGGACGCGGAACTGCTCGATCGAATCGAGATTCGGGATTACCGATGTCCCCCCGTTCATGTGCTCCTGCACGTCGACGGCATTCATCATGAACCCGTTCGAGGATTCGCGCTGGCCGGCGATGGAGACGTCGCCCGGATTGAGATCGCCGGATGGGTTGATGGTTCCCGTCACTCCCGCCATGATCACCGAGGTGGGCGTAAGCGTGGTCACCGGAGCTACGCCGGGTTGAATCGCGAGCAGATCCGTGTAGCTGCGTCCGTTCAGGGGAAGCGCCTGGATCTGCCTGTCGGACACTACTTCGCCGAGGTGCGTCGCCACGGTGTCGACCTGGGTTTGAACGGTGTCCTCGGTTTCGGTGACCGTGACCGCCTCGGACCGTTGGCCGACCTCCAGCACGGCATCGATGCGCAGCGCAGCATCGGTATCGACGCCCAGACGGGTCTTTTGCTGAGTCCGGAAGCCGGCCGCTTCTATGGTCAAAGCGTATTCACCGACGGGGAGGGCAGGGAAGGAATAGAAGCCCTGCCCGTCGGAGGTTGCCCGCAATTGCGTCTTGATCGCGGTGTTGACCAGCGTGAGCCGGGCGCCGGGAACCGCGGCGCCGCTTGGATCTTTGACGATGCCGGAGACGCTGCTTGCCGCGAATGCCGGTACCGACGCCGCGGAAAGCAGAGCAAGGGCGATGAGCGAAATAGGCGCTCCGGCTCCGCGAAGTCTTCCAATCGGGTTTGTCACAATGCGATTCCTCCGTAGCAAGAGTTGCATTTTCGTAACACTGTATCCGAAGAGTACTACGAACCCCAAGTTCGTATTACGCAACGCGCGCAGGTTTGGATGTTGGGCGGTGAAACTCCAAAGAGGAGTGCCGCCAGGGTTCCCTGGCCTCGTGGGGTTCCGTTCCCGGAGCGAGGCAGCGAGGTTCCCAAACGCGGACCCTGCTTTGACGCTAATTGCGAGTGTTTGCACCCAGTTCTTAAAAGCACATTGAACCTGATTTGCAATTCATTGTCAACTAAAAACCTTGAAACCACGCAAAAAAGGTCTGAAATGCGCCGCTGTGGGGTGGAGTCGGCGAGATGGAGCCAAAACAGCAGGTTTAGGTCGCGTCCGGCCCCCAACTCCGGCTTGCAGCCGGTCCGCCGGAGGCCGCCGTCAACGTGGCGGGGCACCGCCCGACCATTCAGTGTTGACAAGCATTTGCATCTAGGTTTTAATAGTCTGCGTGCCTGGAGCCTCCTCACTCCGGAATCCCGGCCGCGGCGCCAATTCCCTTTGGCGCGCGGTCTCGCTGGCCGCGCTGTCGGCTGGCGCCCTGGCGGTTGCCGCCGTCCTGATCTGGCTAGGCGTCTCCCAGTCCGGCAGTCCCGATCCTCTCTCGCCCCATGTGAGCGTTAACGCGGCAGTTCTCGACATTGGTGTGCTGGTCTTTCGCGAAGGCTTGGAGTGCATTCTGGTTCTGGCGGCAATCACTGCCGCCATGCGGCCGTCAAGCCACGACTACCGACGCCCAGTGGCCGCCGGCGCGGGAGCGGCGTTTCTGGCGACCATCGCCACGTGGTGGGTCGCCGTCGGTCTGATCGACGATCTGACGAAGAAAATGTCCGCGCTGAATCTGCAGGCAGCCACTGGTCTGCTGGCAATTCTGGTGCTGCTGGTGGTTATGAACTGGTTCTTCCACAAAGTCTACTGGACCGGGTGGATCTCTCTGCATACGAAAAAGAAGCAGGACTTGCTGGGGCGCGCCGGCGTCACCGGTTCTTCCAAAGCGCGTATGTGGTGGGGCTTTGCGTTGCTCGGCTTCACCTCGCTCTACCGCGAGGGTATTGAGGTCGTTCTGTTCCTGCAAAGCTACCGCCTGAAGCGCGGCGGCCGCATCGTACTGTATGGGGTGTTGGCAGGACTGCTGCTGTCGGTGATCGTTGCGGTCCTGACGTTCTATGCCCATCGGCGTTTGCCCTACCGGAGGATGTTGGTCCTGACGGGCGTCATGCTTGGCGGAGTCCTGCTGGTGATGGTTGGCGAGCAAGCGCAAGAAATGCAACAGGCCCACTGGCTCCCAACCACGACGGTGCCGCGGCTAGCGGCGCTGATTCCGCCGTGGATGGGGCTGTGGTTTTCGGTGTTTCCCACCATCGAGACGCTTGGCGCCCAAGCGGCTGCCGCCATGATCGTGACCGGCTCGTACTTTGCGGCGCGCTTCGAGTTCCGACAGCCAGCCTAGCGGTTTTGGGTTGAATTAACGCGAGCCAGTTAGTGCCGCGCCAGCCTGGCAATCCTCCCCGCAATGCTCCGCGATAGCCCGGGCGTGCTCGATAACTTTGGGATCTTTGAGACCGAAGGCGAGGGCCTTCTGCATTTCTAAGGTGGCGCGCGGGTAGTCTCCGGCGGCGGCCAGGGACCAGGCGTAGGCATCCAGCGTAAACGCATCGTGGCGGCGGGCGACTTCCGCTTCCGCGATGCGGCGCGCCTTTTCGGGTTGATGGGCGTAGTCGATGTAATATGCCACCAGTTCGTGGTTGGCGTTATCGGCCCGAGCCGATTCCTGTAACGCCCGCCGCTCGAAATCGGCGAACGCCCGGGCGGCTTCCTCGTGCCGGCCGGCGTGCTCCAACGCCTCGGCCACGGCGAAAAGGTTCTCCGCGTGCGGGGCGCCGGCGCAGCGCTTCTGGAATAGCGAGACGGCTTCGTCGTAGCGTTTCTGCGTCATCCGGACCCGGCCCAGCGTGCCTAGGGCGTAATGGTAGTCCGGGAAAACGCCCAACGCGCCAGTGGCGAATTTCTCGGCCTCGGGGAGGCGGCCGGCGGCCAGGTGCAAGTGGGAAATCTGGGTGAGCAGCCAGGCACGGTCCTCCAGTTCCTGGTAAGGAGTGGAATCGTACGCCCGCTGCATCAGGTCGATGGCCCCCTCGCTGTCACCGTGCAACTCGCGTAGATACGCGGCGCGGGTGAGGCCAGGCACGTTGCCCGGCCGCAGATTCAGCATCCACTGGACGGCATCGACGGCCTCTTTGTAATTGCCGAGCTCGGCGTTGGCGTCGGCCAGGTAGCCGTAGACGGTGACGTCGTCGGGAGTCTGGCGATTCAGCCTGGTCGCGACTTCGCGCGCTTTGGCAAATTCGTGGCGGCCCAGCAGCAGCCAGGTTTCGACCTTGAGCCCTTCGTAATTATCGGGAGCCAGGGCAAGAGACTGCTTCAGGGTCTCTTCCGCCTTGGCGTAGAACGCGACGTCGGAAGTCTCGCGGGCGCGGCGCGCATAAGCCATTGCAAGCGCGTTGTAGGAGGGGGCGTAGTCGGGCCGTTTGGCAACCTCATCCTGCGCCTTGCGGATGGCGGTTTCGGCTGGTGTGGCGGCAAAGGCCGGGAGGATCGAAAACAAGACGGCAATCAGTCGTTTTTTCATGGTTGTTCTCCTTTTGAACAAGAATCCGCGTGGAGCAGCCTCTCCGGCTGCCAGGTCCGCACTCATGCCTGCACGGGTCCGTGCAAGCACGCGGGCGTTAGCTCCGAGATTGAGTGCTTAGTTCTCATAAATGCGGCAAAGCATTCTTAGCAGAATTGCAAGCAGCACTCCCTTAACGGTCGCGGCTCGGGAGGGAGCCTTGTTCCGAGCCGCGACCGCAAGGGAGCGGTGCTCTCGAAATACGTCGGCGTATTCTTGAAATGACCGGCTTAGTTCACCGGACAGATTCCGCCCGGCTGGTTGGCACAACCGGGCTGGCCGGGACCGGCGTGGGCGCTGTCCCTGCCGTCATAGGCCGCAGCCAGGAACGGGAACGTCCCCGTCAGTTGGGAGCTGGAAGTGTTGACGCCGTCGCCAATGGGCGTGCCGTACTTGGTGCTGTTGGCCAGGATGCCTCCCACCGCGCGCGCGGCGATATCGATCACGTCGTCCACGGGCCGGCGGCCGTTGGGGAAGCCCGCGTTATCTCCGGCCAGAAAGCCGAGCCGCTTTTGCGAGCCGAAGGCGGTCGGCGGGATGCCGGTGTTGAGCCGGAGCAGATCGGCGATGGGGCCGGCGTCGCTCGCGGCACACCCGGGACAGATCGGCGCCATGTACTGAACCAGCGGCAGCAGATCGGTGCGCGGTGCTGGCGGCACGGGGATGCCGATGCTCGAAAAAATCTGAGCCAGCAGCGGATTCAGGAAGAAGCTCGCGAACTGTGCGTCGTTGGTGGGATCGTCCATGCTGAAGCGGTCCTTGGAGCCTGTCCCGATGATCAGTTCGTTGATCAGTGGATTGCCGAGCCGCTG
>JBEKZL010000151.1:0-18547 GCA_049509915.1 Bryobacteraceae bacterium | reverse complement strand
GTTTTGGCCGGCTGACCGCGACCGCCGTCAGCAGACCCCGAGCGATGACGATACCGCCGCCCCGGCAGCCTTCACACACGCCGCGAGATCCGCTTCCTCCCATATCAGGAACTGCTCCGTGGGCATGGAGACGCTGATGGCGGCAACCACCGCACCGGTATAATCCCGCACCGGACTCCCAATGCAGCAAACCCCCTCGGCAGACTCTTCCCGATCCACTGCGTAACCCTGCTGGCGCACCTGTTGGAACTGTCTCTCCAGCGTGGCCACGTCGGTGATGGTGTGCCGCGTGCTCCGTGCCAAGCCCCGCTTCTCCAGCGCATACAGCATCAAATGCCGGTTCATGCCGGCCAGGATGGGTTTCCCCAGGGCCGTGCAATGCAAGGGTTCCGCCCCGCCCAGATGCGGCCGGAACATTTTCTTGGGCGAAGCGTCGATCTGGTCCACCAGCACCACTTCGAGCTCCCGTTCGTCCAGAACCCCCAGGTGAGTAGTGGCCTCGATCTCCTGGGACAGCCTCACTAGCTCGGGCCGCGCCTTCTCCGCCAGAACGCTCCGTTGAAAGGCCGCCAGCCCCAGCCGCATTACCGCCAGCCCCAGCCGGTACTGCTTGGTTTCCGGATCCTGGGAAATATAGCCGTCGGCTTTGAGCGATGTCAGGATGCGGTGAACGTCACTCGGCAGCAGTCGGGTTCTGCGGGCCAGATCGGTAACGCCTAAAGCGGACCGGTCGCGGAACTGGTCCATGATGCGGCAAACCTTCACCACCGTCGTAGCAGGCTTCACGGCCAACTCCCTAGGCGCGCCAAAAGACCATGTCTCAAGGAAAGCCTAGTCGACCCCTACGCAAATGTCAAGAGCCTGATGCTGGCGTGACGATGGCCGGCCGGTACCTCCGTGCCGTCCCATTAGCCGTTGGCTACGCCTGTAAGTTATAGCACTGTAGAGTGCGAGCATAGCAAAGCCGTAGTAATTAGCGGCGCCCGACAAACCTATTTCCTGCCCGGTGGACTCCTGTAGCCTGGGAGACTCCCCCGCGTCGGCTGTAAAGATTTCCTTGACGTTCGGTGCCGTTTTGGGAACAATTGCAGTTGTGCCTGGAATCGAGTGACTCCTGGCGCGAAAAGAAAGTGTTGCTCGCGAATGACGAATATGAAATCTTTGCTTGTTCTCGCTGTTACTGTTCTGCTGGCTGGCTGCTCTCAAGCACCGGCGCCCGCGCCTGTGGCCGAAACGCACGGCGTGGGGAGCATTGTTCGCCTTGACCCGGCGTTCGATTCGCTCGTACCCAAAGATGCGGTAATTGAAAAGGTGGGCGGCGGATTCCAATTCACCGAGGGACCGCTGTGGCGGCCCGACGGAACCCTCTGGTTTAGCGACGTGATGGGAAACGTGGTTCGCTCCATTACGCCGTCCGGACAGGTGCAAGTCCTGATCACGAATTCCGGAGGTCAGTCGTCCGCCCCTCCGGGGTCTTTCATCGGCTCTAACGCCATGATCGCCGATAAAGATGGCTTCATCCTCCTTTGTCAACACACCAATCGCCGCATTGTACGCGTGGCGAAGGACCTCACCATGACGCCTTACCTGGAGAAATACCAGGGCAAACGCTTCAACAGTCCTAACGACTTGGTCTATAAGTCCGACGGCGCGCTGTACTTCACCGACCCGCCATACGGTCTGTTAAAACAGGACGACGACCCCGCCAAGGAGTTGAAATTCAACGGCGTCTTTCGTTATGCCGGCGGCAAGTTACAGGTCGTAGTCAAGGACCTGACGCGCCCCAACGGGCTAGCCTTCTCGCCCGACGAGAAGACTTTCTACGTCGATAACTCCGACGAAAAGCACAAGGTCTTCATGCGTTACGACGTTAAACCCGACGGCACCGTCTCGAACGGCAAAGTGCTCGCCGATGTCACCGACGTGAAGGAAGACGGCAATCCCGACGGCATGAAGGTCGACATGCAGGGTAACATCTACGGCAGCGGCCCAGGCGGTGTCTGGGTGTTCGCACCGGATGGCAAGCACCTCGGCACGATCAAGACGCCCGAGACACCCGCCAACTGCGCCTGGGCCGAAGACGGGAAGACGCTCTATATTACCGCCAGGACCGGCGTGTACCGCATCCGCCTCGCTGTAGCGGGCGAAAAAGCGCTTTACTAACCGAAACAAGGGAGAGTGATGAAGCGACGAACTTACCTGAAGGCAATGCTGGGCGCCACCGCCGGCCTGAGCGGCGCGGGCGCCCAAGAGCCGAACAAACCGGCGTCCAACCCCATCGTTCTACACGTGGATCTATCGGTCGATCCGGCCAAAGAACGGGAGATGCTGCACAATTTCCATACCATCTTCAAGCCCGCTGCCGTCAAGTTTCCGGGCTATATCGATGTGAAGATGTGCAAACTGCGATCGGCTCTCCAGGGCGCCGCGCCCGGCGGCGTCAATTACCGCTTCCAATTGACGTACCAGAGCGAGGAGCTGAGACAGAAATGGGTAGCTTCCGAGGTACACAAAAAGGCGTGGCCCACGATAGAAAACACGCTTAAGTCGAAGGACTATACCGTTTTGCTGTTCGATTCGGTGTAGTTATCTCGCGCCGCCGGCGTAGCCTTCAGGGGAGCGGGGTTTCGCGGTGCAGCAGGTGGAGAATGTTGCCGTCCGGATCGCGGAAAAACACCAGGGAGTTACCACCCTTCCGCACCGGCTCGGCGAGAAACGTAACTCCTTTCTCCTGGAGGTGCCGGCAGGCGGCTGGAAAGTCCTCGACCTGGAGCGCCAGGTGGCGCAGGCCGGCGTCGTTCAACCTGGCTGGCTCGCCGGCCGGGCCTTCGGCTTCGATGATCTCGATCATCGATCCATCCGGCGTCTTTACAAACACCGTGCGGCTGTTCTTCGACTGATAATTGATCGTGAAGCCGAGGCAGTCCACGTACCAGTGGGCCAACCGCTCCGGGTCGGGCGATGCTATCGCGGCGTGTTCAATGCCTGTCACCATAATCCGCTAATGTAACATCGCGCTCTGGTACGGCATTGCGTTGTGTGAAGTAGTCCCGCAACCTGCCCCGTAGGGCCGGGAGGCCGGCGCAACCCGGATATCACGACATGAGGGGTTCTATACCCGGTTCACCACGTTGGCATAGCGGCCGTCGACTAATGCGTCTCGGACGATGACAGCCGATTTCGTCCGCATTTCGATTAAGGACTCCTGCGAGTAGAACGCGCTGTGCGGGGTCACGATGCAATTCGGGAACTGCGCGAGCGCGCTCGCTCCGGACGGTTCGTCCTCCAGTACATCCAGGGCGGCGCCGGCGATCGCACTCCGTGACAGGGTGTCGAACAGCGCCTCGTACGATACCACCGGACCGCGCGCCGTGTTGACCAGGTAAGCCGACTTCTGCAGCCGCGCCAGCTCCCGGCCGGCAATCAGGTGCCTGGTTTCTTCGGTCAGCGGCGTGTGGACGGAAACCACGTCGGCAACCGACAGCAGTTCTTCGAGACTCGCGCTGCGCCCTACGCCGATGGCCTTCTCGTATCCGGAAGCGAGGTAAGGATCGTAAAAGCGCACGTCGAAACCGAACGCTTTCGCGCGCAAGGCCGCCGCCGTGCCGATGCGGCCGCAGCCGACGACTCCGAAAACACGGCCGCGAATTCTCCTGCAATTCACCCCGGCCCGCCACTCCCAGCCTCCCTGCGACACATCGGCCATCAGCGGTTTCAACTGGCGGATGAGCGCCAGAGTCAAGGTGATCGCATGGTCGGCCACCTCTTCGGTGCCGTAATCCGGCACGTTCGCCACGCGAATGCCTCTCGCGCCGGCCGCGGCTATATCGACGTTATCGTAGCCCACGCCGTTGCGCACGATCAGCCGTGTCCTGGAGAGGTTGCCAAACAGGGAGGAAGTGAATTGTAAGTGGTGCCAGAGAATGATGGCGTCGGCGTGACTCGCATAGGGCATGAACTCTTCTTCGGAGCGCAATCGAAGCAGTCGCACGTCCGCGCAGTCCTGCAAAACCTCCCGCTCGATGTTGTCGTCTTCCCCATGCGACACATCCGCGGAGTCGACGATGAAGACCTCGAATTTCCTACGGACGCTCTCAGCCTGGGATGGCTGGGTGGAAACCGCCGCGACTCCGTCGTCGGGGATAAACCGGTGACCCTCCGCGCCAGTCTGGTCCGGCGGGTCCAACCTGGTCAGAAAGCTTGAATCGGTGTTGGTTGGCATCAAAGTGCTCGCAATCGAAACGTGTCCTAAGCCACTCATGATAGCCGCATTTCGGTCTTTCGTCCCAATCTCTACCCGAATCGTTTTGAATGGCGGAGCGGAAAAGGGTTTCGAGTGCGCCGTCCGTCCGGTCGATGGCTTCGTCCTCCGTCAAAAAAAAACGCCGCGGCGCGCCAAGCGCCGCGGCCAACGGGGATCGTGCTGTGCGGGCTGCTACAAAACTATTGAACGGGCGGACGGCCGCCGCGTGCCGAAGGACCACGTCCCTTGGTGACCGTATAGTCGGCGGGGGTCTGGAACAGCGAAGCATCAGGCTCCGCGCGGCTGACGTTGGTAAGCTGCGTCACCGTGGTTCCGAAACGCGGATCGGTCGTTTTCACCATCACCGGGACCTTCAGGTCCGGCGACATCCAGGTTTCGCGCACAATCTGAATCGCCTGCGCGTTGCCGATGGTGTTGGCTGCAATCGTGTGGGTCACCCGCGTGCCGGTGGCGGCCACGCCGTTGATGGTCTGGGTGCCCAGATCTTCCCTCGCGATGTTGGCTGAATCCAGGTTCTGCCGCCCGGCGGCATTGGGCCGCGGGGTCCCGGAACGATTGCCGCGATTCTGGCGCACCGGCAGCGTGGTTTCGACGGCGGTCTTATTCTGCGCATTCAGCATCCGCCTCACTCCCGCCACCGGATCGGCGATCTCTACCATGGTACGGCTGCCTTGCCCGTTCGGCCCGGTACGGATAGTTTCCGCCCGCACTCGCCCCTGGCTGTCGCGAGACAGAGTGGTCTGCTCCTGCCGTTGGATCGAGTTGCCATTCGCCAGTACCTGGGTATGGACGGTCGTTTGCGTACCGGAGAAAGGCGCTCCGGTCACGCCGGCCCCCATCTCGCCGCGCATACCAAAGAATTCCTGACCCGGTCCACCGAAACCGCCGTGCTGTCCTCGCGGCGGTGGGCCTTGCGCCAAAAGCACCGCTCCCGCCAGTATCCCGATACCCAGCAGTTTTTTCATCCGGTCCAAAACCTCCGTTCACTAAGAGATTGCCCGGATTGCCGGAAAAGTTCCCCTTTGAAGCCAAGAATAGCGGACAGTTGGCCGTGGCCTGCCTGCTTCCCGTAGAGGAGGATAGGGAAGCCGGCTACGTTTAACCTCTTCGCGAACACAACCGGCGAGTACCCAGGCTCAGCCCAATCAGCGCCAGTCCCACCAACACGCAGTTCGCCGGTTCCGGCGTGGGTGCCGCGCTTGCCCCCGCTACCTGAACAACCCGCAGCGTGAGGCCCGCCGAGGACGTCCCGCAATTGGCGATCATCTGGCCGTAACCCGGAAGCTTCACCGCCTGCAACGAATAATAGGTGTAGTCCGCCAGGTTGGGAATCGTCTCCCACGCGTTGGCCGCCGTACCCCAACCGGCCGTGTTCGACGTGATCGGCGTTCCCAGTTCGCCCAGCGTGTCCGACCCGAACAGTTCCCAGCCTTCGCCGCTCGACAGATCGCCCACTTCAAAGTCCGCCGTTGCCCCCTGCAGCGTCTCCGGATCGGCAAAATCAACGGTCACGAAATCGCTGGTCGTAACCAGGTTGTGGCTCCCCGCCAAGCCCAGGCCGCTCGTCGTCTCGGAAAGTTCCGCCGCCGTATTGAGCGAACTCGTCGACGTGCCGTCATAACCGTAAACCGTAATGTCGTATGGCGCGGTGCCGTAGCTATGGCTTTCACCCAGATTGGCACTGGCGGTTTCGAAGGTGTACGTGAACAGCGACGTCGCGTTCAAGGGCATGGTAGCTCCCAATAGCAGCGCGGCGAACATCCAATCGGTCTTGATCATGATGGCTGGCTTCTCCCTGGTTACACTTTCAGTCTGCGAGAATCCAAACCCGTTTCCGAGTCATGCACGTACCCTGCAGGTACGGTCCCAACAATTTGGCGAAATCGGGGCATCCTAGTGGTACTTCCGATGTGGGCGCCGCCGAATGTCCGGTTGAATCCAATAGGCTTCGGGTCCCATGAGTCCTTCCGGTACCGGCGGCCGATCATGCCCAAAAGCCGCATAAAGTTGCACAAAACTGCACAACGGCTTGGGGTGAACCCCTGCGGTGAGACACAAAGAGCCTGCACAACAATGCACAACGGCTTGAGACCGCTTGGCCCCGGGTGCGAGTTTTCCCACTCTGGCGGGCGATGGGAAAGGCCCGGGCTATAATCGACTTTAATGCCCCAACTCCGCCATTCCGTTTGTGCTTTGGATTGTCCGGATTGCTGCTCGCTCGCGGTTACGGTGGATGGTGGCCAGGCCGTCAGGTTGCGGGGCGACGCCACTCATCCCATAACCCGCGGCTTCCTCTGCGGCAAGGTGGCGCAGTACCTCGATCGCCAATATGCGCCTTCCCGCCTGCTTTATCCCCAACGGCGAATCGGCAGGAGAGGTGAGGGCAAATTCGAGCGCATCGGCTGGGACGACGCTCTCGATACCATCGCCGGACGTCTGGGGGAAACCGTTCGCGATTTCGGGCCGGAATCGGTTCTTCCTTACAGCTATGCCGGCACCATGGGGCTGCTGAACGGCTCCGGCATGGACCGCCGCTTCTTCCATCGCCTGGGCGCTTCCCGTCTGGACCGCACCATCTGCTCCTCTGCCGGCGGCGCCGGCCTTACCGAAGCCCTCGGCATTCGCCTCGGCACCGAGCCCGAACAATTCCGCCACTCCCGCCTGATCCTCGCCTGGGGCGCCAATATCCTCGGCACCAACGTGCATCTCTGGCCGTTTATCGTGGAGGCGCGCCGCAACGGCGCCAAACTCTACACCATCGATCCGCGCCGCAACCGTACCGGCGTAGCCTCCGACAAGCACTTCTTCATCAATCCGGGCAGCGATACCGCGCTCGCTCTGGCGATGATGCACGTCATTGTGGGCGAAAATCTGCATGATGCCGATTACGTCGCCGCCCACACCGAAGGCTTCGCCGGATTGCGCGAGCGCGTCCGTGATTGGACCCCCGCCCGCGCCGCCGAACTGACCGGCATTCCCGCCGCCGAAATCGCCGCCCTGGCGCGTGAGTACGCCACCACCCGCCCCGCCGCCATTCGCCTCAATTATGGCGTGCAGCGCAGCGAGCGGGGGGCCATGGCCGTTCGCACCATCGCCCTGTTGCCCGCCCTGGTCGGTTCCTGGAGGGACGTCGGCGGCGGTTTGCAGCTTTCCACTTCGCAGGCATTCGCCCTCAACCGCGAAGGTCTGGAGCGCTCCGATTTGCAGAACATCGCCCTGGGCCGCCCCGCGCGCATCGTCAATATGTCGCTGCTGGGCAGCGCCCTCACCACTTTGGATAATCCCCCCGTCAAGGCGCTGGTGGTCTACAATTCCAACCCTGCCGCCATCGCGCCCGATCAGAATGCCGTCTTGCGCGGTCTGGCGCGGCCGGATTTGTTCACCGTGGTGCTGGAGCAGTTCCGGACCGATACCGCCGACTACGCCGATATTCTCCTGCCCGCCACCACTTTTCTGGAACATACCGATCTGTACTTGGCTTACGGCCACTATTACCTGCAACTGGCCCGCCCCACCGTGGCTCCCGCCGGCGAATCCCGCTCCAACCAGGACGTGTTCCGCGCCCTTGCCGCCCGCCTGGGTTTCCATGAGCCCTGTTTTGAGGAGTCCGACGACGATCTCATCCGCACCCTGCTCGATTCCCGGCATCCATTCGTCGCCGGCATCACCCTGGAAGAGCTGGAGCGCGACCGCTTCGTCCGCCTTCGCTTACCCGAGCCTTTCTTGCCTTTCGCCAACGGAGGCTTCGGCACTGTCGACGGCAAGTGTCATTTCAGAGCCGAAACACTGGCTTACGAGCCGCCGGTGGAATCGCGTCACGGCGACGCGGATCAACGCCGCCAATTCCCGCTGGAGATGATCACCCCCAAGGGCGACGACGGCATGAACTCGACCTTCGGCAATCGCGACGGTGCCGACCGCGCCTCCGCCACCCTCCACCTGGCCGCCGCCGATGCGGTTCCGCGCGGCATCCGCGACGGCGAGGCGGTGCGCGTGTTCAATGGGCGAGGCTCGTGCCTGCTGGTGGCGCGGGTCGACGACAGCGTCCGGTCCGGCGTGGTTTCGGCGCCCGCCGTGCGCTGGGCCAAACGGTCGCCCGGCGGCCGCAGCGCCAACGCGCTGGTGTCCGAACGTTTAACTGATATGGGCGGCGGGCCAACTTTCTATAGCTGCCTTGTGCAAGTGGAAAAAACCGGAGACTGATGCAACCCTTCATTTTGAATTCGCCCCCGCGCCTGGCGGCGGCCCTTGTCTTGGGCGCCGCGCTGCTCTCACCCGGCTGCAAGCGTGACCAGAAAGTACAGGTGCAACCCACCGTTGAGGAAGCGGACGCCCCGCGCCTGGTTTCCGCCGTGCCCATGAACGATCCCAAACTCGCGCCGCAGCTCGTCAGTGGCTTCTACTCCATCGAGAACAATGCATGGCGCTGGACGGCGAGGCAGTTCTCCGTGCTGCTCCGTCCGCCTGCCGCCGCGGCGCAGCGCGGCGCTGTCCTCTCGCTGC
Source organism: Bryobacteraceae bacterium (assembly GCA_049509915.1). Taxonomy (GTDB): domain Bacteria; phylum Acidobacteriota; class Terriglobia; order Bryobacterales; family Bryobacteraceae; genus JBEKYD01. Next base: position 9,780 of record JBEKZL010000151.1, on the reverse strand, counting down.
AGTTTTCCGTGCCCGACCCGGTCATCGACAAGCTCCACACGGTTACCTTGAAGGCCTCCGTGGAGGGGACGGCGTTGCCTCCGGAAACCTACACCAAGTCCGGCGCCTACACCTTCAAGCGGGATATCCCGGCTAGCGCCATCGCCGGCGAATCGGTGCGAATCGATTTTGCCCTCGACAAAGCCATGCCGCCGGCCGGCGCCGAGCGGCGCGAATTGGGGGTCGTCGCCGCCTCGGTCGCCCTCGGTCCTAAATGAGCCGTGCGCGGGCTTTAGCTGGCGCGGCGGCCTATTGGCTGAGCCCGCCGCTGGTTTGCCTGGCGCTCCATGGGTACGATTTTCGGGCCTGGTTCCGCACCGACGATTTCGCCTGGCTGGGGCTGACGCGCGGGGTCTACACCTGGGATACCTTCTTTCGCGCCCTATTCCTGCCTCTGGCGGAGGGCACCATCCGTCCCTGGAGCGAACGGGCCTTTTTCATGGCCGGCTACAGCCTGTTCGGCCTCGACGCGGTGCCATACCGCCTCGTCATCTTCGCCACCCAGTTCGCCAGCCTGATTCTGGTAGCCTGGATCGGGCGGCGTCTCAGCGGCAGCGCCGCCGCCGGATGGCTGGCGACCCTGTTCTGGATGGCGAACTCGTCCACCGCCATACCCCTCGGCTGGGTTTCGGCTTACAACCAGGTGCAGTGCGGGCTGTTTCTGCTGGCCGCCCTGGCATTGCTGGTGCGCTACTTCGAAACTGCCCGCCTCCGCTACTGGATCGCCCAGTGGCTGGTCTTTGTACTGGGTTTTGGCTCGCTCGAAGTCATGATTGTTTATCCCGCCGTGGCGGCTGCTTACGCGCTCGCTTGCGCCCCGCGCTATTTTCGGCGGACGCTCTCCATGGCGCCGGTTTCGGTGGCCTACTACCTGATCCATCGCGCCGTGGCGCCGCCGGTTGCGGCCGGCGACTACGCCATGCACTTCTCACCCGCCAGCCTCCTAACTACGCTGGTTCGTTATTGGACGTGGTCTGTAGGGCCGGTCTATCTTCGCTCCTCCTACGGCACCCCGCGTTGGCTCTTGGAGGCGCTCGTAGCGCTGTTGAGCGTTGGCCTGGTGGTATTCGCGGCGGACCGATGGCGCGCCGGCTGCCGTGCCGCCGCGTTCTGCCTGGCATGGTTCTCCCTGGTGGTCGCTCCCGTACTGCCACTTCGCGACCATGCAATGGAGTATTACCCCTACCTGCCGGTCATCGGCCTGTGCTGGCTGGGCGCCTGGGCGGTGGTGAGCGCCTGGCGCCGCGGACCGGCTTTCAAATTGGCGGCCTATGCCGGTGCGGTCGCTTATCTTCTTACGGTGGTGCCCGAGATGCGCACCGCCTCCCGCTGGAGCTATAGGGTCACCGTCCGTGCTCGCAACCTGGTGGAAGGCCTTGCCGGCGCCCATCAACTCCACCCCGGCCAACAACTGGTGCTGGATGGCGTCGATAATGAGCTGTTCTGGCACGCTGTCCGCGACCACGCTTCTTACCTGCTCGGCATCCAGCATCTTCATATCACTCCGGAAAGCGCCGCCCACATCGAAGCCCATGAAGACATCGGCGATATGGGCGAGTTTCTGGTGAGCGGCAGCGTTCTTGCCGATGCTCTGGCCGCTGGCCGGGCTCTCGTCTATGACGTCCGAGGTCCACGACTCCGAAATATCACCACGCGTTATGCATCCCAGCCCCACTCCCGTGAGCTGCCTTTGCGTATCGATCCGTCCGATCCACTCATCTCGAATCTTCTGAGCCCTGGTTGGTATCCGATCGAGGTAGATCATCGCTGGATGCCCGCGCGGGCCTCGGTAACCATGAGTGGGCCGCCCAAACGCGGCATGGCGCTTTATCTGACCGGATCGGTGACCAGCCAGCAGTTGAGGGAGGGGCCCTTGGCAATGCAGGTTGCCGTGGGAGGGGTGGCTGTGGGGACTGCCAGAATCGCCGCTAACGATTTCGAGTTCCGTTTCAGCCTCCCCGACAACCTCGTGGGGAAACAGCAAGTCGCTGTGGATTTGAGCGTTAACCGCACTTTTCGGGCTCCCGGCGACTATCGCGATCTGGGCATGTCGTTCGGCTTGATCGCCATCCGCTGAGGTGGGGCAGGCGGTTCCGCCCGCCGGTTGTCAACCGGTGCCCCGCCGGAGGGTGCGAAATCAGCGACATGGAGAGCGTCTTCCAACGACGCGGTTGTTGTCGGCGACTGCTCAAATTCCGTCACCCGACTCGTCAATTTTGGCACTTGGGCTGTGTCGGACAGGAAATCGCCTGCGGCTTGAAAAAAAATGAGAGTATGAATCCGTGGTTTCCACAAGAGAAAAGACAAAATACCGCCGATATGAATGGGAAAGCTGACCAGGGATTTACCGCCGGCGGCGTCGATAGGGTCAGGGCGGGATCCTGGCAGTGAAATTGCTTAGGAGAATTGCCGTGACGACGGAACTGAATGGTATGATTCACCGAGTAGCCCTATTGAGCGACCATTCCGGCTGAAACTTTTGGTTTGTTTAGTCGTCTATACTGTAGCGAAGTGGCGCGAAGAGGAATGAGCCAAGGGAAAGAAACTAAAACAATAATCCGACCGGCTCTAGAAGGAGAAGTAAAATGAACCAGACCGATCTTGCAAAATACAAAGCGGTGCTCGAAAAGAAGCGCGACGAATTGGCGCACGGCCTTCGGAACCGCGAAGACATCGCAATCGAAAAGACTCCCGATGCACTTGACGAAGTCCAATTAGCCGGCGAACGCGAATTGGCAATTCGCAACCTGGATCGCGAATCGAACCTCCTGCGGAACGTCAGGAGTGCCCTCGCCAGAATTGCAGACGGCAGTTACGGCGTTTGTATGCACTGCGAAGAGGATATTAAACCCAAACGCATGGATGCGGTGCCGTGGACCAAATACTGCATTCGCTGCCAGGAAGCGGCCGACCGGCACGAGTTCTCTCCCGAGCCGGGTGACAGCCTCGACGAACTGCTGCCAAACGCTGCTTAAGCGCTGTCACTACCAAGGGCGCGAGAGCAGTCTCGCGCCCTTGGTGTTTTTAGATAGCAAATTGCTGCCCGTCCTATCTTGTCTGGGTCAAATCACGCACACCACGCTGGGCGCCGACGGCTACATCTGCGTATTAAGACCCACAAATCCTCATTTCAGGCGGCGCCGACTATGAAGTTCTTGCGCATTCCCGCTGTAAATAGTGGCAAATTGGGCGTGCTCCCCGGTACCTTTAACCCGGTTACCAACGCTCACCTGGCTTTGGCCGAAGCAGCTCTCCGAGTCCTGGATCACATAGTTCTGGTGCTGCCGCGACAGTTTCCCCATAAAGGCTATTCCGGCGCTAGCTTGGATCAGCGTCTGGAAATGCTCGCCCAGGTGGCCGCCAACCACCGGCAGTTGTCGGTAGCCACCAGTGAGGGCGGCCTCTATTTGGAAATTGCGCGCGAGTGCCGGGCGGCACTCGGCGATGCGCTGGACGTGGTCTTTGTGTGCGGCCGCGACGCCGCCGAGCGGATCGCCACCTGGGACTACGGCTCGCCCGGCGCCGCCGAAGCCATGCGGCGCGAATTTCGGCTCCTGGTGGCGGCTCGCGGCGGTCCGTACCAGCCTCCACTGGACTGGCAGTCTTCGATTGACGTTTTGCCGCTCGACCCCTGCTTCGAGGATGTCTCCGCCACCGAGATTCGCCGCCGCGCCGCCGTCGGCGAACCCTGGCAGCACCTGGCCCCCGCCGCCATCCACCCGCTCATCCGCCAAATCTACGGCACTTCCCGCCCACTGCTACAATCGCGTTGATGTCACAGGAAACCTACGCCATCTTCGATACCACCGAAGGCAGTTTCAAGATCAAGCTGTTCGCCGATCAGGCGCCCAAAACGGTCGAAAATTTTGTCGGCCTCGCGGAGGGAGCCAAGACCGGCAAGCCCTTTTACGACGGCACCGTGTTCCATCGCGTTATCCCGAATTTCATGGTGCAGGGCGGCGACCCGGAAGGCACCGGGCGCGGCGGCCCCGGTTACCGCTTCGAAGACGAATTCCACGCCGATCTCAAGCACTCCAAGCCCGGTATGCTTTCCATGGCCAACGCCGGCCCGAACACCAATGGCAGCCAATTTTTCATCACCGTGGCGGCAACTTCCTGGCTGGACAAAAAGCACACCGTGTTCGGCGAGGTCACCGAAGGCTACGACATCGTCAAGAAGATCTCCGAGCTACCGCGCAATTCCCAGGACCGTCCGCTGAAAGAAGTGCGCGTCAACTCGGTCAAAATCGAGCGCGTCTGACTTGCGGCTGGCAATTTTTGGCGGCACGTTCGACCCGATTCACGGCGGGCACCTGGCGGTAGCCTCGCAAGCCGCCGCCGAACTCCGTCTGGACCGCGTCTGGATCGTCCCCGCCGCCCATCCGCCGCACAAAAGCGGAGCGACCCGAGCCGGTTACGAGGACCGTGTCCGCCTGGCCGAACTGGCCTGCGCCGGCGACGAGCGTTTTTTTGTGTCGCGCATCGAGCAGGGCGGCGGCTGCAACTATTCCATCGACACGATTGAAAAAGTGCGCGCCACCCTCGCCCCGTCCGATGAATTGTATTTCCTGATCGGCGCCGACGCCTTCGCCGAGATCCGGTCCTGGCATCGCTGGCGGGACGTGGCGCGGGCGGTTCGGTTTCTGGTCGTCAGCCGCCCCGGCCATCGCTACGACGTGCCGCCCGAAGCGTGCGTGGAGCGTATCGACAGCCTGGACCTGGATATCTCGTCTTCGGAAATTCGCCGGACGTTGGCCGAGGGAGTGAGGCCGGACGGGCTACCGGATGCGGTTTGGGAGTATATAGTGGAGCGGCGGTTATATGGGGTGAAGTAGGACAGCCTCCTGGCCTGTCGCTTTCGTCCAGTCGTTTTCGCGCCGAGCTATACCTGTGACACAGGTCAATGCCGGCCGTGCGGGAGCACGGAGTACAACCCCAGCGCCGATCCGGCATTTGGATCGCAGGTCAGACGGGTGTATCCTGCCGACTGATCGCCGGAAGAGTAATGGAGTCGCCGGAGTCGAAGCCGACGGCCACCGCCCCGGCGGGGCGGCGCCCGAGCAGAAGATCACGCGGAAGTTGGCGGCACATCGCTGCCACGGCCAGACTTGCGTACCCGAGGGGCAGAACGTACGAACCCAGCCATGAGGCCCCCTCGCCGGCCGTGCCCAGCATCGTCGACATCGAGCGGAGAACCTGGGAATCCGCGTAGCGCCCGTCCGGAAAGTACACCGGGGAACATGCCCATTCAGAGGTCTTGTCTTCGGGATCGTAAGACTCTGATCCTGCAAGGTACAGCCGGGCGAAAGGCGCTTCACCGGGCCCGCCATCGTCGAAAATTCCGAACCAAAAGGCCACGATGTTCTCTTCGGGCGTTTCGGTTTCCAGGAGATCGCGTAGCCAGCGCTTCAGATAATCCAGGTCGCCCGCGAAATCCAGTGCCGCGACTTGTTCCCAGGCGGCGGATGGGCAGAGGCCGCTACAGTGTTCGAGGAGGCGTCCCACGCCGGGGACTACTTCGAGGTCGTATCTCATCAGATCCGACACGAAGCCATAGGTGTCTGCCTGTGTGGAAGTCCATCTGCAGTCGATCGTAGCAGGGTCCGAGCAAACTCAATGTGGTCGCAGCCCGCTCGCCTGCAACTCGGACCGGAGTTCGAGGCGGCGGGCCTCGTTCATTGCAAGTAGGCGTACCGTTGCCCGGCCCGCCGGCGTACGGCCCTCGATCCTCACCCCACGAAACAGAAAGTGCTCATCCCACTCGTTACGCCGCGGGTGAAAGAGGGGCGCAAGCTCCCCAGTCACCGGGTCGATACCGGCGAGGTTGGGTCCTTTTCGAAGGTTGCAACGATGGCAAGCCAGGGCGAGGTTCCCGACCTCATCGAGGCCGCCGTGTTGTTTGGACAGAATATGCTCGATGTGGTGCGTCAAGTCGCAATATTCCTGCTGAAGCAAGCAATATTCGCAACGGTTGTCGGCGCGCCGCCGGACGAAGTCTCGCGTCGCGGCATCCATCGCTAAGTGAGTTCGGGCTTCAGATGCCGCCTCGCCTTGAGCTTCAAAATAGCGATGAAATCGGCTGCATTGACGAAGGCCTCGTATTCGGCCCGTTCTTCGTCACTGAGCGCGCCGCCGTTGGCCCGCTCGGCAAGAACATCGATCCGCTTCTGGACGGCGGGATCCACACGGAATTCAGCCACTCGCTGAGCGGACTCGGCGTCGAAGCAGCGGCTGAAAGGCTCAAACAAGCCGTCGAGGGGCGTAGCGGCGTCACCCATATCCAGACATTACCATAAGCGCGCCTGCCGACCAGCGCAGTTACTTCTTGGCTTTCTCCAGGTAGTAATCCCTCAGCACGTAGAAGGCTTGTTTCTTCTGGCCGCGGTCGCTCAATAAGCCTTTGCGGTTGTAGTAATCCTGAATGCCGCTCAGGAACCGGCGGGGGCAGCGGAAGTCCACCAGTACCCATGCCGAGGTGCCGGACAGGAAGGGGATGCGGTTGAACATGGCTACCTGCCGGCGGTAGATGTCGGCCTGGTATTCTTCGGTCCACGGCGTGGTTTCGGCGCCGTGAGTGCCGAACACGGCTCCGGCTCCGAATTCGCTCATGATCAGCGGCTTGTCGTAGGGCGTGGCATAACTCATGGCGTCGACCTTGTCCGGGCCGCCATCGTACCAGCCGATGTATTCGTTCAAGCCCAGCACGTCGAGATGCTGGCCCAGCGGGTCGTCGATGGTGGTGGTATTGCCGCTGGTGTGGGGCAGGGTTGCGGCGGTGACCAGGCGGGTGGAATCGAGTTCACGCACCTTGGCGGCCAGGCCCGCCAGAAACTTGGTGCGCGCATCGCCCAGCGGGGTCTCGTTGGCCACCGACCACAGCGCAATGGACGCCCGGTTCTTGTCGCGCGTAATCATCTCCGTGAGCATGCGCTCGGCCTTCGCGTAGGCGGCCGGGTTTTCCCATTGCACCGCCCAGTAGACCGGCACTTCGGACCACACCAGCAGGCCCATGCGGTCGGCCAGGCGGGTCATGACTTCATCGTGAGGATAGTGCGCCAGGCGGACGTAATTGCAGCCGAGCTCCCTGGCCCACTCGAGCAAGGTGCGCGCGTCGGCTTCCGAGTATACGCGGCCGGAGCGGAACGGGGCTTCGCCGTGAATGGCCACGCCGCGCAGGAAAATGGGTTTGCCGTTGAGCAGAATCTTCGAGCCGGAAACGGAGATGGTGCGGAAACCGATCTGGTCGGCGACGCGATCCGTCCCGGCTTCCACCACGACTTCGTACAACTTGGGATTGTCGGGCGACCAGAGTGACAAAGTGGCGTCGAGGCTGAAATGTGCCATTCCATTGGCGTCGGTTTCGGCCTCGACCGTTGCGCCGGCATCGGGAATGCGGATCGTGACCTTCCCTCGTGCGCGCGGTCCGTTCAGGTGCACCCAACCGGACACGTGGCGCTGGGAGCCTTTTTCGAGCTGCACGAAATAGTCCTCGACAAAAGTCTCGGGCACGTCGACGAGGCGGACGTCGCGCGTCAGTCCGCCGTAGTTGAACCAGTCCGTCATGGTGGGCGGGATGGCGTCGGGATGGCGCGAATCGTCCACGCGGACAATGACCACGTTGCGGCCGGGTTTGAGTTTGCCGGTGGTTTCGAACTGGAACGGGGTGAAGCCGCCTTCATGCTCGCCCAACTTCTCGCCATTCAGAAAGACGATCGCCCGATAGTTGGCGGCGCCGAACCACAAGAACTGGCGATGGCCGGATTGGGCCGAATAGGTGAACTCGCGGCGAAACCACAGAATGCCTTCGTACCAGAGCAACTCCGGCCGCTGGGTATTCCAATCGCCGGGAACTTGAAGGGTGGGCGCGGCGGGAAGGAATCCGAGCTCGAATTTGTCGCCGATGCCGCCCGGTTCGCGCCCCGCGCCGAGGCCGCCGTCCTTCAGCGGGTTCAGGTGAAAATCTACGTACCCGGCATCGTAGGGATCGATCAGAAACTGCCAGGGACCGTTCAGGGATTGTCCCGCGCGGGCCGAGACGTTTTGAATCAGTTCGACCTGCTGGGAACGGGCAGGGCCGGCGCCCGCGGCCAGGAGAGCGGCCAGCACAATGGCGGAAATTCGCACGACCGATATGATAACTCTTGGCCGCGAGGGTATTTCGGGGTGTCACTCAAGGGGTGAGGCCGGTGCCGTCGGCTTAGTGATGGAACTCGGCGAGCTTCGCGCAGTCGCGGCGGTCAGCAACACTCCCACCAACGGCGCAAGAGGTGTCTAGGCAACTACGCCGCTCGATCACCAGCGCCTCAACTGGAGGAGTGAGGAGGCTCAGTATCTCCGTGTCCGGCCAGACATCGTCCACCAGATTCATGAACTCTCCCCAGGTAATGCCCGGGCTACCCTTGATCCACACCACCTTCTCGGCGTGGGTGCTCAAGACATCCCGCAGCCTTGAAACGCCCTCGTCGACCGGCACATCGGGTTCCGCGTTCAACTTTACCCTGTTCCCGGCGATAGCGGCAACGACGATTTGCCTGCCGTCTCCGCAACACTCGGCCGCAGGAGCGGCAGCCAGGTCAAGCATGAAGCCTCTCGCAACCGTACGTCGTCCGCAGATTGAGCAGCACAGGCACAGCACCAAGACCGACAAGATTCGCCCTGTGCGCAGCGACACGTTTTGTCCCCAATCAATAGACACCACGCCTGTGGACAAGTTGCAGAGAGAGGCACCGGCGACAAGATCGCCGGCGCTACGGGACATTGGCGGGCAGGCGAAAGCGCCTGCCCCACAGGTGAGCAGGTGTGGTACTGGCGCTACGGCTCGATATCCAGCTTCTTGGCCACGCGGACCAGGGTGGATACCAGGCGGTCGACGTGCTCTTCGGTGTGCGCGGCGGTGCAGGAAATGCGCAGCAGGTTTTGCGCCGCCGCCGGCCGCAGCACCGGGTTGGTGTAAATACCCTCTTCGAGCAGCATCTTGCACAGACGGCACAGGTCCAATTCTTCGCGAATCACCACGGGCACAATGGCGGTTTCCCCGGCGAGGACGGCGAACCCCTTGGCGGTGAGCTCATCGCGCAGGTACTGGGCAATCCGCAGCAGATGAATGCGGCGCTCCGGCTCCTTGCGCAAAATTTCCAGCGCGGCGCCGACGGCGGCGACCGAAGCGGCCGGCAGGCTGGCGGAGAACACGAACGGCCGGGCGGTGTGCTTGAGGTAGTCGATCACCGAGCGCTCGCCCGCGATGAAGCCGCCGACCGAGGCCAGCGACTTACTGAACGTGCCCATCACGATATCGACGTCGTCGAGCACGCCCAGGTGCTCGGCCGCGCCGGCACCGGTAGCTCCCAGCACGCCGATGCCGTGGGCTTCATCCACGTACACGCGCGCGCCGTAGGGCTTGGCCAGGCGGACGATGCCGCGCAGGTCGGCGATGTCGCCCTCCATGCTGAAGACGCCTTCCGAGACGATGAGAATGCGCTCCTCGGGCGGGCAGTTTTCAAGGCATCGCTCGAAGTGCTCGAGGTCGTTGTGGCGAAAGCGGGCCGTGCGGGCGGGAGAGCGAATGGCACCCTCCACCAGGCTGGCGTGCAGGTTGTGGTCGCACAACATCACGTCGCCCTTGTCGGTGAGCGCCGACAGGGCGGCGTAGTTGGCTTGAAAACCGGTGGCGAAGGTGATGGCCGCTTCTTTATGGACCAGCGCCGCCAGGTCGTGTTCCAGGCGAACGTGGAGGTCGAGAGT
>JBEKZL010000150.1:0-24470 GCA_049509915.1 Bryobacteraceae bacterium | reverse complement strand
TTCTGAGTCTGCTGCACGGCATTCATGACTTCAGGTATTTCGATCTTGGAAACCACGTCGAAGCTGTTATCGGGCATAGGTCACTCGGGATCGGGGCGGTTGATATCGAGACTGACAAAGGAACCGGAAGTATGGCGGGTGCGCACCGGAGTGATGCGCCGCACGGCGTCGGCGCGGAGCGCCGGCGGCGGTTGGGCCACGCGCGGTTGCTCGGGTGCAATGGGCGCGTAGGGCGGCGCCGAGGCCGGCGTTTCGTGCTTGCGCACGTTTAGGGCGGCAATCACGCGGCGCGAAATCTCGTCCACCATATTGGCCATGGATGCGTCGAGGGCAACCGTCACCGCCGCGCGCACCTGTTCGGCGTCCACCACCGCGATGAAAGGTGCGGCGGGCGCGACGGGCACTTTGGAAACAGCCTGGCTGGCAGGCTTGGCGGCGGCCGCATTGGCGCGAGCCGCGGCGGACGCATCCGCCAACGGCCGCACCAGCCCCACCAGCGCGCTGGCCTCGAACGGCTTCTTGAGCGACCCGTCGGCTTCGGCCTGCCGGATCCGCTCTTCATCGAAAGGTTCCAAGACGCCGGCTGTGAGAATCACCTTCACGTGCCGATGGCGCGGACTCAGCTTCACGTACTGGCAAATTTCGTAGCCGGTCCGCCCCGGCATCACCGTGTCGGCCACGATCACGTCCGGATCCACGTCTTCCAGGCGTACCAGCGCCGCATCCGCATTGCTCACGGTGACGACTTCGAATCCCTCGTCGCTCAGGATCCGCTCGCCCATACGCTGCGCGTGCGGGCTGTCGTCAACCAGCAAGACACGATTCATTGCTTGCCGGTGGTTGGCGGAGCGGTTGTTGCGGAATTCGTCGAATTGGCCGGATTCGCCTGTCCGGACTGGGTGTCGGCCGGCTGTCCGCTCTTCTTTTTCTTCCGGTCTTCCTCGTCCTGCTGTCTCTTTTTCGCTTTGGCCTGCGTTTCCTGCTTTTTCCGCATCGCGTCCTGCTGCTTTTTCAGCAGCCGCGCCTGTTGCTTGGGGGTCAGGTTGCCGGTGTGGTTCTGGGGCAGAGGCTTGGGTCCGGCTATCGCCGGCGGCGGAGCGGTGGCATTTTTCGCATCCGACGGTTTCGGCGAAATCGTGTTGGCGGCCGGAGTAGCCGCCGGTCCGCCTTCGCGCGCGTCCGGCTGCGTTTCAATCAGCGACTTGTCGGATCCGACCGTGCCCGCGCTGACATCCGAGCCGCCTGTACCGCCGCCCTGGCCGGCGGTGACCGTGTTGTCGCCCATCCCCGCTACTTGCGGCACACTCACCGGGACATAAGGCGTGAAATCGGTCATCTGCGGCGTGCCCGAGCGGGCTGCCAGCGTTACGTCCGGCCTGCCAATGAAAGGCCCGGTCGCCTTGCTCAATAGCGAACGCTTCAGCCGGTTCTGCTGCTCGAACTTTTCGCGCGCATAAGCTACCGGGTCGGCCTCCGGCACCGGGCGGTGCATGGCGGTGAGCTTGGCTTTGGCGTCCGCCACGTGCGCGCTGAGCGGGTATTCCTGCACGATCTTGGTATAGGCGGCGGCTTCCTGGTTCTCGAAATTGTCGCCCATGTGATGATAGCCTTCGGCCATGTCCCACAGCGCGTCCGCGCCCTTGCTATAGAGCGGATACTGGTCCGTCATCGCCTGGAAGCGGTTGGTGGCGGCCGGGAAACTGCCCTTGCCCAGGTAGAACGTGCCGACCTTGTTCTCACCCTCCGCCAGCACTTCCTCCGTGTTGCGCAAGTATTGCTGGGCCGCCGGCGCAAACTTGGAATTCGGATATTGCGCCAGCATGGTGCGGCATTCGTCCAGGGCGCGACGGGCGTGCAGGTTGTCGCGGTCGGCTTTGTCGACCTGGTCGTACTGCATCTGGCAGACCTTTTCCTGCGCCTCGGCCGATTCCTCCATCTGTGGATAGAACAGGATGAAGTCCTTGTATTCGGCTTCCGCCTGCGCCAGTCCGTGCGCGCCACCCTCCCGGAACCAGCTATCCGCAACCGCCAGCTTCGCCTTGGCCAGATACTCGCTGGTGTCGTAGGTGTTCATGAGCGTTTGCAGCGTCAGCCGAGCGCGCTCATAGCGGCCGTGCTGGATGTCGGCGATGGAAGTGTCGAACAGCACCTTATCCGGCTGCTGCGTATCCTTGGCGATGGGATTGATATAGACTTTCTTGCTGCAAGCCGGCGCGATAACCATGGTAGCCAGCGCCGCGCCAACCGCGGCCGTCCGTAAGGCTCTTGAAACCATTGCGATTCCCCGTTCCATTCTTCCTATTTCACACCCGAACCGCGGTCGCCTGCGCGGCGATTTCCCGCATGCGGCGCACGGTGGCCTCGGCGTCCGGGCTGTGAAAGATCGCCGAACCTGTGACGATCCAGTCACACCCCGCCCGCACCACTTCCGCCAGGTTCTCCGGATGCACGCCGCCATCGATTTCGATGGGCAGCGCCAACCGCTTCACCCGCCTCATCTCCGCCAGCTTTCGCACTTTTTCCAATACGTACGGAATCAGCTTCTGGCCTCCGAAGCCGGGGTTGACACTCATCAGCAGCACGTAGTCGGCCACATGCAGCACGTCTTCCAACACCTCCACCGGCGTGGCCGGATTCAGCACCACCCCCGCCATGGCTTTCGCCGACCGGATCATTTCCAGAGTGCCATCCAGGTGCCGGCAAGCCTCCCAATGCACCGAAACCGAATTCGCCCCGGCGTGCACGAAATCGGTCACGTAGCGCTCCGGATTTTCGATCATGAGGTGTACGTCCAGATGTGCCTTGGTCGCCTTGCGAAGCGACTCCACCACCGGCGGGCCAATGGTAATGTTCGGGACGAAGTGGCCGTCCATTACGTCGAGATGCAGAATTCGCGCTCCGCCGCGCTCCACGCGGGTCATTTCATCTGCCAGGCGCGCGAAGTCCGCGGATAGAATCGAGGGAATGATCTCAATCATTTGCGGGTTCGTCCGATTTTATCACAGCGGCTAGAAACCCGTCGCCCGCATCGCGGCCCGGCAGCCGCTCATGGGTGGCCGCAACCTGGAACCGCCGGGCCCCTGCCAGCGCCCGTTCCACTATCTCTCGATTCTCTGCCGCTTCGAGCGAACAGGTGGCGTAGACCAGCCGCCCGCCGGGTGCCAGAGCAGCCAAGGCATTGCTCAGAATCGCCCGCTGCCGCCCGGCCAGGTCGGCCAGGTCCGCCGGTTTCAGGCGCCACTTGATCTCCGGGTTGCGCGCCAGCGTACCCGTACCCGAGCACGGCGCATCCACCAGGATGCGTTCGAAGCGCCGCGAAAACGGCAAGGGCTGGGTAGCATCCAGTTGCACCAGGTCCGTGGCGATTCCTTTCACCTGCGCGAGGCGGTGAAGGTGCAAATCCGCGGCAACCACCCGCCCTCCGGCTTCCACCGCCTGCGTGGTCTTGTTGCCCGGCGCCGCGCACAGGTCCAGCACGCGCTGGCCGGGCTCGATTTCGAGCAGCGGCACGATCGATTGCGAACCGATATCCTGGAAACGCTCGCCGTGGCAATGTTTCCCCGGCTCCTCCAGCGCAGCGCGGGCGATGGCTCCGGCCGCTGCGCCGCCGTACTGCCGCTCCCAGCGTGCGAGCAGCCACTCCGGGCAGGAAAGCGCGATTTCGCGGCTCGGCCATTCCACGGGATCGCGATGCGCCTTGCGCAGCACCGCGTTCACAAAACCAGAGGCCGACGTCTTGCGGGCGCGCCGCACCAACTCCACGCTCTCCCCCACGGCTGCGTGGGCCGGTACCCGTTCCAGGTACCGCAACTGGTAAATCCCCATTTCAAGCGCCATCCGCACTTCGGGGTCGAGCTTGCGCGCGTGGCCTGAAAACAACGCGATCAGGTAATCGAGTTGCGCCCGGTAGCGCAGCACGCCGAACACGATTTCAGTGGCCAGGCCGGCGTCGCGGCTGTCCATCCCGGCGGTGCGTTCGAGCAAAAGGTCGGTGGCGTAGCCGCCAGTTTCAACCTTGCGCAAAATATCGAACGCCAAACTGCGCGCCGAGGCGGGTGGTTTCATGCAGGGAGCATTCTAGCGCACGTGCGCCACAAGTCCCGGGGGGCGCCCACCAAACTACTTCTCGATCGGGGCCGGCGTCCGCGGTTCTGTCCCGCCCACCCTGGCGGGCGGCCGCAGTAAACGGCGCGGCAGTTTCGAAAGATACGTCAACCGCTCCACCAGGGGTAACAGGCGGCGCACCGTCCGGCCGTCGAGCAGCAGGCTTCCGGCCACCAGCGCGGGGTGCGGAATCGTGGTGCAGCATCGGGAACAGATGTCGATCTCGCCGGCGCGGCCAGCCGCGTGCAGGCGCCGCATGCCTTCCATCGCCTGCCCGTTCCAGATCCCGACGAGCGAATCCCGCTCGAGGTTGCCCAGCGGTGCCCCGTCCAGCATGTAGCTCTGACAGCACGGATACACGTCGCCGTTCTGTTTGACGTACATCGGGCCGCGCCACAGGTAGTGGCAGGGGTGTTTCCAATCCTCGGCGGCATGGCCCGCATCCGGCCGCATCAGGTTGGTTTCGTCCTCCTTGATGCGGACCTGGTCGACACCTTCGAGACCGCTCCAGAAGCGCAAGAACTCGTCCACCTCGCCGGCATTACCTTCCATGCGCACCATCTGCACCACTACTTGCAGCTTCGATCCGCGCTCGTGTTTCAGCTTGGCGAGGCGGACGAAGTTGTCGCGCACTTTTTCGAATTTGGCGCCTTTGCGGTAGTACTCGAAGGTCTCTTTCCGGGCCCCGTCGAAACTCAAAGTAATCTGCTCCAGCGGGGACTCAAGCACCCGCACGGCCATCTTTTCGTCCAGGAACGTGCCGTTGGTGGAAAGCAGAGTCGAAATACTGTGCCGATGACAGAACTCGATGCGGCGGAAGATGGCGGGGTCCATGAACGGCTCGCCCAGACCGATCAGCATCATGTGCTCGGCCGAGGAGCCGGCTTCGCACACCAGGCGCTCGAAAACGGCGTCGGCCATGTCGGCCTTGGGCTGCTTGTGAGTCTCGCGCGGGCACATGGGGCAGTAAAGGTTGCACTTGGCGGTGGTCTCGACGATGTATTCCACCGGCAAGGCGTTCAGCCGGGATCGCCGCGCCAGGTATCCCCACAAAAGCTTCGCGCGGTTCCATGCTCTCATGCGTGACTCCATTGTAGCGTGGCCATGTACCCGGCCTGCCCGCCGCCCCACAGTCGCATTAGTCGATGTGGCGCCAGAACCGTGCCACCGAGAACAAGGCCAGATGGCGGACATTCGTTGTCGCCACCACTGTTTGATCGCCGCTGCGATCCATAGCACCGGCCTGCGCCGCCAGAATCATGTCGGCGTCCATTTCAGCATTACGGGCATCGTGATCGGCGCATAACCGAGCATGGCTTTCAATGCGTCCAAGCGGCCAAGTCCTCTGTCCTTGCCCGCCCGAAGTAGCTCGCGACGCACTTCGTAGTCCGCGATCTCCGGAATTACCACTTCGGCGCCTCTGGCAATCAGGCCGAGGGGGCGAAAACCTTGAAGATCACGCGCCAGCAGCTTTACAACGTGATGCAGGGTAGAAGCGCCGTAACGCCTGGGATGGCGCTGCGCTTTGAAAAAGCTTTCGGCGTCGCCGTCGAAAAACGCACCAGGAAGAAGTGGTGTTGTTAAACACTGTGGAATATGAATCTAACTTGACAAACTGCTTGCATGGCAATAAAATTTCACGCATTATGCCCGCCACGTGCGCGGGGTGTGAGTGGTCTATTACGTAACTATTTTGGAGGATTCATGGCTTACCTTAGGAGACGTGTGTCCGGCGTCGGAACCTTGGCTTTGGCGACGCTTCTGTTGTGCGGGCCGGCGTGGCCGCAAACCAGTTCCACGGGAAGTGTGTCGGGCCTCGTCACCGATCAGCAGCACGCCGTCGTCGCTGGCGCGGTGATCAAGCTGACAGACACGTCAACCCGCATCACCTTAACCACATCGAGCAACGATACCGGCCGCTACATCTTCGCCAGCGTCGCACCCGGGAAATACAACATCAGCATTGCCAAGACCGGATTCTCGACGGAGGACATCAACTCGCAAACCGTGGAGGTCGGCCAGGTGCTGACCATCAACGCGGTGTTGCAAGTGGGCGCCACCGCCACCACGGTGGAAGTGGCCGCGCAGACCGGCGCGGATTTGCAGACCGCGAATTCCACGGTAGGCGAAACCTTGTCGGGCGATTCGATGATCTACCTGCCGGGTTTCAGCCGTGAAGCCGCGTCGCTCGCCATCTATCAGCCGGGCGTTTCGCCGGAGGGTTCGGTAGCCGGCGCGATGTGGGACCAGAACACCTTCCAGCTCGACGGTGGCAACAACTCCAGCGACATGGACGGCGGCCAGAACGTCTACACGGCAAGCTATGGCGGTGGGGGAAACACGGGATCGTCGCTGACATCGGGGGCGGGCGCACCCACCGGGACCATGCCGACGCCGGTCGAGAGCATCGAGGAATTCAAAGTCAACACCAGCGGCATGACGGCGGATTTCAACGGTTCCTCCGGCAGCCAGGTGCAGATGGTGACCAAGCGCGGCAGCAATGACTTCCACGGGGCGGCGTATGAATACTACTACGCCACCGACGTGGGCGCGGCCAACAATTGGGACAACAACCATACACCCTCAGGCAACCTGGGGTATACGCCGTTGCCCATCACTCACAACAACCGTTTCGGCGCCGCATTGGGCGGCCAGCTCATCCCCAAGAACCTGCTGGGCGGCAAGTGGTATTTCTTCGTGAATTACGAAGGTTTCCGCTTCCCGCAGTCGGCGCTCATCGAAAGGACCGTGCCGACCGCGATGCTGAAAGCGGGCGTGGTTCAGATTAATGAGGGCGGGACGTTTGTACCCTACAACTTGAATCCGGGCCCCGTAACCGTGAACGGAACGACCTATCAGCCGGCCACCTGCCCGGCGGGCGCCTGCGATCCGCGCGGAATCGGATTGAACTCGCTGGTGTCACAGCTCTGGAACAAGTACATGCCGGCGCCGAATTATCCCGCCGGCGGCGACCACTACAATACGCAAGGATTTCAGGGCATCGTGGCCCTCCCCCAGAAGAGTAACAACGAAATCGCCCGCATCGATCACGATTTCACCGACAAATGGCGGTTCATGTCGAGCTACCGCTACTACCGCTATATCAACCTCACCACCAACCAGTTGGATATCGGCGGCGGACTGCCGGGCGACACGCTGGGGACGCCAGCCGCCCAGGGGCCGCGTCCGCAGATTCCCAGCTACTGGGTAGCGGGGCTGACCACCACCATCAACGCCACCACCACCAACGATTTCCGCTTCAACTACCTGCGCAACTACTGGGACTGGGGCACCGACGGCGCCGTGCCGCAGTTGCCGGGTTCGGGCTTGACGGCGGCCCTGGAAATCGGCGGCGAAACCACCAGCGCGCTGATACCCTACAACGTCAATACCCAGCAGACGCGCCAGCGTTTCTGGGATGGGCAGGATAAGAGTATCCGCGACGACGTCACCAAGATTGCCGGCAATCACCTGATCAGCTTCGGCGGCATGTACCAGCGGAATTTCGATTACCATCAGCGCACCGACAACGGTGGCGGCATTATGTTCCAGCCGGTGGACCAGATCGGGCAATCGAGCGGTTTTGCTTCGGGCATCAGCTTCCCCACGCAGTACGTGCCGGCGGGTGTTCCAAACAGCCAGCTCTCTACTTACGAGCGATACTACGAGGAAATCCTAGGCATGGTGACCCAGCCTCAGGATCTGTATACCCGCAGCGGCGCCAGCTTGAAGCTCAACCCGCCGGGAACGCCGATGTTCGACCAGAGCATTATCCCCTCCTATAACTTCTATTTCACCGACACGTGGAAGATGAAGCCCACCTTTACCATCAATTACGGCTTGGGCTACGCGTTGGAGATGCCGCCCTATGAGGAGAACGGCAAGCAGATTCTGCTTACCGACACCAGCGGTCATCCGCTCGATCTGACCAGCTACCTTGCCCAGCGCCAGTCGGCGGCCCTGGCGGGACAGGTGTACAACCCCGCGCTGGCGTATACCGGTGTGCGCAACCTGACCGGAGCCAGCACCAAGTATCCCTACAACCCCTTCTACGGCGGTGTAAGTCCGCACGTGGCAGTGGCCTGGAATCCGAAATTTCAGAATGGCATTCTGGGCAAGCTGTTGGGCGACGGCAAGACCGTGATCCGCGGCGGGTATAGCCGCGTGATGAGCCGTTTGAACGGTGTCGACCTGGTGCTGATTCCACTGCTGGGCACGGGGTTGGGGCAACCGGTTTCGTGTCTCGGCGCCACCTCCACCGGTCAGTGCCTGGGTAACAACAGCGCGACTCCGCAGACGGCGTTTCGCATCGGTACCGACGGCATAGTGGCGCCGCTGGGGACGCCACCGACTCCGACCCTGGCCCAACCTTACGTGCCGGGCTTCAGCAACGCCACCGCCGGTGCGGGCAGCGTGCTGGATCCCAACTTCCGCCCGGCGCGCACCGACAACTTCACCCTGAGTGTCCAGCGTGAAATCAGCTCGAAGACGATGTTCGAGCTGGGTTATATCGGCCGTCTGATCCGCCACGAATGGCAGGAAGTAGACATGGACGCGGTGCCGTACATGACCACCCTGGGCGGGCAGAGCTTCGCCCAGGCGTACGCGAATACCTACTGGTCGCTGTATAACCAGAACTTCTCCCCCACGGCCACGGTAGCCGCACAGCCGTTCTTTGAAAATGCCTTTGGCGGCGCCAACTCGACGTTCTGCAAGGGCTACGGGAGCTGCACCATGGCCGTATTGAATAATCCGGCGGTGGGCGGCGCGAGCATGGTTCAGAGCACCTCGGTTTACGACCTGTGGGCGGCCATGAACTCGGCTCCGTCCTGGACTCTGGGCCGCACCATGCCTAGTTCGCCGGTAGCCGGCGGGAACGCCCAAGTCTCGGCGGTTGATTACGACACCAGCATCGGCTATGGCAACTACAACGCGGTATACGCGCAGTTGACCCTAAAAGACTGGCACGGGTTTACGGTGCATACCAACTTCACCTGGGGCCGTTCGCTCGGCACAGGCAACCAGGACCAGGCTACCAGCGAATACACCGTGGTGGATCCCTGGCACATGTCGGCGATGTACGGTCCGCAGTACTTCGACTACAAGTTCAACTTCTATTTGACCATGGTGTGGACGCCGCCTTTCTATCGCAACCAAAAGGGCATACTCGGGCATTTGCTGGGCGGTTGGACCATCGCGCCGCTCTTTGTCGCCCACGACGGCGCACCGCTTTCGGTCGCCAACGATAACGGCGATTGCGAATCGTTCGGCGAAGCCAACTGCAGTACGAATTCGACGGCCGACTACGCGGTACTGATGAGCAAGTACACCGGCGGCCACTCGGCGCACTATAACCAGGTGGTATCGGAGAGCGCCGCCGCCAATCCTAACGGCGTCGGCATCAACTCCAACGCCGATAACGGCGGCCAGAACGTGCAATTCTTTAGCAATCCGATCGCCACCTACGGCGAGTTCCGCGATTGCATCCTGGGTTTCGATACCAACTGCGGTGCTCAAGGCTTGATTCGGCAGTTGCCCTGGTGGAACCTGGATGCCTCGGTTTCGAAGAACATCGGGGTGTGGAAGGAAGGGCGCGTAGGAGCGACCCTGATCTTCCAGTTCACCAACGTGCTCAACCATGTGCAGTTCAATTATCCTGACCTATCTACCAGCGATCCGGGCGATTGGGGCGTGCTGGGAACGTCCAATCCCAACGGCGGCCAGGCCAATCAACCACGCAACATGGAGTTCGGCGTCCGCGTGCATTTCTAGAGTGAGAGGGTAGTACGTTGTGCGAAAGGGCGGGGCTTTGGCCTCGCCCTTTTTGTCTAATGTGGCGCGCGCACTCATGCGTGCCGCGTCGAGTTTCTACTCGACGCCTTTTTCGCGCGCTGCGGGAGCGGGCGTCGAGATAAGTCTCGACGCGGCACTGAGGAGTGCGCGTGGGGCTACGCCAGGTCGCTGATCCGGGGCAGATCCAGGACGATCTCGCCGGAATCGGCCCGAAAGGCGGGGGCGAATCGCGCGCCCAGGACGAATTCGGGGAAGGTGTAAGAGTGCCGCGCCAGCACGGTCTGGCTGAAGGTGTCGTCGTAGGCCTTGATCAGGATCATGACTTCTGGCCGCAGGCGTTCGATCTCCTCCGGGCTCTTGCCCCAAAGCGGACTGTCGCTATCGATGGGATGGACAATGGTCCAGGTCAGGGGCAGGAACATGACCTGGGTGCGTTCCAGCTTCAGCAGGTCGTAGCGGCGCTGCAGTTGGCCGTCGTGCGGCTCGACGGTCATTAGCATGACGCGGGCTTCCAGATCCATTAGGGAATTAGCGCGGCGGTTGACCAGGCGAAACTGGAGGCTTTGGCCGTCCTGGTAGGGTGCCACCAGCAGGTTGCGGCTGAAGCCGATGCGGGCCGAGGGCCGCGAGACGCGCCCAAACAAGAGTCCGGTGGCGACCGCAAACCCCAGCACGCCGATCAACGCTTCGAGGGCCGCCACGAAGTTGGCAGGCACGCTCTTGGGTGAGATGTCGCCATAGCCCACGGTGCTGAGAGTGTGGGAACTAAAGAAGAAATCGTTGAGGAAACGGCCGAAGGCGGTGGGATCGTCGGCTCCCTGCAATTGGCCGGGGCCCAGGGCAAAGTAGACGGCGGCAAACAGGAGATTGGCTAGCGTGTATCCGGCGGTCACGGTGGCGAAGAAGGCCGGCCAGCTCATATTGATGAGGAGTAGATAAGGATGGAAGTCTCGCCAGGTAGTGCCCTCGCGGCGCACATTGAAGCTGCCGTCGGGATTGATGGCGCGGGTGATGGGCGAGATGAATTTCTCGGTCAGGCCGGGATCGAAGCTGGCTTTGCGCATTAGGTTATCGGGCCCCCCGCCCGCATTCCACCTAGTTTGCCAGACACTCTGACGGGCTGCGGCGATTTCCGCGCGGCTGCTAGGATAGAGAGGGAAAAATCCGATGGCCGATCCCGCCGCACAACGCCTCACCACCCTCCGCAACGGTCTGCTCAAACTGCACAAACACCTTCTCGACCTGGAACGCGCCTCCTACGAGCGGGATGTGGCGCGCATTCAAGGGCCGGGGCATTTGCTGGACCTGCTGTTGAACGACCCGTGGTTCGCCTGGCTGCGGGAGTTATCGCAGTTCGTGGTGCTGGTGGATGAGACCCTGGACCTGGACGAACCGGCCACCGCCGCCGATGCGGACCGTTTGATCGGGGAAGCGCGGCGGTTGATCTCACCGGGCGAAAATGCCGATGGATTCGCGCGCCGGTATCGCGAGGCCATGCAGCGCGACGCGGGCGCGGTGCTGGCCCACCGCGACATGATGAACGTATTTGCCGCTCTCGGCTCGAAACATGGCGATTGAGCTGGCGGCATACCTGGCGCTGGCGATATGGGTGTACCTGGTGGTGGGGCGCGGCGGCTTCTGGCGGGAGAGGGCCCCAGCGCCGCCCGCGCTCGATGCTTCCCGGAAAAGCCCTTCGGTGGTGGCGGTGGTTCCGGCGCGAAATGAAGCCGGGGTGGTGGAAAAAGCCATCGCGTCTTTGGCCGCGCAACGGTATCCGGGGGCGTTCCATATCGTTCTGGTGGACGACTCGAGCAGCGATGGCACGGCGGAAGCGGCGCGAGCGGCGGCCCCGTCCGAGCGCCTGAGCGTGATTAGGGCCGACGCACCGCCGGCTGGCTGGACCGGCAAAATGTGGGCGGTGGCCGCCGGCGTGCGCCGCGCGGCGCGCTTCGAACCGGAGTACTACCTGCTGACGGATGCGGACATTGTACACGCTCCGGACAATCTGGCGGGGCTGGCGGCGCGGGCAGAGGGCTCCGGTTATCAACTGGTTTCTTACATGGCCACGCTGGAGTGCCGGACGCTCGCGGAGCGGGCCCTGCTTCCAGCATTCGTATTCTTTTTTTTCCTGCTATACCCTCCCCGGTGGATCCGCGATCGGCGGCGGCGCACGGCTGGGGCGGCGGGCGGCTGCATGCTGGTGGAGCGCCAGGCGCTGGAATCGAGCGGGGGCATCGAGGCGATCGGCGGGGCTCTGATCGACGATTGCTCGCTGGCGGCGCGGATCAAGAACGCCGGCGGCCGGGTGTGGCTAGGACTGAGCCCGGCCACCCGCAGCATCCGCGAGTACGGCAGCTTTGGCGAGATAGGCCGGATGATTTCCCGCAGCGCGTTCACCCAACTCCGGCACTCGGCGCTGTTATTACTAGGGGCTGCGGCGGGGCTGGCGCTGGCCTACCTGGCGCCACCCGTGGCGGCGCTGCTGGGGCGCGGAAACGCGGCGCTGGCGGGGGCCCTGGCTTGGGGACTCATGTCCGTAGCGTACGCACCAATGCTGCGCTTTTATGGGAGATCGGTGCTGTGGGCGCCGCTGCTGCCGGCCGTTGCCTTGTTCTATTTGTGCGCCACTGTGCATTCAGCGGTGGTTTACTGGCGGGGAGAAGGCGGCCAGTGGAAAGGCCGGGTGCAGGACGGATGAGTATCCGAAGGCCGTTTCACAGCAGCGTGATACACTGAAGTCTAAGTTCCCTCGGAATGGATTTTCTCAAAGGGCTGAACGCCCAACAGCGCGAAGCGGTGAGTTGCACGGAAGGACCGTTGCTCATTCTGGCGGGCGCTGGCAGCGGTAAGACCCGGGTAATTACTCATCGCATCGCGCACATCATTACGGCGCGGCACGTACCGCCTTCGTGTATCCTGGCGGTGACGTTCACCAACAAAGCCGCCGGGGAGATGCGCGAACGGGTGCGTTCCCTGCTCGAAGAAGTGCGGCTCGATTCGGATCCGCTGGTGTCGACGTTTCATTCCTTCTGCGTTCGGATGCTGCGCAAAGACGGGGATCCGCTGGCGCGGGTGCGGCCGGGATTCACGCGGAGGTTCACGATCTACGACGACGACGACCAGGTTGCCATCATCAAGGCGGCGTACCGCGCGCTCGGTCTGGTGGAGAAGGACTTCCTGCAATACCGGGCGGCCCTGTCGCGTATCAGCCACGCCAAGAATCTGAAGGAGACTCCGGCGGATTTGTACAAGCAGGCGGTCAATAAGGAAACCGAAGCGTTGGCGGCGGTTTTCGAGGAATACGAAAAAGCGTTGCGCAACGCCAACGCTCTCGATTTCGACGACCTGCTGCTGGAGGCGGTTCGCCTGCTGCGGCACGACGACGCGACGCGCGAGAGGTGGAACCGGCGGCTGAACTATGTGATGATCGACGAGTATCAGGACACCAACCGCAGCCAATACGAACTGATGCGGCTGCTCTCGGAATCGCACAACAACGTGTGCGTGGTGGGCGACGAAGACCAGTCGATTTACAGTTGGCGGGGAGCCGACATCCGCAACATCCTGGACTTCGAGCGGGATTTTCCCAAGGCCCGCACGATCCGCCTGGAACAGAATTACCGCTCGACCAAGAACATTCTGGCGGCAGCCGGGGCGGTGGTGGAGAACAATAAGCAGCGCAAGGGCAAGAAGCTGTGGACCGAGGCGAATGCCGGCGATTCGATCGGGGTGTACGCGGGCTTCGATGCCGAAAACGAAGCGCTTTTCGTGGCCGACACCATCGAGAAACACCTGGCCTCCAATCCCGAGGACCATGTGGCCATCCTCTACCGCACTAATTCTCAATCGCGGCAGATGGAGGAAGCGCTGCGCCGCTACGGCCGGAAATACAACGTCGTGGGCGGTTTCAGCTTTTATCAGAGGGCGGAAGTCAAGGACGTGGTGGCCTATCTGAAACTGGCCTCGTCGAATACCGACTCGATGAGCCTGCTGCGGGTGATCAACGTGCCGGCGCGCGGCATTGGGCGCACCACGGTGGACCAGATCGAGCACACGGCACGCGACAAGAACATCAGCCTGTGGGAGGCCATTCAGGATATTATCGACTCGCAGAACCTGTCCACGCGGTCGCAATCTTCGCTGGTGACGTTCCGCAACCTGGTGCAGGAGCTTTCGCTGGTGGCGAGCAGGGGGGCGCTGCCGGATCTGATTCGCTTCGTGCTCGAGCGGACCGGTTACCGCAAGATGCTGGAGCAGGAGAAAACGCCGGAGGCGGAATCGCGACTGGAGAACCTGGACGAAATGATTAACGCGGCCGCTGAAGGCGCGGAGCGTGGCGAGGAATTGGGGGATTTTCTGGATCACGCCGCGCTGGTGGCGGAGGCCGACGCCTTCGATAAAACGGCGCCGGTCGCGTTGATGACGCTGCACAATGCCAAGGGCCTGGAGTTTCCGGTGGTATTCCTGACCGGCCTGGAGCAGGGACTGTTTCCGCACAGCCGGTCGGCGAACTCCGAGACGGCGCTGGAGGAAGAGCGGCGGTTGTGCTACGTGGGCATGACTCGCGCGCGCAAGCGGTTGGTACTGACCTGGGCCAAGTTCCGGCGGCGTTTCGGCGGCGGCGAGCAGGAACGCTCGACGCCATCCTGGTTTCTGGGTGAGGTGCCGGAGAACCTGACGGTCGATCTGGGCGTCCAGGATGTTCCCGGCGAGGTGGGCCTTTCGGCCGAGCGCTTCGACGTACGGCAGGCCGCGCGGCGCAACACATTTACGGGCAAGACCTACAACTCGGTCGACAACATTTCGAATTTCTTCAACCAGCGGGGGATTCCGTTCAGCTCGCCGAAGCCGATACCGCCGTCGCCGGCGGCGCCGCCTGCCCGGCCCCCGCTGGCCTCCAGGCCGCAGCCCGCGGCGCCCGCGCAATCGACGGGAACGCCCCAGGCGGCGCCCAGCGTTCCACGGATGGCGCGTGCCGGGATGACGGTGGTACACCCCAAGTATGGGGCGGGCACGGTGGTACGGCGCGAAGGCGATGGAGAAGATGCTAAGATCACGGTGAACTTCCCCGGGGTCGGGCTCAAGAAGCTGGTCGAAAAATACGCAGGACTTAAGCGAAACTGATGAACACGACAAAAGTAACCGACAAAGCAGAACGTAAAAAGCTAAAGCGCGTGGCGCGGAAGAAAGCGGCGCCCAAGGCGAAACGAGCAGCCGGAGTAG
This sequence comes from Bryobacteraceae bacterium, assembly GCA_049509915.1. Lineage (GTDB taxonomy): Bacteria > Acidobacteriota > Terriglobia > Bryobacterales > Bryobacteraceae > JBEKYD01. The sequence goes on along the minus strand of JBEKZL010000150.1, from coordinate 9,350 downwards.
CGCGCGGGTCGCTCAAGAAAAAGATCCGTCACCAGACGCAAGGCCAGCGCAAACGGTGATCGAAAAGACTGCCGGCCGTTAACAGCAGTGAAAAATCAGGTTCAAGCCACCAACGAATACGGAGCATCGCAGTCACACCGTAAAGCACCGGCGACAAGATAGCCGGTGCTACCGACACCGTGAATCTCTTTCGAACCAAGAGCATCGACGAGTTGATCGCGGCTTCCGAGGAGCCCACCCAGAAGCTGCGCAAGACGCTTGGACCGTGGAGCCTCACGGCGCTCGGGATCGGGGCTGTGATCGGGAGCGGAATTTTCACGCTGACGGGCACGGCAGCCGCGGGCAAGACCATCGCCATCAAATCGATTCTGAACGCCACGGTGATCGACCTGGTGCTGTCGGGATCGGCGGCGCATTCACAGTTGGGGCGGCCCGGCGCCGGACCGGCCATCACGGTGTCCTTCATCCTGGTGGCGATTGCCTGCCTTTTCGCCGGGCTGTGTTACGCCGAACTGGCGTCGATGATTCCCGTGGCCGGCAGTGCATACACGTACGCCTACGCGATTTTGGGCGAAATCGTGGCCTGGATCATCGGCTGGGACCTGATTCTGGAGTACGCGGTTTCGAACATGTCGGTGGCGGTCGGCTTTTCGGCTTACTTGCAGGATCTGGGCGAGAACCTCATCGGCTATCGATTGCCGCAGCAATGGGCCTTTCCGCCATTTCCGGCCTCTGGAGGACCAGCCGGCTGGTTTAACGTCCCCGCGCTGGCGATTACCATGCTGGTGACCTGGATACTGGTGCGGGGGGTTCGCGAGAGCGCGCGAACCAATACGACCATGGTGGCCATCAAAATCGCGGCCATCCTGCTGTTTTGTTTCGGCGCGGCGGGGGCGATCAAGACCTCCAACTGGCATCCCTTCGCGCCCCACGGCTTCTCCGGCGTTCTTACCGGCGCTTCCATCGTGTTTTTCACCTACATCGGTTTCGACTCGGTTTCGACGGCGGCGGAGGAATGCAAGCGCCCGCAGCGCGATTTGCCCATCGGAATCATCGCCACGCTGATCGTCTGCACCATTCTCTACGGCTCGGTGTCGCTGGTGCTGACCGGCATTGTCAACTATCAAACGCTCAACACCGATTCGCCGGTGGCTGATGCGCTGCGCGTGCTGGGCTACAACCGGCTGCGGCTGGTGGTGACGGCCGGCGCACTGATGGGGATGCTGTCCTCGCTGCTGGTATATCAATACGGGCAGGCTCGAATCTGGTTTGCGATGTCGCGCGACCGCCTGCTGCCGCGAATGTTTTCGGCCGTTCACCGGCGTTTTCAGACACCCTATATCAGTACTTGGATCGCGGGTTTCGTGGTGGGGATTCCGGCGGGGATCTGGGATATCGACACGTTCGCGGAGCTTTCGAACATCGGCACCCTGTTCGCCTTCGTACTGGTGTCGCTGGGGGTGATCGTGCTGCGCGCGAAGCAACCCGACCGCCCGCGAACCTTCCGGGTGCCCCTGGTGCCGCTGTTTCCCATCGTCTCCATCGTCTGCTGCGTGGTGCTCATGATGGGTCTTCCGTTGCTGACGTGGCTGCGCTTCTTCGTGTGGCTCGCGATCGGCCTCGCCATCTACTTCCCGTTTGGCAGAAAGCGCAGCACGCTTGCGGGGTAGGCCAGGGTTGCATTTGCGTCAACCGGGCTGGGATACTGCAGCCGTGGAGCCGAGTTCGGCGGAATTGACGGAACTGCTGGTGGCGTCGTACGCGCGGGGCGGAATCAACCACCTGGACGGGAAGAATCTGCCCTCGAAACAGGCCGTGGCGTCGATCGCCATGGACCTGCTGCGGTTGCTATTCCCGGGCTACTTCTGTGAAGACCTGGTCCACTCGTCCGCCATCCGCGCCCAAACGGCCGCGCTGGTGGACAGCGTGGCGGCGCGCCTCGAAACCGAAATCCATAAGAGCCTCGAATACGATCCGCCGGCCGGGTTGGAGGACGAGCCGCTGCCCGGCGCCGCCCACTCCCTTACGCTCAAGTTTCTGACCGACCTGCCGCGCATTCGCGAACTGCTCGGTACCGATATCGACGCGGCGTACACGGGCGACCCGGCCGCCCTGAGCAAAGAGGAAGTCATCGTCGCCTATCCTTTTGTCGAAACCATCGCCGTGCAACGCCTCGCCCACGCACTGTATACGGATCAGGTTCCCCTGATTCCCCGCATCATGACCGAATGGGCGCATGCCCGCAGCGGCATGGACCTGCATCCTGGCGCCCGCATCGGCACGCATTTCTTCGTCGATCACTGCACCGGGACAGTGGTGGGCGAGACCAGCGTGATCGGCAATCACGTCAAGATGTATCAAGGCGTAGGCCTGGTGGCGAAGTCTCTGAGCGCGGGCCGCGCCTTGCGGGGGAGGAAACGGCACCCCACCATCGAAGACCATGTCACTATCTACGCCGGAGCCACCATCATTGGCGGAGACACGGTGATCGGGGCAGGCAGCACCATCGGCGCCGGCGTCTTCCTGATGCAGAGCGTGCCGGCGCATTCGCTGGTGGTGCAGGAAGCGGCCAACGTGACGGTGACGCCCAAGAGGTCCGGCGAGAGCGTGGAGATCGATTTTCAGATCTGAATGGGGTCCTCGCCCATTTGGGCGAAAGAGCGATCTATCTCCGCAGCACCCCATGGTTCGGATCGAGCGTCACCCTCAGCGGCGGTTGCGGTAGCGGCACGGTGAAAGTCACCGGGTCAGTTTCGGCTCGGACCCATTGCGTGATCGAGTGTCCCCGCGCGAGCTGGATTTCGACCGGAACGTCGGCAGCGAAATCCTCGTCGACGTCGGCTTCGGCGACCGTGCCCACCAACTTCAGGGCGGGGGCTTTGCCTTTCAGCGCCCAGCTTAGCTTGAGGGCCGGAATACCGGTGCCATAGACCCAGTTATCGAAGAAACTTTCCAGCCGCGGGTCGTCGGTTTTGGGCGGGAGAAAACTCGCGGCCAGGCGCCGGAAATCGTCGGTGGAAATCGAATGGTGGTCGTAGCGGTGCAGAATTTCGGCCATCAACGCAAGGAAGCCCTGGTCGCCCATGCGACGCCGGAGCATGTGGAGGACCCAGGTGCTTTTGCCGTAGATGATGGCGCGGTACGCATCCGGCCGGAGGGAAGAATCGAGTCGACCGCCCATCACCACCGGGCCGGTGGATTCCACGGTCTTGCCGTCCTCGCCCTTGGCCAGCAATTCGGTGCGGTAGCCGTCCAGCAGGAGATCCTCGGCCCGGGTTCCCTTGGTTTTCTCGATATAGAGTAGCGCCGAGTAGTTGGCCAGCGCCTCCATCAGCCAAGCATCGTGGTAGTTGGTGGTGGTGACGCGGTTGCCCCACCATTGGTGGGCGGTTTCGTGGGCCTGCAGCAACTCGCCGAAGAACAGCTCCTGGGTAACGGTAGGCGCGCCGTGGTTGCGCGGGAGGGCCTTCAGGTACGACAGGGTCGAAAGGTAAATGAGCCCTGGGAAGCCCTGCCCGAAGGTACCTGGAATGGGCGACACGGCAAGCTGCGGCAGGGTTGGGGGACCGAAGCGAGCGGTCATGAATTCAAGGGCGCCGGCGACTTCCGCGGCGAGGTCCTTCAGGCGCCCAAGCGGGTCGGGCGGCACCTCAGGTGCGGTCTGCGTGATCTGGCCCAGCATCCGCGGACGCGCGCTCTGAGGCTGCACGGCGAGGAGGGGCTCCCGCGGCTTCAGGCTTGCTTCCAATTGGCGGTTGGCGTACACATCCACGGTATAGCCACCGCGGGTCTGGCTGGCGTGCGCGTAGTTGCCCAGATTGAAAGCGGCCAGGCGGATGGCGGCGGCGGTGCGCAGGTGGGTGTAACGCCACTGGTCGTCTTCCCGCTGCTTTACGAGCGTACCCGGACCCGCCAGCACCAGGTCCTTGGGGTAGCGGAACTGCAGATCGTAAGTGGCGAAATTCAAACCATGCGCGGGATACCAGGTACCGCGCGCGTTGATGTAGAGCACGCGGTCGCCGGCATCCTCTATCACCTTTCCGCCATGGTGAAATTCGAACTCGTATGTCCGCCCCAGCCGCAGGGGCTCTGGCGGCAGCACGACGAACACGCTGTTGCCGGACAAGCCGTTGGCGAACGCGGCGCTGCCGCGGCGGGGGCCGTCGCCATGCACCGGTTCAGGTTCCAGCACCTCCGCCTGATGGCCGTCAACGCGCACCGAGCTAACGCTTTCGGCATCGGCAATGTCGAAATCCACGGCCGACAGATTGTCGGCCAGCGGCACAATCCGGCAACGGCTGACCGCAGCGAGCCCCAGGTCTTCGCCGATGGCAGCGTCGATGCGGTAGTCGGAGATAGTGAAATCGGGCCGCGGCGTGGCGGGGTTGCGGCGCGCCGAACGCGACGGGAAGCTGGTCCACGACTGAAATTGGGCGCGGCCGTCGTGGGTCTCGATGGCACCCGCCAGGATCTGTTCCTGGCTTTGGGGATCGTAAACCATTTCGAAATTCCCCAGCTTCCGGCCGGCAAAGATTCCGGTGAACAGGCCCAGCTTCCTTGCAGGGCCGCCGAGCAGGTCGAGGACCAGCCTGGCGCGGTAGCCGCCGCTCAGATTGTGGAGCACCGTGGACCACTCTTCGTCCAGCAGGGCGCCCACCTCCGGGCTTTTACGGCTGGAGGGGCTGGCGGTGATCTGGGCCCGCAGGTTGCTGGCATCGTCGCCGGTGAAAACGAACAGCGCCGAGACGAAATGCTCGTCCAGGTTGGGCGAGTGAATATGCGCGGCCAGCGAAGTCCTTTCGGCCCGATCCGGCGCCAGCAGGAGCACTTCGCCGTCGCCGCCCTCCACGTCGGCCGCGAATACGGCCGCAATCGGCTTGCCCACCAGCGGTTTGCTCAGGATCAAGTGCCCGTCGTTCAAGTAGATGCGGATGTCTTCCTTGATGATCTCGAGGTCGCGAACGCGATAGCACGAATCGCGATCGAACGTCAGCTCGCGCATCGCCCGGACCAGGTTGGCGGCCGTCCCGCCGACGGGCTCTGCCGGCGCCGCCACCAGCACGCCGGCCATCAGGATGCCAGCCATGGCTGCCAATTTCATATCGAGTGCCCTAGCGTCGCGTCTCATCGCCGGGACCGCGAGCAATACCCGGCCCCGGCCCCGTGCATAGCTCTTACTATACTTAATGATGATGACGCGTCCGGCGTGGAAAAGCACCGCGCGGTACGGGGGCTTGCTGACAGCCGCGTTTCTGGCCGCCGCGGTGGCCAGCCTCCAGCCCCAGCTTGGCGAAGGGCTGGACCACTGGGCTTATGACTTCATGTTCCGGAACTACGAGCCGCCCGCCTGGCAAACCCAATCCGTGATCCTCGCCATCGACGGAGCGACCCTCCGGGCCTATGGTGGGGTCGAGCACTTGCAGCGCTTGCGAGTCCCGCTAGCTTCCGCGGTGCGTTCGCTCGCCGCGGTCGCACCCAAGGCGATTGCCATTGACGTCACTTTGGCCGATCCCGGAGATACCAGGACCGACGACGAACTAGCGGCGGCGTTCGCGGCCACACGGTGCGTCGTGCTGGCCAGCGACATGGGCAGCGGCGAAGGCTGGGAGGATCCATTGCCCAAGTTTCGGGCCAGCGCCGCGGCGCTTGGCCAGGTACACACCGAGCCCGACTCCGACGGCATTACGCGCGCCATTGCGCTCGAGAAGCGGGTCGGCAGCGTACGCCGTTGGGCGTTGTCGCTGGAGGCATTTCGGCTCAGCCGCGGCGCCGCGCACATTCTGGAATCGCCGCAGGATCTTCAAGTGGGAGAGACCATTATCCCGATTTCCCAAAGAGAGACCGACGGGACCCGCAACCGCAACGACAGCCGCCTCATGCGGGTTCGATACGTCCCCGCCGACCGCCCCCACGACATTCCCCGCATTTCGCTGAAGAAGCTAGTCGACGATCCATCGCTGGCGCGGCAGTGCGCGGGCAAAGTGGTGTTCGTCGGTTTGACCGAGGTCACCGCCCTGCACGACCGCTTGCAGACCCCAGTAGCGCCCGCGGCCCAGACAGCGGGAGTCGAAATCAACGCCAACGCCTTCGAGACCATGGCGCAGGGATTGTTCCTTACCGACGTCGCCTACGCATGGGTCCTGCTGTTCAGCCTGGGGCTGGTGGCGGGTGCGGGTCTGGCGTTCCGGTATCTTCCGGGCGCACCGGCCTACGCTTCGGCAGCGGCCATTCTGGTGCTCGCCGGCGCGGTGCCGTACGCTCTGTTTATCCACCGGCTGGTGATGCCGTTCTCGATGCCGGCTTTGTCGGCCGGGCTCGGCACCATGGCAGCAGCGGGTTATTATTACCTGGTGATCCGGCGCGACCTGGCGGTGGAACACGCCGCCCGCACCCGCTACCAACAGGCCATGCAGTTCGTCACCCATGAAATGCGCACGCCTCTTTCGGCCATCCAGGGCTCCAGTGAACTGATGACGCGCTATGCCCTCAACGAGGAGAAGCGCAAGCAGATCGCGCAGTTGATCAACACCGAATCGAAGCGCCTGGCCAGGATGGTGGAAGTGTTTCTGAGCGTGGAGAGGCTTTCCGCCGGGCAGATGGAGCTGAAGCGGGAGCCGATCGGCGTCAGGGCCATGGTGGAGTTGTGCGTGGAGCGCGTCCGGCCGCTGGCGGAACGCAAACACATCGCGGTCGCGATCGAGCCCGTCGGGGCCGATCTTTACCTTTCCGGAGATCGCGAGCTAATGGAATACGCCTGCTACAATCTGCTTACCAACGCCGTAAAGTATTCCCCTCAGCGGACCGAGGTGACGGTATCCGCGCGAAGAAGCGAAGGCCTCGTCGGCATCGCGGTCAAAGATCAAGGTATCGGAATGGACCAGAAGGAAGTCCGGCAGATTTTCCAGAAATTCTATCGCACCCGGAAAGCCGAGGAATCGGGGGAATCCGGCAGCGGCATCGGCCTGTCGATCGTGCAGCAAATCGTGGAGCAACACGATGGCCGCATCGAGGTGACGAGCCAACCCGGCGCGGGTTCGTGTTTTACCGTGGTACTGCCGGCCGCGCAGGCACCCGTAGAAAACCCGGTGGAACGAAACTGATGGAGAAACTCCTACTGGTCGAGGACGATCCGGCACTTCAGTTCACGATCCAGATCGCGCTGGAGGAAAAGGGCTACGCGGTGGAGGCTGCGTCCACCACCAGCGAGGCAATCGAACGGTTGGCCGAGAACGCCTATCCCATCGTCATCACCGACATTTATATCGACGAGCGCACGGGCCTCGATGTGCTGGATGCCGCCAAGCGCAAGGACCCCCATTGCGCCGTCATCCTGATGACCGGGCGGGGAACGGTCGAAACTGTCATGGCGGCCACCCGCGGCGGTGCGTTCGATTACATCGCCAAGCCTTTCGACCTGGACGTCATGATGGACGCCGTGGAGCGCGCCGAGGCCGCCCGCGCCGAACAGGAAGGCGAAGCTGAGGAAGAGGACCTGCCGGAAACCGAGATGATCGGTGTGTCACCCGGCATGGTCGAGGTTTATAAGGTAGTTTCACGGGTGGCCCCCACCGATGCCACGGTAGTGGTGGAAGGCGAAACCGGAACGGGCAAAGACCTGGTGGCGCGCATGATCCACCGTTTCAGCGGCGCGCGCGCCAGCCAGCCATTCGTGCCCGTGGATTGCGGCGCCATCGCCCCCACCCTGCTCGAGAGCGAGTTGTTCGGCGCCATGCGGGGAGCGTTCACCGGCGCCGACCGCGACCGCGTGGGCGTTTTCGAAGCGGCCAACCGCGGCACTGTCTTCCTGGATGAAATCGGCGACATCGAACTCAGTTTCCAACTCGCCCTGCTGCGCTTTCTGGAAAATCACGAAATTCGCCCGGTGGGCGCCAGCCGCGCCAAGAAAGTGGACGTGCGCATTGTCGCCGCCACCAATCGCGATCTGCAGCACATGGTGGAAGACGGCAAGTTTCGCGAAGACCTGTGGCATCGGCTGAATGTAGTGCGTATCGTGATGCCGCCCTTGCGCGAGCGGCGCGGCGACGTGCCCCTGTTGGCTCGCTTCTTCCTGAATAAGTTCAACCGGCTCTATTCGCGCGAGGTCAAACTCACCGAGTCGGGGATCAAGGCCCTCCAGGATTACACCTGGCCGGGCAACGTGCGCCAGTTGCAGCACCTGATCGAGCGTCTCAGCGTGCTGGCCGAGCGCGTCGACCGGGCCGCGGTGCTGCAGGCGCTCACCGTGATGGAATCGCGCGATAAGCCGGTCGAAACCCTGGCCGACGCCGAAGAAGAACAGATCCGGCGCGTGCTGGCCGCCACCGGCGGCAACAAGAGCAAAGCCGCCCAAATTCTGGGTATCGAGCGGAAGACTCTCTACCGCAAACTGGATCGCATGAAGCTGTAGCCCCGTCTTCGTGGCTGAGGCGCTGAAATCCGCGCTGCCGCCGGATATACTTGCAGTTCAGGAGTCCCTCAACGATGAGCAACGCTACGCCACGCCGCGATTTCATGAAGGGCGCCGCCGCCGGCATCCTTATCCTCGCCCCTCGGATTGTCAAGGGCTATCAAGCCAATTCCGCGATGTCGGTCGGGTTGATCGGATGCGGACGCCGCGGAACCGCCATAACCGCCTTCTTCGCGCAGAATGAATTTGCCAAGGTCGCGGCGCTGTGCGACATTTATGACGACCAGATTGCCCAGGCGGCGCAGAAATTCTCCGGAGCCCGCCAGTTCAAGGACATGAACGACGTCCTGGCGAGCGACGTCGACGCCGTCTACATCGCTACTCCGCCCTACCTGCACCCACCCCACTTCGAGGCGGCCGTAAAAGCGCGCAAGCACATCTTCATGGAAAAGCCGGCCGGCGTGGATGTCGCCGGCGTGAAACGAGTGGTCGACGCTGCTAAGCATGCCGACAAGACCAAGCGCATCAGCATCGATTTCCAGCAGCGCTACGGCAAGGATTACAAAGCTGCCCACCAGATCGTTCAATCCGGCCAGCTTGGCAGAATTGTGGAAGTGCGGGCGTCGTGGCTGAGCGGCGGGCTGCCGCTGCGCGAAGGACATCCGGCGGACCAGGAAGAGATGCGCAACTGGCTCTTCTATCGCGAAAAATCGGGCGACTTCATCGTCGAACAGGACTGTCACAACCTCGACGTGGTCAACTGGTTCACCGGCATGCACCCGGTGCGCGCGTTCGGCTATGGCGGACGCATGGTCCGCAAGAGCCCCGGCAACATCATGGACAATCTTGCCCTCACCTATCACTTCGACAACGGCCTCGTCTTCAGCTATAGCGCGAACCAGATTTCGAAAGGCGGTTTTCAGGACGTTTCCGAGACGTTCAT
>JBEKZL010000015.1:0-50187 GCA_049509915.1 Bryobacteraceae bacterium | reverse complement strand
TGTTCTTGTGCATCGCGCTGGGGCCGTGGCTCATTCGCAAGCTGCGCGAGTTTCAGATCGGCCAGTATATTCGCGAGGAAGGGCCGCAGTCGCACCAGAAGAAAGCCGGCACGCCCACCATGGGCGGCGTGTTGATCATCATTTCGATCGTGGTGCCGACCCTGCTGTGGGCGGACCTGCGCTACGTCTACGTCTGGGCGGCGATCGGGGCGCTGCTGGGGTTCGGCTGGATCGGCTTCATCGACGATTACGCCAAGGTCACCAACCGCCGCAACCTGGGGATGACCGGCCGGCGCAAGCTGGTCTACCAGTTCGCCATGGGATTCGGATTCGCGATTCTGCTGCTCGTCATGCGCGGCCGCGGCGATTATTCGGTGCAGATGAACATCCCGTTCTTCAAGCAGTTCAAGCCGTCGCTGCTGATCACGCCGCTTCTGGTCAACTCCTGGACCTACGTTCTTGGCGTCGCGCCGTTTTGCCTTTTCGTGGCGCTGGTGTTAGTCTTCTCCTCCAACGCGGTCAACCTCACCGACGGCCTGGACGGCCTCGCCATCGGCCTGATGGTGATCGCCGCCGGCGCCCTGACCATCCTGACCTACGCCGGCGGCCACGCCCAGCTCGCCGAGTACCTGCAACTGGCGCGCAATCCGCGCACCAGCGAGTTGACCGTGTTCTGCGGAGCCATGACCGGCGCCAGCCTGGGGTTCCTCTGGTACAACGCGCACCCCGCCGAGATCTTCATGGGCGACGTCGGCGCGCTGGGATTGGGCGGCGCTATGGCGGCGGTTGCGGTGCTGATCAAGCAGGAAGTCCTGCTGCTGTTCATCGGCGGCGTTTTCATGCTGGAAGCGGTGTCGGTGATTTTGCAGGTGGGCAGCTTCAAGCTGCGCCACGGCAAGCGGATTTTCAAGATGGCCCCCCTGCACCACCATTTCGAGCAATTGGGGTGGGCGGAAGAAAAAGTGATTGCGCGGTTTTGGATAGCGGGCCTGGTGCTGGCATTGTTCGCCCTAACCACGTTGAAACTGCGGTGAACATGAACATCGAACACCCAACTCCCGGCGCTGTTGCTTGCGGCTACGCTCGATCGGGGGCCCTCTGACCTATGCCAACTAAAGCCCTGGTAGTGGGAATGAAGCTGAGCGGGATGGCATCGGCGGAGCTGCTCGTGCGCCAGGGGGCCGATGTGCGCGTCACCGACCTGAAGCCGCTGGCCGCGCTGGGGCCGGCCGAAGAACTGGTGAAGCGGCTCGGAATTCGGTTCGCGCAGCAGACCGATGCCGTCTTCGAAGACGCCGGGCTGATCGTGCTTTCTCCGGATGTGCCGGCCGATTTGCCGGCGCTCGAAAGGGCGCGCCTTCGCGGTGCGCGCGTGATCGGCGAAGTGGAATTGGCGGCGCCCTTTCTCCAAGGCCGCACCATTGGCATCACCGGATCGAACGGCAAAACCACCACTACCAGCCTGATCGGCCACATTCTGCGCGGGGCCGGCATGGCCGTGCAGGTGGGCGGCAACATCGGCACGCCGGTGACGGCCATGATCGTGGGTTCGCGCACCGATGGCTGGAACGTGCTGGAGCTTTCCAGCTTTCAACTGGAAACCATCGCCGAATTTCGGGCCGACATCGGCCTCGCGCTGAACGTCACCCAGAATCACCTGGACCGGCACCATACCTTCGAAAATTACGCCGCGGCCAAGCGGCGCCTGTTCGAGACGATGACCGCATCCGGCTGCGCCGTGCTGAATGCCGAAGACCCGGTCTGCGCCAGTTTCGCCAAACACACCGCGGCAGAGGTGCGCTGGTTCAGCGGCGCGCGGCCCGTGGAACCGGGCGCCTACCGCCAGAGCGACGAATTGGTGCTCGATGGCCGGCCGCTGATGGGCGCGGGCGAGACTCCGCTGCGCGGCGCCCACAACGTGGAAAACGTGCTGGCGGCGGCGGTAGCGGCGGCGCGGGCGGGCGTCAGCCATGCGCAAATTGCCGCCGCCGTAAAAACCTTTCACGCCGTGGAGCATCGCCTGGAGTTCGTCCGCCGGATCGACGGCATCGACTTCTATAACGATTCGAAAGCAACCAGCGTGGACGCGGCGCTAAAGGCGCTGGATGCGTTCGCCGGCGGGCTGTGGGTGATTCTGGGCGGGAAGGACAAGGGGCTAGACTACGCGCCGCTGCGCGCGCCGCTGGCGGCCAAGGCGCACGCGGCATTGCTGATCGGCGCCGCCGCCGGGAAAATCGCCGCCGCGCTGGCCGGTGCCGTGTCGCTGGTGGAAGCCGGCACGCTGGAACACGCCGTGCGGACGGCCTATGCGCGCTCCCAACCAGGCGATACCGTGCTGCTGGCGCCGGCCTGCGCTAGCTTCGACCAGTTTAGAAGCTTCGAACATCGAGGCGAAACCTTCAAGGAAATCGTGGGCAAGCTGCAGGCGGGAAGTTAAATGCGCTATTTCGAAAACTCCGGTAGTCTCCACGCGGTCGTAATTCCGAAAGCGGGAAATTGACCCATGTCGCAGCGCCTGAAAACCGATTGGATCCTGTTCTTCACCGTGCTGGCCATGGTGTCGTTCGGGATGGTGATGATCTATAGCTCTTCTTCGATCATGGCCCGGCTCGATCCGCGCATCCAGTCGAGCTGGCACTTTGTCATCCGGCAGTTGGAGTTCGCGGTGCTGGGCGTGGTGGCGATGATGCTGCTGAAGAAGACCGACTACCACTTGCTGCGAAACCCGGGGGTGGCGTTCGGAGCCATCGGCGTGGCCATGGTGCTGCTGTTCGCGGTGTATTTTCTGGATCCGGCGCATCATCGCTGGCTGCGGCTGGGTCCGGCCGGTTTGCAGCCTTCGGAACTGGCCAAACCGGCGCTGGTCGTGTTCCTGGCGTTCTTCGTCACCTGGCGCGGGCGGGCCATCAACAACCCGCGCTACACGCTGATTCCGGCCGCGTGCGCGGTGGGGCTGGTGATTGGCGCGGTGGTGAGGCCCGACCTGGGTACGGCGGTGGTGCTGGGCTTTACCGCCGCGGCGGTGTTTTTCGTGGCGGGCCTCGAATTCCGCTACTGTCTAATTGCGGCGCTGATCGCCCTCGTCGGGTTTGCGGCGTCGGTCGCGGCGGAACCGTACCGGCTCATCCGCGTGGTGAAGCACTACGACCCCGAGATGAAGCTGATCTCCCGCATCGATCCGCACGGCCGCATCCGCGAACGCATGGAGGAGACGCTGCGCACCCACGATCCCAACTACCAGCAGGACCAGTCGAAGATTGCCGTCGGCGCCGGAGGCCCCTTGGGAGTGGGGCTCATGAACGGCCGCCAGAAGCTGCTGTATTTGCCCGAGGCGCACACCGACTTTATCTACGCGGTGATCGGCGAAGAGGTCGGCCTGATTGGCACGGTGGGGTTGCTCGTGTGCTTCCTGGCCATTGGGTGGCGCGGCCTGCGCGTGGCCGTGCTGACGCGCGACGAGTTCGGCCGGTACCTGGCGCTGGGCGTCACCGTCGTACTGGTGGTGCAGGCGTTCATCAATATGAGCGTGGTGGTGGGAATGGGACCGACCAAGGGGATTCCACTGCCGCTGATCAGCTACGGCGGCAGCTCGCTGGTGAGCTCCCTTGCAATGCTGGGCATACTCATGAATGTGGCGGAACATGTGGGATAACGCCGGGCAGATGATACAACCATCCCCTACCGGTCGCGCCTTGGCCCCGCGCCCCTCGTCACGTTCCCCGATCGGGACACGTGGCGTACGCACTCGTGCGTGCCGCGTCGACACTCTTGTCGACGCCCGCTGCCACTGGGGGCGCAAGCGTCGAGTAGAGACTCGACGCGGCACGCACGAGTGCGTACGCCACAGCGCCAGCCGTCTGCCCGATGGCAGCCCTGGAGGAGCTAGTGGGCAGCATTGTGGCTAGGTTCGTCATGGCCGGCGGCGGCACCGGAGGCCACGTGATTCCGGCCCTGGCGGTGGCGCGCGAACTGCGCCGGCGCGGGCACGAAGCCATGTTTGTCGGCACTGGGCGCGGGTTGGAGGCCCGGCTGGTGCCGGCGGAAGGATTCGAGTTGAAGAAGATCGAAATCGGCGCATTGAACCAGGTAGGCGTGGGACGAAAGCTGACGACGCTGGCCCGCCTGCCGCTGGCCACCTTTGAATGCCGCCAGTGGGTGCGCGGCGCCGGCGCTGTCTTCAGCATGGGCGGTTACGTCGCCGGGCCGCCGGTCCTGGCCGCGCTGGCGGCGCGCGTGCCGGTGGTGGTGATGGAGCCCAACGCAGTGCCGGGCTTCACCAATCGCGCCATCGCGCGGCGCGTGTCGAGGGCGCTGATCTCCTTTGCGGAGACTGCGGCCAGTTTCCCCGTCGGGCGCAGCGAGCTTACCGGTCTTCCCGTGCGCGAGGAGTTTTTTGCGATTGCCCCCAAACCGCGCGGCGAAATCCTGGAGATTCTGGTGACCGGCGGCAGCCAGGGGGCGCGCACGCTCAATCGCGCCGCGCGCGAAAGCTGGCCCCTGTTTCGCCGTTCGGGGATGAAGCTCAGGATGGTGCACCAGACCGGGGCGCGGGGATACCAGGAACTGCACGAATCTTTTCCCGATTCGGGCATAGAGGGGGAAGTGACGCCCTTTATCGCCGACATGCCGCGCGCGTTCGCCACCGCCGACCTGGTCGTGTGCCGCTCCGGCGCGGGCACGGTATCGGAGCTGGCGGCAGCTGGAAAGCCCGCCATCCTGGTGCCGTTTCCATATGCCGCCGACGATCACCAGACGCGCAACGCGGAAGCCATCGAACGGGCCGGCGCGGCGCGCATGGCCGCCGACAGCGAGATGAACGGCGAGCGCCTGTTTCGCATGGTATCGGAAATCGCCGCCGAAGACGGCTTGTTAGAAGGTATGGGCGCGGCCGCGCGCAAGCTGGCGCGCCGGGGCGCGGCCGAAAGAGCCGCGGAGATATTGGAAGAAGTAGCCGGAGGGCGGCGTGGCAATAAGTGACTGGTTAGTGGGCGGGGCCGACACCCCGGCCGGCCTTTCTTCGACGGGAACTTATGCGCCGTACCCGATAGCCGGGAAGCATTTGACATCGCCCTTCACAACCGAAACAATAAGGGATTGAAATGTTTTTACGACCGCAGCACCTCCATTTCGTAGGCATCGCCGGAATCGGGATGAGCGGTATTGCCGAGGTGCTGCTGAACAACGGCTACAGGATCAGCGGATCGGACCTAAAGCTGTCTCCCATCACCGAACGCCTGGCCTCGTTGGGCGCCACCATTTTCGAAGGGCACGATGCCGCCAACCTGGGCGGCGCGCGCATCGTGGTGGTGAGCTCGGCCGTGGACGAGCGCAATCCCGAGGTGCGGGAGGCGCGCCGGCTGGGGCTGCCGGTGATCCCGCGCGGCGAACTGCTGGCCGAGCTGATGCGGCTGAAATACGGAATCGCCATCGCGGGCAGCCACGGCAAGACCACCACCACTTCGCTCACGGCCACCATCCTGAGCCACGCCGGTCTCGACCCCACCGTGGTGGTGGGCGGCCGCGTCGGAACCATGGGAGGCTCCAACGCCCGTGTGGGCCACAGCGATTTTCTGGTGGCGGAATCCGACGAAAGCGACGGCTCGTTCGTCAAGCTAGCGCCCATTCTGGCCGTCGTCACCAATATCGACCGCGAGCACCTGGACCACTATCCCGACCTCGACGCCATTCGCGCCGCATTTATCGAGTTCGTCAACAAGGTTCCGTTCTACGGCGCCGCCATCGTCTGCCTGGACGACCCCAACGTCCAGAGCATCCTGCCCGCGATTAAGCGCCGCACCGTGACGTACGGAAGCACCGCGCAGGCGGAGGTGGAAGCCACCGCTATTGTTTGCGGCAGTTTTTCAAGCCGCTTCCGGCTGCGCTATCGAACCGCCGACCTGGGCGAGTTTCACTTGCGTATACCGGGGCGCCACAACGTTCTGAATGCGACCGCCGCGGCCGCCGTGGCGATGGAGCTGGACGTGACGCCCGCCGCGATCGCTCAAGCCCTGGAAACTTTCAGCGGCGTCGAACGCCGCTTCCAGGTGCGCGGCAGCCAACGGGGAATTACCGTGGTGGACGATTACGGCCACCACCCCACCGAAATTCAGGCGACGCTGGAGGGAGCCCGCCAGTGCGGCTTCCGGCGGATTCACGTGCTGTTTCAACCCCACCGCTACACCCGCACCCTGCTTCTTGCCGACGAATTCGGGCGCGCATTCCACCAGGCCGACAGCGTCTTCGTGATGGATATTTACGCCGCCTCGGAAACGCCCATCGAAGGCGTGACGGCCGAAACGCTGGTCGAGCGCATTCGCCGCTCGGGTCACCGCGCGGTGGAGTACGTGGGCACCATCGATCGGGGCGTGGAGGCGCTCGTCGGCGTGGCGCGGGAAGGTGACCTCGTGTTGACGCTGGGCGCGGGCAACGTGTGGCAGGCGGGAGAGAAAGTGCTGGCGGCGCTCGGCGTCGCCGAGGGGGCCGATTCGGATGGCACGCGAAGCTAAGAAACGCGATAAAGCGGCTCGCTGGCGGCGCGCGGCCGGCCTGGCGGTGCTGCTTGCGGTTTGCGCTTCCACGGCCTGGGCCGGCTTGAAGGTGCGGGCGTACCTGGTTGGCAGTCCCCGCTTCACGCTATCCCGCGACGATCCGAACGCGATTACGATCGAAGGGCTGCGCTACGCGCCCCGCTCCCAGGTGGCGCGCGTATTCGCGGCCGATTTCAACCGCAGCGTCTTTTCCATTCCGTTGGCCGAGCGCCGCCGCCGGCTGCTCGCCATCGACTGGATCGAGGACGCTGCCGTGTCGCGGCTATGGCCGGGCCGGCTCGTCGTGCGTATCCGCGAGCGCACACCGGTGGCATTCGTGATGCCGGGCTCGGGCCTGCTGCTGCTCATCGACGCCAACGGGGTCTTGGTGGATCCGCCGCCTCGGGCGGAGTTTTCCTTTCCGGTGTTGAGCGGCATTCGGGAGGATTCCTCCGAGCCGGAACGCCGCGAGCGTGTGCGCGCTTTTCTGGCATTCGAGCGCGATATGGGGCGGGAAGCAAAATCGGTTTCCGAGGTGGATGCCAACGATCCGGAGGACCTGGTGGTGGTGACGCAGATGGGAGAGAGGACGGTATCGCTGCGCATGGGCGACGGCAACTATATCCGCCGCTATCGCAATTTCGCCAAACATTACGCGGAGATGGCACAGGCGGCTCCGGACGCCACCGCGTTCGACCTTCGACTGGACGACCGCATTACGGCAAAGGAATAAGTAGCAGGCATGGGGGCAAGAAAACAACAAATCGTCGGCGCGGGCATCGACCTGGGGAGCGGTAAGACCAGGATGGCCGTGGTTTTGGTGGACCGGGGCCGCGTACGCCTGGTGGGTGCCGGTGAAGTCGACTCCGCCGGCTGGGCCAAAGGGCGTATCGCCGACCAGGCGGCGGTGACCGATAACGTGCTGGCGGTGCTGCGGGAAGCGGAAGCCACTTCCGGGGTGTCGATCGAGATCGCGGTCGTCGGAATGGGCGGCCCCACCGTGCGCGGCACCAACGTTCACGGCATTCACAACTGGGGCTATGTCAGAGAAGTGGAAGCGGCCGACATCGACCGCGCCGTGTCCCGCGCCCGCCGCCGCCAGTTGCCCGAAGATTGCATGATCCTGCAGCTCTTGCTCCAGGATTTCGTGGTGGACGATCATCCCGGCCACACCGACCCGCGAAACACCCTCGCTTCCTGCCTGGAGGCCAACGTTCACCTGGTTACGACTTCCATCCAGGAACATAATGCGTTGGTGGGCGCGGTCAATCAGGCTCACCTGAACGTGGAAGAGAGCATTTTCGAGGGAATGGCTGCCTGCTATGCGGTGGTGGTGCCGGAGGACCGGCGGCAGGGTATCGCCGTAGTGGATATCGGCGCCGATTCCACCGAGTTGGTGGTGTACAACGGCGAGGCCATGTGCCAGGCGTCCAGCATTCCCATCGGTGGCGATACCTTCACCGCCGACCTGGCCAAGGCGCTCCGCTTGAGCCCGCTCGAAGCCGAATTCGTGAAGCGCGACTACGGGCGGGCGCGCTACGCCGAATGTCCGGAGAACGTCTGGGTGGAACTCCCCGTGCCCGAGGGCCGCGAGCCCGCTGAAACCCGCAAGCGCAACGTGAATCTGATTCTGGAGTCCCGCGCCATCGACTTGTTCCAGCAGGTGCGCAAGGAGCTGGTTCGGATCGGCATGCAGGAGTCCTTATTGGGTGGTGTGTTCCTGACCGGCGGCGGCGCCAAACTGCCGGAGATTCTGGAGGTCGCCGACCGGGAATTGGACTGCCAGTCGCGATTCGGCCTGACTTTGGGAGTGGAAGGCGGCCCGGCCGAGATGAAAGATCGCGAATGGTGCACTGCTTTGGGGCTGGCCATGTATTCGGCCAAACTGAAAGACCATACCCGGGCGCAACGCGAAGCTGCCGGCTGGTTGGGGCGCATGTTGCGGTAGCGGATTCTTTTCTTGTGGGGCAGCAGCTTTCGCCTGCCGGCGGGGGCGGATATAACCGAGCCGCGACCGTGAGGGAGCGGTTTCTTTGAAGAGGTGATTTATGGCATTGATGGACGCGGACCTGGACGGCTTGAAATACGAAATCGAAGAAGAAGCGCGCTGCGGAACGCAAATCAAGGTGATTGGCGTGGGCGGCGCAGGTTCGAACGCGGTGGCGCGAATGGTGGCGGCGGGCTTGGGCGGCGTGGATTTCCACGTCATGGATACCGATCGCCAGGCGCTGGCCGCTTGTCCCGTGCCCAACAAGGTGCAGCTGGGAACCAGAATCACGCGCGGCCTGGGCGCCGGGTCCAAACCCGACATCGGCCGCCAGGCAGCGCTCGAGAACACCGATCAGATCGTGGAACTGCTGCAGGGCGCCGACATGGTGTTCGTCACCGCCGGCCTGGGCTACGGCACCGGAACAGGGGCAGCGCCGGTGGTCGCCAACCTGGCCAAGGAACTGGGCGCCCTCACCGTGGCCGTGGTGACCAAGCCTTTTGCATTCGAGGGCGCCGCGCGCATGCGCCTGGCCGAGGGTGGATTGGCCCAACTCGCCTCCGCCCTGGACTCGGTGATCGCCATCCCCAACGAGCGGTTGCGCGCGCTCATTCCCAAAGGCGTCAGCTTTTTCGAGGCCTTCAAGGTGGCTGACGATCTGCTCCGCCAGGCCGTTCAGGGCATCAGCGACATCATCAATACGCCCGGCGTCATCAACCGCGACTTCTCCGACATCCGCTCGGTTATGGCAGGCATGGGCTACGCCATGATGGGCACCGCCACGGGCCGCGGCGAGAACGCGGCCGTGGAGGCGGCCCGCGCTGCCATCAGTTGCCCTCTGCTCGAAGGCGTCCAGATCGCCGGCTCGCGCGGCATTTTAATCAACATTACCGGC
Source organism: Bryobacteraceae bacterium (assembly GCA_049509915.1). Lineage (GTDB taxonomy): Bacteria > Acidobacteriota > Terriglobia > Bryobacterales > Bryobacteraceae > JBEKYD01. Next base: position 40,778 of record JBEKZL010000015.1, on the reverse strand, counting down.
TCCCGGCAGATGAGCTTTCAGGACGTGGACGACGCTTGCAACCTGGTCCGCGAAGCTACTCATTGCGAGGCCGTGGAGATCACCTTTGGCGCCATCCTGGACGAAAAGATGGCCGACCAGGTGAAGGTGACCGTGATTGCCACCGGGTTTCAGCCGGCCGGCGCCGTGGTCGTGGACAGTCCCAGACGTCTGGAAGCCGCCGCGCCGCCGGTCATTGTCGCACCCGAGCCGGAGCCGCTGCCCATGCCGGTACGGATGCCCGAGCCGATCTTCGAACCCGAGCCCGTCATGCCGGAACCGTCGCTGCTGGCCGAGGAGGAACCCGGAATCGACCTGGACGACCTGGATACCCCGGCCTACCTGCGTCAGGGGCGGCTGCTGAACTAGCGCAGAATCCTCCCAGGGCGGACTTCTCGCGTAGCGCCGGTGCAACTCCGTGGGGCAGACCATCGTTTTTCGTGGTCTGCCCGCGCCGCCCCCGAAAGAACCCTCAGATCGCGTCGCGCTCGCGGGGCACTAACGGGAACCAGTCGGAGGGGGCCTCGCGGATCGCGAGAACATCTGGCGCGGGGCCGAGCTGCTTTCCGATATCCCCGTTTTCCTGGGGTTGACGAAACAGCCGGATCTCCGTGCCGCCGGACGATCCATCTGGAGAACCGCGCGCACGCCCCCGGCTGACCGATGGTATGATATTGGTATGACCAGGGCGAAGATCGCCATTAGCTTGCCGAAAGATCAACTCGCCAGAGTCCACAGGGAAGTGCGCGCGGGAAGAGCAGATTCGGTTTCTGGCTATATTGCCAGCGTTCTGGCGGAACACGAAAAGCGTGACTCCCTCCGAGCGCTTCTTAGCGATCTGATCGGACAATATGGCGAGCCAGCCTCGGAGGACATCAAATGGGCAGAACGCATGCTGCCGCGGCGCGAGCGGGGATAACACTTGACGCCGGCGCTTTGATCGCCTTGGATCGTGGCGACAAGCGACTGATCGCTTTGTTCGCTCGGGCTTTGGCCCACCGCCTCAAATTTCGAGTGCCTTCGGCTGTGGTGGGACAAGCATGGCGGGATGGCCGTGTTCAGGTCGCATTGGCGCGGTTTTTGCGCATCGACGAAGTCGAGATTGTCCCTCTCGATGAGCAACTCGCCCGCGCCTGCGGAGAATTGTGCGGCGCCACCGGCGTCGCAGCCGTAATTGACGCCTCGGTCGTAATTATCGCCAGAGAGCGCGGAGACCACGTCGTCACAGGCGATCCGCACGATATCGCGCGTTTGGATCCGGCATGCCCAATTATCCCCATCTGAACCTACGCGCGATGCGGGCCAACCGCTGATTCCCAAGCTCGACATTTGGGTGAGACAGAGAACCTCCCGGTCATCGTCGCACCCCGGCTGGAGCCGCTGCCCATGCCCGTACGGATGCCCGAGCCGTTCTTCGAACCCGAGCCCGTCATCCCGGAACCGTCGTCGCTGGCCGAGGAAGAACCCGGCATCGACCTGGACGACCTGGATACACCGGCCTACCTGCGCCAGGGCCGCCTGCTGAATTAGCGCAACGCCGGCGATCTTGCCGCTGGTGCAACTCCGTGGGGCCGACCACCGTTTTTCGTGGTCTGCCCGCGCCGCCCATAAGACCAAGCCCCACATCGCGCCGACCGAGCTGTAGTCGGGCACAGGGGCATCAATGGGAACGAATCGGGGGGCCCCACAGATCGAGAGAACATCTGGCGTGGGCCAGTTGCTTTCCGACATGCCCGTTTCACGGGCCCCAAACGTCCATGGTGTCATGCTTTGCATATACAATGGAGATGCGGTGTTCGATTGGGATGAAAACAACCTACGTAAGATTCGTGCCCATCGGATCAAGCGCGACGACGTGGAATGCGCGTTGTCAAACGGCCCCATTCTGATCTACGAGCAGAACGTTGGAGGGGAACCGCGCTTTGTATACTACGGCGAGAGCGATACAGGGCGACTGCTTGCGGTCGTTTTGACGGAACGTGATGGCCGAATCCGCGTTGTTACTGCGTACAAGCTTGATGCCGGGCAGAAGAAGGACTATTTTGCACGGCGGCTTCGAGGTGAGTGAACCATGAAAAAGACGATCCAACAGCCAAAGTTTGCAAACGAGGACGAAGAGTCCACTTGGTGGGCTAGTCGCCAGGGACGGGACTTCTTGAAGCAGAAATCCGCGGAACCTCAAAAGAGAGTCGCCAAGGGGTCGCTTCTCGTCGCTCGACTGAGCCGGGCCGCAAGCGTTCAGATCGCATTGCGGTTGCCCGGCCCCGACGTAGAGAAAGCCCGAGAACTTGCAACACGCAAGGGCATCGGCTACCAAACCCTGCTCAAAATGCTCGTCCACGAAGGTCTGCGCCGCGAGGCCAGGCGAGCGTGACAGCTTAGAGTCGAGGTCCCTTGCTCATGTCGGGTCAGCTAACGCCGTTTTTCGTCCACAATCACAGGCGGAGGGAGGACGGGGCTGGCACGATCTCCCACCAACAGTTAACCTCACCTTGTTGGCTGTGATGACAGCGCTGTCCGCAATCTTCGGCCTTTTGGTGTCCATCGTCATTCACTTGGTACCCATCAGAACGCGGACCGGAGTTTCGGACGGGCTTTGGAGGCTGGCGGCCATCAAGCGAGATCAGTACGACGACAGGTCGATCGCAGCATGGCTCCTTAAGGCAAGCTCCATAGCCGGACTCCGACCCAGGGAATGGAACCCAGAGTTGGTCAAACGCGCGTTCGGTGGGACTGCTGTTAGCCGCGAAGCCAAATGGCTAGAGTACAACTGGTACGCTGACACAGGGCAACTGCACGAGGCAGCCGCCCTGATCGAATGGTGGCTACAGCAGGACCAAATTTCCCGAGTCGAAAAGGCGATCTGGTGGTATGAGGCCGCGTGGTTCGAAGCTTTCTCAGTTGGAAACCTGGCCCGAGCGCGGGAGCGTTTTCAAGCTGCTGAAGCCTTTAAGGGAGACGGGGGGGCCGAGTGCTCGGAATGGAAAGCACGCGCCGCCATTGCCGCAGGCGAAGGGCGAATTGCCGACACCGCATATGCCGCAGACCGGGCTCGACAGGTCCTACGTCATTTGCCGATAGATGAAGGATTAGACAAGGGAATACGGGAGGACCTATCCACGCTCTTGGAATCTGCTCAGGTGCGCCAGCCCTGACCTTCCCAGGGATAGTCCAACTCTTCACAGGCGAAGTGCTGCCGACGAGGCCGGCGTCCACCGCAACACCATCGCCTATTGGCGCCACGCCTCGCCGGCCTTTGAAGCGGCCTCCGCGACGCCCAAACCGACCGTGCCGACCTGCTGCGCGAAGGGGCCGTCGCCGGCCCACCCGCCTGAAAGCGGGCTAACATAACAACTGATGAAGCTGTTCCTCGCTTTCCTGGCAGCGATGCCGTTGTGCGCGCAATGCACCTACATCGTCAATCCGCTGCAGACCGCTGCCATTTCCTACACGGCCGCCATTGGACAGATTTCCGTGGTGGCCTCCGGCATCTACTGTGGCTGGACCTACGCGTCGGATTCTTCCTGGCTTACCTTCAACGGCCAGGCAAACGGGCAATCCGCCGGCAGCTACACCATTGTCTATGCCGTAACTGCTAACACGATCCCCGCCTCGCGTACCGCGAAGATTAAGATCGCCGATTCGGCGGCGAATACGGTGGCGACCGTCGCCGTCACCCAGCAGGCATCTCCGTGCTTGCTCAACTTGACTTCGACGGCTTACGAAATCGGCGTGGGCGCCGGCTCTTCCACCTTCGCGGTGCAGAGCGACTGCGTCTGGAATTCGTGGAGCAATGCCAATTGGATTACCGTGACTTCCGGCGGGAGCGGCACCTCAAACGGAACCATCGGCTATTCGGTCGCGGCGAACCCCTGCGCTGCCAGCCGTTCCGGAACCCTCACCGTGGAAGCCGGCTCCAGCACACCGGTCGCTCTCGGTTCGGCGTATCCATACCCGGTGCCGCAGTTCACCGTTAATCAGGACGGGTCCGCGGGCAATCTGATGTTCACGCCGGCGAGCGCCTCCTTTTCCGCCGCCGGAGGCACCGGCTATCTGATCGTAACCACCGGCGCTGGCTGTTCGTGGGGCGCCGTTTACACCAACGTGAATTGGATCGGCATCTCATCGACCAGTTATGGCAATGGCCCGGGGCCGCTCAGTTATACCGTGAGCGCCAACACGGGCGCGTCGCGAACCGGCGTTCTTTATATCGGGACGCTGGCTTTTTCGGTGACCCAGCAGGCCGCCGCTCCGCCCACCCCGCAGATTGCCGCCGTCGACCACTCGGCCAGTTTCGCGTCGGCGCTGGGGACCTCGGGCGCGGTGTCGCCGGGCGAAATCGTTTCCATTTTCGGAAATAATCTCGGACCATTCACTGGCGTAGGGTTGCAACTGGCATCGAACGGCACCACCGTCGCCACCATTTTGGGGGGCGCCCAGGTGCTGTTCGATGGAAAAGCCGCCGCGCTCACCTACGCCTCGAACACGCAGATCAACGCCGCGGTGCCGTTCGAAGTAGCCGGCAAACCCAGTACCAGTATGACAGTCGCCTACCAGGGTGGAATCTCGGCCGCCACCGTCCTGAACGTGCAGGCCGCCAATCCCGGCATTTACACCCTGGACGGTTCCGGCTCCGGCCCCGGCGCGATCCTGAACCAGGACTACAGTATCAACAGCGTGGCCCGTCCCGCCGCCCCCGGCTCCGCCGTGCAGATCTTCCTGACCGGCGGTGGTGTGACGAATCCGCCCAGCCCGGACGCCTCCATTACCCCTTCCGACCCATTGCCCTGGTTGTCGGCCACTCCCACGGTAACCATCGGCGGGGTTCCCGCCCAAGTCGTCTACAGCGGCGGAGCGCCCGGCGCCATCGCCGGCCTGGCGCAAATCGACGCCACGGTCCCGAGCGGCGTACCCCCCGGTTCGTCCGTCCCCGTGTTGGTAACCATCGGAAGCGCGACCAGCCAGCCCGGCGTGATCATCGCGGTGAATTAAAACGCCGCGCCAAAGGCGTTCAGCGCGAGTTCAGATAGGCGATCAGATCCGACATCTGCTGGGCATCGAAACGCGGCCACGGCAGTTTGCGCTCGCCCATCAGCTCGAGCATGCGCGGGCCGTGCTGCCACAACGCGCCCATCATGCTGATATCGGAATACTGGCCTTTGGCGCCGCCCAGGGCGGGAGCGCCGCTGGAGGGCTGCTCGTGGCACGCGGCGCAGTGTTTATCCGCAAATACCTTCTTGCCCCGCCCGGGATTGCCTTCGCCGCGGAAATACTGCCTGGCCCAAAGGTAGCCGATGATTTCGCGCATCTCCGGGCGAGTGAAAACCGGCGACGGCTGTTTCATGGACGGCTGGTGGTTCCACATATCCACCGCGATCTCGGTGAGGGTCTGATTGCGGAGCCGGTTCTCCAGCGCCATTTTGCCCTGGTGGCATTCGGTGCAACCCTTGGAGGCGAACAGCGCGGCGCCGCTGTCGGAAATATCGAATTCGAAGCTTTCCGCCTGATGGCGAGTCTGCGGCAGATTTTGCAGGTACACCAGAATGTCGGTGAGCTCCTGGGGGGCCAGTTCGGTCCATTTGAGCGATGCCGCCAGATACGCCGCCCGCATCTTTCCGCCGTGGTTCCACATCTGTTGCGCCAGTACAATCGGGTCCGCCAGCGATTCCCACCGCGAAACCGGGGGAGCGCCACCGGCCATGGCGGCATCGATGCCGTGGCAGGAGTCGCAGTGCTTGTCGTGGAAAGCCAACTTGCCGCGTCCGGCGTCCCCTGGCTTTTCAAAATAGCGTCCCGCTACGAAATACGCGAACAGATCGGCGGCCGATTCGGCGCTGAGCGACGGCCGGACGATGCCCTCGGCCTTCATGCCGGACCACATTTCCGGCGCGTGGTTCCACATCAGGCTGGCCATCACGGCGGGCGTGTAATCGCGGTCCATGCGGCGCGCCAGGTCCGGCGCCGCCGTGCCGCCCTTGCCGTTGACGCTGTGGCACCGGACGCACTGCTCGTTTTGGAAAAGCTTCGCGCCCCTCTCGGCGTTGCCCTGAATGGCGTCGGCGGCGAACGCACTCCACGCCGCCAGCAGGGCCAAACCCACTCTGTAAAGATTCGCCATCGCCAGCCTCCTAACGAGTCACCCGTATCCCGGTAGTTACGATGTGCGTGCGGAAACCTTCATACCCGTAAAAGGAATCGTTGAAGCCATACCACTGCCATTGAGTGTTCCAGGCTACGTGCTTGCCGATGGGCAGGGAAAACCGCCCCAGCGGCTGATAGTAATTGGCGGGCTGGCTGCCCGAAGACAGAAACATCGATCCGCCCACGCTCAGTTTGGCGCTGCCCGGCAGGGCCACGTCCACCGTACCGGTGACCGTATGCGCGTTGTCGCGATAATCCGAAACCGCGGACCCCAGCGCCGGCAGCGTGAGATAGGTGATATTGGAGCGCAGCGTGGACCGGTCGTATTCTCCGGACAGGCTGAAGCGCTTGGCGGCCTTGGGCGTCCAAAAAATGGCCAGCGAGCTGTTGCGGCTTTCAAAGTCGTAGCGAATGCCGGGGTCCGGATTCTGGTTTTCGAGTACCTGGTAGCGGGCCTGCAAGGTGAGCGAACTGGCCAATTGATACCGCGCCCGCGCTCTGCCCTTTTGATAGTCGTTCAGGCTGGTGCGGAAGTAGATGTTGTCGCTCGAAGCGCCTTCGTAATCCAGGTTCACCGACAGCTTTTGAGAGGCCCGATAAGTGGCGCCGGCCAGGGAGATGTTGCGCTGGAGTTGGCCCGCCACCAGCAGGCCCGTTTGGCTGAGCGGCCCGGCGAATTCGGTGGCCTCGCCCCAGACGCGGCGGTAGCCGGTGCGCAGGGTGAGCCGCTTGCCGGCATCGTAGATGACGTTGACTTCGCCCTGGTTGTAGTTCACATATTGAGTGTAATTGAAGTTGGTGATCAGATCCGGGCCGAGCGTAGTGGGCGTCAGGTAGATCTGCTGGCTCACCATCGGCGAGTCGGCGTCGTGATACCGGTCGGTCATCCAGGAACCGAACACCCGCACCCGCCTGAGCGGCCGCATTTCGATCCCGCCGCTGGCCGTCGTGTGCGGCTGGTTGGACGTGCCGGTTCCCAGGTTCACCTGGCCGCTATAGAACAGCAGCGAACTCAGCAGCGCGAAGTTGCCGTCGGCGATATCCACGTAGTTGACCGTGGTCTTGGGTTCGCTATAGAGAAATTGCGCGTAGACGTTCAACCAGGGCGTCACACTCGCGGTCGCGAGCGCCCGGCTGTAAAGGCTGCTGCCGCGAATGCCGTAGGTTTGCTTCAGGCTCGACAGGTCCAGCACCTGGCCGAAGAGGGGCTGGGAATTATCGCCGTATTCCACCCCCGTTTCGGAAGCGAAGTCGTCGTCCTTGTAGGTGGTGCCGCCCTGCTCCAGCGAAACGTGAAAACGCGAATACTCCACCCGCACGCCGCCGCGGTAGTTGTTGGTGGCGTCGCGCAGCCGGGTGGGCACGGCGTACTCGTTATTGGAGGAATCAACGTAGGTGTCGATGCCGTCGCCATATCCCGAATTGTGGTCGAACGAAAGATACGGAACGAAGTGCTTGCCGGGCAGAAGGTCCAGGTCGGCGCTCATGGTTCGGCGGTGAGCGTCGAAGGCCTGCTCGTTGAAGCCGGCCGGAGCGCCGGGGTTGGCGAAGCTGGGCACGGCATTGAAATAAGCCATGTTGCGATAGTCGAAACGGAAGTCGTAGATTCCCAGTTTCGTGGCGTCCACGTGGATGGAGTTATTAGGGTCGCCCCAGCCGCTGGCGCGCGCGTCCACCCGGTCGAAAAACCGCTTATTGGGATCGATAATCGTCAGGTCGATATCGAGCAGCCGGGGACCGGCGCCCAGATTGACGACGCTGCGATACTCGTTCATGTTGCCCGAAAGATCCGGCGTCCAGCGGTACCCCACCTCGAAGCTGCCGGTGATCCATTGTTCGGTGGCAGGAGCCGGAGAAGCGGCGGGTGCGGCCTGCGCGGGTGCGGCTGCGGCAGGTGCGGCTGCGGCAGGTGCGGCTGCGGCAGGTGCGGCTGCCGGACTTGTCTGGGCCTCGGCGGCGGGCGCGGCCGGACCTGTTTGCCCGAAGACCGGGGCGTATCCCGAAGCCAGCAGCAGCAATGTCCAAGAATGTTTCATTTCAGGAAATCCTGGCTCACGTAGGAGCCATGTATCTTCTGATGACAGACCGTGCAGTTCTGGAAACGCGGGTTGCGCAGGTCGTGAAACGCAGGCGGCACGGCACCCATGGTGCCGTTGGCAACCGGGGTGGGCTGCGACAGATTGGCGTGGCACTCCAGGCAGACGAAGTACACCTGCGCCCGCGTCAGCATGCGCGGGTTAGCCGAGCCGTGTGGTTCGTGGCAGGCGGTGCATCCTTCCAGTTGCATCGGCGCGTGGGCGAAGGTGAACGGGCCGCGTTTATCCCCGTGGCACTTCACGCAGGCCGGTTCGTTGGCTTCCACGAGCTGCAAGCTGTGGGGCGACACGGTGCCGTGCGGGTTGTGGCAGTCCACGCAGCTCATGGCGGATTCCGGCAGAGGGTGCTTGTACGGCCGCTGGAAGCTGGCCCACACGTCCCGGTGGCAAGTGGCGCAGAGGTGGTTGATGTCGGCCGGTTTGCGCGCCACCATTGCCTCCGGACCCTTGTGAATGGAGTGGCAGGAGACGCAGCTCACTTCGTTCTTGGCGTGGCTGCCGCTGATACGGCCAACATGCGTAGGCGCGTTCAAATGGCACGACAGGCAGATGCGGTCGGACTCCGCCGCGGGCAGTTTGGCCGGATTGCGGATGTCGGCCGCGTTCATCGAATCTTCGTGTTTGCTGGAGGGGCCGTGGCACGCCTCGCAAGCCTGCGCCGGGTGCTTGTATTTCTTGTCGGTATCCACCAGCCGATGGGGATTTTTCTGAAAGGCCTTGGCCAGGTCTTCGTGACACATGGCGCAGGTTTCCGAGCCCATGTATCCGAGCTTAACGGACGTCTGGGGAGCGGCGGGCTTGGCGGCAGGCTTGTCATCCGCCTGCGCCCGCGCGCTCCCCGAAATAATCGTCACCCACGCGGCCGCCGCCACAGCCAGCGCCAGCGCGCGAATAGGGCGGTGGGCGGACAGGCCCGAGCGGCTCGCGATGCGCACTTGCGGTCGATGCATGACGGTTACCTGTACGATCTATTGTCCGGCATGAACCTGAGTGGCATCATAAGTGGCGCCGGCTGCGTGACAGACGCTGCATGCCTCACCGAACTGCGTACTGGTGTTGGCTTGAGCGTGGGCGACCGAACCGGCGTCCAGGTGGCAAGCCGTGCATGCCGAAGTGGTGGCCGGGTCCGGATTGATCGGGCCCTGCGGGTCGGTGACGGCGTTCTTGCCGATCGGCAACACGTCTTCCGAGCCGCCGGTGTGGCACATGTAGCATTCGGCGGTATCCTGCACCGAGCCGCTGGGGCCCATGGCGGGATAGCGGACGCCAGTGTTGGGAATCGAAGAGGGAACCGAAGCGTAAGCGGCGCCGAAGTCGTTCTCGCTGCCGCCGTAGCCCACGATGATGTAGTCCTTGCCGTACACCGCTTCCAGGTTCTCGCCGGTGTGGATCTTGTGAATCATCATCGCGAAATTGATTCCTTGGGGCGGGAGCGACTGTTGCGCCTTTACCGTGGCGCTGGAGCGCATGCTGGCGTCGGTATTGCTGGGGTTATGGCAGATGGGGCAATAGGTGACGTTGTTGCGGAGATCCCCATGCACTTCCAGATAGGAGTGGCAGGCGTTGCAGTTGGCCAGCGCCACCACGGTGCGGCGCGGCGCGACCGGCGATCCGTCCACCGAAAAATTGATGACCTGGTTGACGCCACCGTAATTGGTCGTGGTGGATTGCGGCGTGTTGGGGAAGAGCGTGGCGGAAAGGCGCCCCTCGATGCCGATGCTATACGTCCCCTTGGCGTTCGCCGGAACGGCGTGGGTGAAGGTGTATTGGCAGGTGCCGCTGGGGGTGCAGGACGCGCCCGTGGCCGACTCCGTCACGTAGCCCGGCGTGCTGGCCGTGTCCGAGCCGAAGCTGGTGTAGCCGTAATCGCTGGTCGGGCCCGCCATGGTCAGCGAAAGAGAGTTGCTGCCGGTAGTGAAACTGCTCATGGGAATGCCGGCGCCGGTCTTGTCGTGAACCGTGAAGGTAACCGTGGGCGCCTTGCCGGGCGTGCCGTTGGTCACGCTCACCAGGCCGAAGACCAGGCCGCCCAGCTCCGGTGCCTGGTCGGCTATGGTGTGGGCGCCGATGATGGAGGCATCGAACGACTGCGTGCCTTGCGGAAGGTGGCAGGTGGCGCATTGCGCGTCGGTGGCCTGCGCCCCGCCCGGATGGTTGGCGCCGGTGGCGAAGTTGACGTTGTCATGGCAGGATCCGCAGGCGACCGCGCCGGGGGTGGTCATCCAAACGTTGGTCTGCGCGGCCCCATTCTTCGCGTTATGGCAGGTTTCGCAGCGCTCGATATTGGCGGGATACTCCACCGTGGACCAGTCGTTCACCGAATTCAAGTGGCCGACGATCTGGTAGGGCTTTCCGGTCTGGACGCTGGGCAGCGAGCTGCCCATGTGGATCTTGTGGATGAAAACTTTCATGTCCAGGGTGTTGCCCGTGTTCGGATCGACGGTTTGCGGCTGGTGACACATAATGCAGAGGTCAACGGTCCGGCGCGTGCCGCCGTGCGCGGCCAGGCCGTTGGTGCTGGTCGCGGTGATGGCGCTGCCGTGGCAGTTGTTGCAATCGGCCGTGCGCACGACGTCGCGCGGAGTCGGCGTGCCGGTTCCCGAAGGAATAAAGTCGTAAGTCACATCGGCGTAATCGGTGCCGAGGTCCCACTGGGTGAGGTTACGCGAGCCGTAAATGCCGATTCTGGTGGTGGCATTGGCGTTGAAGCCGCTGGGCGCCTTGGTGTTGAAGGTGTAAACGTACTCGCCCTGCGCGACGGTGGTGGTGGTGCCGCCGGAATCCGATGTTGCCTGGGTGGCCGTGGCGGAACCGGTGGCCGCGGCGACGCTATGCGTAATATAGGATGCGAACTGCGCCTGGCCGGTGGGAATATAAGCCGCCAGGAAGCTCAGCGAAATCGTCCCCGGGGTCGCCACGCCGGAGGAATCGAGCGGCGCTCCGTTGGGGTCGGCAACCTTGTAATCGACGCTAATGGTGCCGTCGCTCGCAATCTTCGCCGATACCACGCTGATCGCCAGCCCGGGCTGGACGTAGTCCACCAGGTTTGCGCTCGCGTAAAAGGCTCTCTCGTGAACCGTGAAAGCCGGTTTGCGGGCGGCGGCTGCTACCAGAGCGACGCCCGCGACAAGGAGGACCACCAGGAGTAGACCGGCGATGGTCCGTGCTTTTGAAGAATTCCGCATGACTCAGATCTCCGTATGAAAACCCGTTCCTCGCCCGGAGCGGCCGCGAGGGGGTACGGCCGCTTCGGGCGATCGGGGCTACTGGCCGGCGTGTACCTGGGTCGCGCTAAACGGAGCCCCCGTTCCGTGGCACACATCGCAGCTTTCACCCAACTTGGGATCGGTCTGGGTAACGGCGTGCGCGAATGCCGCGGTATTCAGATGGCACGCGGTGCAAGCCGAAGTGGTGGTTGGCGAGGGATTCAACAAACCTTCCGGGTCTGTCACCGGGTTCTTGCCGATCGGCAGCACGGCCTCCGAACCGTTGGCGTGGCACATGTAGCATTCCGCCGTGTCCGCGACCGAGCCCGTCGGCCCCATCGCGGGATAGCGGACGCCGGTGTTGGGAATCTTAGACGGAACCGACGCGTAGGCGGCCCCGAAGTCGTTCTCGCTCCCGCCGTGACCCACAATGATGTAGTCCTGGTTGAAATTGGCCTCCAGGTTCGCGCCGGTGTGGATCTTATGAATCATCATCGCGAAATTGATGCCCTGCGGCGGCAGCCCCTGTTGCGCCGTTACCGTGGCGCTGGAACGAACGCTCGCGTCGGTGTTGCTCGGGTTATGGCAGATGGGGCAGTAGGTGACGTTGTTGCGAAGGTCGCCATGCACTTCCAGGTAGGAGTGGCAGGTATTGCAGTTCGCCATCGCCACCACCGTGCGGCGCGGCGTCACCGGCGAACCGTCCACCGAGAAATAAATGACCTGGTTGACGCCGCCATAATTCGTAGTCGTCGCCGAGGTCGTGCCCGGCAGCAGCGTGATGGAGAGCCGCCCCTCGATGCCGATCACATACGTGCCGGTCGCCTTGGCCGGAACCGGGTGGGTGAAAGTGTACACGCAGGTCCCGGAGCCGCTGCAGGTAGCCGAGGTGGCCGATTCGGTGACATAGCCCGGCGTGCTGGCCGTATCCGACCCGAAGCTCGTGTAGCCGTAGTCGCTGCTCGGGCCCGCCATCGTCAGCGAGAGCGAATTCGACCCCGTGGTGAAGCTGCTCATCGGAATCGGGTTGCCGCTGTTGTCCTTCACCGTGAACGTGACCGTCGGGTTCTTTCCGGCGCTGCCATTGGCCACGCTGACCAGGGTGAAGTTCAGCCCCGGAATGCCGGGCGCCTGGTCCGCGATGGTATGGGCGCCCATGATGGAGGAATCGAACGGCAGCTCGCCCTGTGGAATATGGCAGTTGGCGCATTCGCTGTCGTCCGGCTGCGGTCCGCCGGCATGGTTGACGCCGGTGGCGAAGTTGACATTGTCATGGCAGGAGCCGCACGCCGCCGCCCCGGGACTATTGAGCCAGGCGCTGGTCTGCGCGGCTCCGTTCTTGGGGTTGTGACACGTCTGGCAGCGCTCGATGTTGGCCGGGTACTCCACCGTGGACCAGTCGTTCACCGAGTTTTGGAAGCCGATGATCTGGTAGGGCTGGCCGGCCTGGACACTGGGGAGCGAGCTGCCCATATGGATCTGGTGGATGAACACCTTCATATCCAGGGTGTTGCCGGTGTTCGGGTCGGAGGTCTGCGGCTGGTGGCAGATGATGCAGACGCCCACGCTGCGGCGCGATCCGCCGTGCGCCGCCAGGCCGTTGGTGCTGGTCGTGGTGACGGCGCTTCCGTGGCAGGAGTTGCAGTCGGCGTTGCGCACGATGTCGCGCGGAGCCGGCGTGCCGGTTCCGGACGGAATGAAGTCGTAATAGGTATCGGCGTAGCTGGTGCCCAGGTCCCATTGCGTCAGGTTGCGCGAGCCATAGATTCCGATGCGGGTAGTGGCGTTGGCGTTGAATCCGGTTGGCGCCACGGTCTTGAAGGTGTAAATATACTCGCCGGTCGAGACCGTTTGATAGGTTCCGCCGGAATCCGTGGTGGCCTGCGTTGCGGTAGCGCCGCCGGTGGCCGCCGTCGATACCCTCGTGATGTACGAGCTATACTGCGACTGTCCGGCAGGAATATAAGCCGCCAGGAAACTCAACGAAACCGGACCCGGCGTCGCCACGCCCGCCGAATCCAGCGCCGCGCCTGTGGGATCCGTCAACTTATAATCGACGCTGATCGTGCCGTTGGAGGCGATTTTCGCCGACACCACGGTAATGGCCAATCCCGGGTTCACATATTCCACTACCGAGGGGTCCGCGTAAAATGCCTTTTCGTGCGGCGTGAAAGTGCTTTTCTTGGCCGCGACCAAAACAACGGCCGACCCGACGACCGCTGCCGCCACCAGAGCGTACCGTATTGCCGAGCATAATGAAGGAGTCCGCATGCGCTTGTTCTCCGCTTAAGTAAAGACCCAAGATTCCGATGCACCGCGAGCCCTGGGAGGCAACCCAGACACGACCGGTGCAAGCTACCGAGCCAACCACCGTCTGCATGTGTAGGACCATAACCTTATTTAAGCGATTGCAGATCCCAAAGCCTTTTATTATCAGCTTGTAGCAAATTTCAGCGTTTACTGCGCCAATTTGCCGCGTCGCTTCGGTCTGGGGCAAAAATAAGGGAGCGTTGGGTCAAGCGCTGGGTGAAATGGCGCTGAGACTTCACCACCCAATGTGAAATCTTGCGTTTAGAGGCTATTTCCAGTAAGTACTGAACTGGGGGTATGCCATGGGTGATCGGCGAGACCGTACTCGTGTATTGCAACGTATGGTTCTAGTTGTTCTAGGACTTACCAACAGCGGTACCAGAAAAAACTGTAAAAGATGAGATTTTTCTTGCGATTATGCTTGCATGCATCAGGAGATTGCCGCTATACTTACCATTGATTTACTGAAATACCTTTACGTCGGTACTAGGACAAATCGGTTAAATGACGAATCCAATTGTGATTCCTTCAGCGTTCTCAGCGGACAGAAGACGGCTCCTGTCGATGAATGTGATTCGTCGGCGGGCACTAGATCGGCTCTATCAACGCCGTGCCGCGGTTGACGGTCTCATTCGCTCTCTGGAAGACTACCAGCGGATGCGAGAAATCCGGGTTGCCGGCGGTGCGTCGCTCATCGCGTTGGAGAAGTAGACGTGAGGTTGCGCTCGATAGCGAATTTCACCAGGCTCACTAAGTCGCGAACCTGCAGTTTACGCATCAGGCTGGCGCGGTAGGTATCCACGGTTTTCGGACTGATTTGGAGAAGCTCCGCAATGTCCTTTGCCCGCAAGCCATTGACCAGGTGGGTGAAAACCTCAAGTTCGCGTGGACTGAGCACCGCCAGGGGATCTTCCTGGGCGGCGTTCGCAGCCCGCGTAAAGATGCCCACGCCCCGCAACAGGGGTGAAATGTAAACTCCTCCGTCTCGCACAAACCCAATGGCATCAATCAGATGGCGCTTTGGACCATCCTTCAGAATATAGGCATCCGCTCCGGCGCGCAGGGCTTCCATTACCCGCTGGTCTTCGCGGCTGATGGAGAGAATCAGGAGTTTCGAGCCCGATCCGCGGGCTTTCAGTTGGCGGATCGCGTCAATTCCGGTGAGTTTCGGCATTTCCAGGTCGAGAATCGCCAGCGTGGGCTTGAGAGTCATCACCATGTCGACTGCCGTCACACCGTCGGCGCACTGGCCCAGGATTCGCAATCCGCTTTCCTCGCAGATCAAGGCGAAACCCTCGCGCACGATCTCGTGGTCGTCGGCCAGTACCACGGTTATATTGCTATAAATCTGCTGCATGATTGCCTTTCGTTCTAATCTTGAGGCTCATTCTGGTTCCTCAACTTCGAAGGGGGCTGCCACCATCACCTTGGTACCCGATGGACCGCTTTCGATGTGCACGGCGGCTCCGACGGCAGCGGCTTCTTCGCGCAGCGAGCGCAACCCCAGGCCGGCGCGGGCATCGGCCGGCGCATCCCAGATCGACGCCACGTCGAACCCGCCGCCATTGTCCCATACGGTGAGGTGCAGCCAGCCTTCGGACTCGGTCAGGCTAAGCCGCGCGGCGGTGGCTCGCGAATGCCGCACCAGGTTTGAGATCGCCTCCTGCGCGGCGCGGTAAAGCAGGGCGTTGATCTCCGGCTCCGGGCCGCGGGACAGCGAAGCGATGGCCGCCGTGGCGGCCAACTTCTCTGGCACGCCGCTCAAGGCCCACATTTGCCGCAGCGCATCTTCCAGCGTAAGGCGCTGCCACGCGGGCGGATGCAGGCGCCGCGAAACCGCCCGCACCTGTTCGAGGGCGTCGCCGGCCAGCAGCGAGATGCGGTCCAGAGCTTGGCTGGCGGCGGGCGGAGGGTCGGGGATCGCGGTCGCGACTGTATCGACCTGCAGGCCAATGGCGGCCAGCAACTGCCCCACTCCAGTGTGCAACTCGCGCCCCAGTCGTTGCCGTTCCCGCTCCATGTGCTGAATCAATTGCCCCGCACCGGCGCGTCTGCGCCCCTGTTTGACCCGGTCGGCAATATTTCGCTCCGCTCTCTGCAAGTGGAAGTAGTGGCCCAGGAGCTGGCCCTCCAGGTGGCGCAAGGCGAAGGCGCTCCGGTGAGCCGCGCTCTCCGGCTTGGGGAGCGGCTGCACCTCCAGCCAGATGCGCCGAGGCGTATCGAGCACGCAGGTCACGCTCCACCGGGCCGCTCCCGCCGTGAGCGCGTCGGCGAGGCCGGCCCGTGCTCCCAGCACGCGATTGGCGCGCGCGCTTTGCCATAGAATGCGCCCGACGCGGTCGCATTCCGTGAAGACTGCTGAGATCGGTGTTCTGTCCGTGGCGGCTTCGGACTCCGCTCTAGTTTTCAACCGGAATTCTCCTGCAATAAAAGGATCTTGCTTAAATAGAATGGCAGGATCAACTAACCTCGGGCAATTCCGTTACGTACCAGGTACGCTACTCACAAATTGTAGTACTTGCAAGAGATTACGGAAAAGTATTATAAGAGAATCACGCATGGGACGAACTCTTAATTATCTTCCGCGCATCGCGATTTTCGTTGCCGGAATCGCTGCGGGCGCCGTCGCTGGAGCGCGCCGGCTTCGCGGAGATGTGGACCCGAAACTGGCCGGGGAACTAAAGAAGTCTCTGGCCGACCTGGAGACGCGCCTGGCCGGACAACACTCCGATACGGCGGGACGTTTCGATCAAGTGGAAGCGCGCCTGGCCGAGCATGACGCCAAGTTCAAGGAAGTGCCCTCCACTGCGGACATCGTGTCCGCCATGGAACAACTGCTTTCGAAAACCATGACTTCGCTCGACGACCGGATGAACACCCAGGCCGGCTCGATCGAACTCCTCAAGAGCACCGTGACCCAGACCGACGGCCTGCTCGAGCGCGTCCTGGAATCGCTTGACTCATTGCAAGCGGTTCCGGAAGCTTCGGCCGCCTCCTCCGCCGCAGCCGAGGAGAAGCAAACGCTGGAAATGTTGAACTCGCTCGAAGAGCGCTGTGCGAGCCAGTTCGATGTTCTGACCGCCTCAGTCGCCCAGGCGGGCGAAGTAAAGCAGACGCTGGTCGAAAAGGTGAGCTCGCTCGAAGAGCGTTTCGCCGACCAGACCAGGCAATTCGATACCTTGAAGACCTCGGTGGCCCAGAAGGAAGACGCGCTGGGCAAGGTCCTGGCCTCGCTCGACCAGCGGGTCGGATCGCAGAGCCGTTCGCTCGACGCCTTGAAGACGACCGTTTCCGAGACCGACAGCCTGCTCGAACGGGTGCTCGAATCGCTGGATTCCGTGCCAACGTTCCAGGATCCCAGTTTGCTGACCGGAGACTCCCTGCTGCAAAGCCGTACGTGGACTGAGCCGCGCGTCCTACCACAATGAACGCAGGAGAGCGCGTCGCCCCATTGCGACTTCTGTAAGAGAATCGGGTTCCATATTCATGATATTGGAACCCGGCATTCTTCCGCTCCTGGTTTGGTTCCTGGCGGCGGCGTTTGCCGGCACGAACCTCCGGGACCGCGCCGCCCCGTTTGAGAGCGTCGGCCCGATCGCCTCGCACGGGCGGATCGACGAGCTGGCCTTTGCCCGTTGGAAGCAATTGGGGATCCAGCCAAGCGGACCTTGCTCGGACGAGGTTTTCTTGCGGCGCGCCTATTTGGACGTCATCGGCACACTGCCCACGCCCGATGAAGCCGATAGGTTCCTCGGCGATGCCGATCGCGGCAAACGCGCCGCTTTGATCGACCGCCTCCTCGCTCGCGACGAATTCCCCGACTATTGGGCTCTCAAATGGAGCGACCTGCTGCGGGTCAAATCGGAGTTCCCGATCAATTTATGGCCGAACGCCGTGCAGGCGTATTACCGTTCGATCCACAGCGCCATCGCCGCCAACCTGCCCTACGACCGATGGGCGCGCCAACTGCTGGTTTCGAGCGGCAGCAACTTCCGCGCGCCCGAGGTCAACTTCTACCGCGCCGTTGGGAGCCGCGATCCGCAGGCCATCGCGCAAGCCGTGGCGCTGACGTGGATGGGATCGCGCGCCTCCCAATGGCCCAAACCGCGGCTGGATGGAATGGCTGCCTTCTTTTCCCGGGTCGGATACAAATCCACCTCGGAATGGAAGGAAGAGATCGTCTACTTCGATTTTACTCAGCCCACGCCCGCTGGAGCCGCATTTCCGGATGGCCGTGCCGCCCGGCTGACGCCGGGCGAGGACCCGCGCGAGGTTTTCACCGCCTGGCTGCTCGCGCCGGACAACGCCTGGTTCGCGGCGAACGCCGTCAATCGGATCTGGTATTGGCTGCTGGGCCGCGGCATCGTTCAGGAGCCCGACGATATCCGTCCGGATAATCCGCCTGCGAATCCCGAATTGCTGGCCTACCTGGAACGGGAACTGGTCGCCTCGCACTACGATCTTCGCCACATCTACCGGCTGATTCTGAACTCGCAGGTCTACCAGATGTCCTCCATTCCGCGCGACAGCCGGGCGGAGGCGGCGGCCAATTTCGCATTTTATCCGGTGCGGCGCCTGGACGCGGAGATTTTGATCGACGCCATTTGCCAGATTACAGGGACCGCGGAGGACTATTCGAGCCCAATCCCTGAGCCGTTCACGTATCTCCCGGAAAACCAGCGGGCTACGACAATACCGGACGGCAGCATCGGAAGCGCCTTCCTGGACATGTTTGGACGGCCGCCGCGCGATACCGGCCTAGCTTCCGAACGCAACAACGCCATTACCGCCGAGCAGCGCCTGCAACTGCTGAACTCCAGCCACATTCAGCAAAAGATCCAACAAAGCGTCAAGCTTCGAACCCTCGCTCAGGCCGGCCGCACGCCGCGCGAACCGGTCGAACGGCTTTATCTGGCGATTCTGTCGCGCTATCCCACCAGCAAGGAATTGCAAACCGTCGCGGCGTATTTTCAGGCGTCGAAAGCGAACCGATGGCAGGCGGCCACCGATCTGGCTTGGGCGCTGATCAACAGCGCCGAGTTTCTCTATCGGCACTAAAGGGGGAAGACGATATGGATACGATTCCGATCTTACAGTTTTCCCGGCGCGACGCATTGCGTCTGCTGGGTACGGGCAGCTTGCTCGCGGCTGGAGCTGATATTCCCCTCAGGGCGAGAGCCGAAGGCAAAGCGAAAGCCGTAATCCAGATCTGGATGTGGGGCGGCCCGTCGCACACCGACACCTTCGACCCCAAACCCTCGGCCGGCTACGATTATTGCGGCCCGTTCGATAAGCCGATCGCGACCAAAACCGCGGGCCTCGAAATCAACGAGCTGATGCCGTTGATGGCCGCTCAATCCCGACGATACTCCGTCATCCGCAGCATGACCCACGGCATCTACGCCCACGAAACCGCTTCCTACGCGGTGCAGACGGGCAGAAAGCCGGGCGAACGGCTGGTCTACCCTTGCACCGGGGCGGTGGTGTCGCTGTTCAAGGGGGAGGATGGCGCTGCCGGCAACCTGATTCCGCCCTATATCGTGCTCACCCAGCCGCAGGGCCGGTTCTCCGAGAACGGCTTCCTGCCGGAACGTTACCGGCCATTCGCCACCGGCGGCGACCCGGCGCAGGCGCGCTTCGCCGTGGAGGGCATCGTAGCCCCGGGCGTTTCCGACCAGCGCCAGAAGGACCGGCGCCAACTGTTCCACCAGTTGGACACGCTGGGGCGTGTCATGGAGAACGACCCCTCGATCAAGGCGCTCGATCAGGCCGAGAGCCAAGCCTACGAGCTGATTCTGGGCGACGCCGGCAAAGTCTTCGACCTGGCGGAGGAAAAAGACGAGATGCGCGACCGCTACGGGCGCAATACCTTCGGCCAGTCCTGTCTGGCTGCGCGGCGGCTGGTGGAGCGCGGCGTTCCTTACGTCACCATCAACTACGGCGGGTGGGACACGCACGTTCAGAATTTTCAAGTGATGCGGCAAAAACTGCCGCAGATGGACAAGGGACTGGCGGCGCTGCTGACGGATCTATCGGATCGCGGTCTGCTCGATAGCACCATCGTGTGGTGGGGCGGTGAATTCGGCCGTACGCCGAAGGTGATGTGGGAAGCGCCCTGGAACGGCGGCCGCAACCACTGGGGCGCCTGTTTTTGTGCGCTGGTCGCCGGCGGCGGTTTTCAAGGTGGACGGGTGGTGGGAGCGACCGACGCCAAAGGCGAAGAGGTGAAAGACCGCCCGGTCTATCCGGCGGATCTTATCGGCACCATTTACGAACTGCTGGGCATCGACCTCAACGCCAGGCTGCCGAATCCGCAAGGCCTGGATCTACGCGTAACCCCAACTGCCGGCGAGGGCGTTCCGATGGCGGGCCGGCTGAAGGAACTGATATGAGGGTCCGGCTCTGGCCCGCATGGGCGTTCTTATCGACCCTCCCCTGTCTGCTGGCGCAAAACGTGCCCAGCCTCGCCTATGTTCTGCCGGCTGGAGGGCAACAGGGCACGGTCTTTGAAGTGACGGTCGGCGGGCAATTTCTGAACAACATGAGTGCCGTATCGGTCACCGGAGGCGGAGTCGAGGCGACGGTGGGCGAGCACGGCAAGCCGATGGGAGGGGCGGAGGCCCGGCAGTTGCGGAGCCGGATGCAGGAGTTGCAGAAGCAAGCCGTCAGCGAAGCGGCGCGGAAAGAGATGACCGATATTCGCGTGAAGCTGCTCCTGTTCAATGCTCGCCGCGCGATCAGCCCCGGTTTGGCTGAAACCGTCAAGTTGCGCATCTCCATCGCCGCGGGCGCGGCCGCCGGCCATCGGGAACTGCGTGTACTCACGCCACAGGGGTTGTCCAATCCGCTGATCTTCTGCGTGGGCGAACTGCCGGAATTTACAGAAAAGGAGGCCATTGAGGTCGTTCCCCCGCCAGCCGGTCAGCCGGTCAACCGGACAGAGATCCGCCAGCCTCCCACGGACATGCCGGTTACGTTGCCGGCGACCATTAACGGGCGGATCAAGCCGCGGCTGGGTACGCCGCAGCAGCAGAACCGAGCCGTAACGCCCTTCACCCCGGGCGACAGCGACCGGTACCGCTTCACCGCCCGCCGCGGGCAGGAGTTGGTGATTGCAGTGGCGGCGCGCGAGCTGGTGCCATACCTGGCCGACGCGGTTCCGGGCTGGTTCCAGGCCGTGGCGGCCCTTTACGACGGCGACGGCCGGGAAGTGGCCTACGACGACGACTACCGTTTTCATCCCGATCCAGTCATCCACTACACGGTGCCCAAGGACGGCGAATACTCCCTGGAAATTCGCGATGCCCTCTACCGTGGCCGCGAGGACTTCGTGTACCGTATCGCGATCGGCGAGCTGCCATTCATCACGGGCATCTTTCCCATGGGCGGCCGCGCGCGGGCGAAAACCAAAGTCGAGCTCGCCGGCTGGAACCTGCCGGAACGTAAGCTCACTGTGGACGCGAAGGGGAAGGAGGCGGGCATCTATCCGGTCTCCATACAGTCGTCCAATGCACTGCCGTTCCAAGTGGACACCCTCCCCGAAACCAACCAAAAAGAAGGCAACGATTCGCCCGCGACCGCGCAACGCGTCAAGCTGCCGGTCATCGTCAATGGCCGCGTGGGCAAGCCGGGCCGCTGGGGCGTGTACCGCTTCGAGGGCCGGGCCGGGCAGGCGATTGTGGCGGAAGTCAATGCGCGGCGCATCGAATCGCCGCTGGATTCCGTGCTCCGGTTGACGGATGCCTCAGGCCGGCAGCTCGCCTTCAACGACGATTTCGAGGACAAAGGTGAAGGACTGGAAACACACCACGCCGACTCCCGCATTCTGACCACGCTGCCCGCCAATGGCACCTACTATCTTTACCTCGGCGATATGCAAGGCAAAGGTGGCCCCGAGTACACGTACCGCCTGCGCATCGGCCCGCCCCGGCAGGATTTCGATCTGAGGGTGACGCCATCGGCCATCAACGCAGCCGGCGGCATGACCGTCCCGGTCACCGTTCACGCGCTCCGCAAGGATGGATTCGCCGGGGAGGTCCGGCTGGAACTGAAAGGAGCACCGGCGGGCTTCGTCTTATCCGGCGGCACCATCCCGGCGGGCCAGGATGAAGTGAGGCTCACGCTCACCGTACCGCCCGAAGCGCGCCAGCAGCCTGAACCGATGGCGCTGCGTCTAGAGGGCGTGGCGTCCATCGACGGCCGAAGGGTGACCCGCCCGGGGGTGCCAGCCGAAGACCGGATGCAGGCCTTCTTCTACCGGCATCTGGTGGCGGCGCAGGAATGGAAAGTTGCGGTGAGAAGAGGCGGACCGCTGCGGGTACCGGCCAGGGTCGTCAGCCCAGGACCGCTGAAGCTGCCGTCGGGCGGCGCCGCCAAGCTCGAAGTCGAGGTTCGGTTGCCGCCGAGGAGCCCGATCAATGGTCTGAATTACGACCTGAGCGATCCGCCGGACGGAGTTGCCCTGGCGGGAGCGACCGGGGGGCCGCACGGGAACGAAATCGTTTTTCGCTGCGACGGTGCAAAGGCCAAACCAGGTTTGAAAGGTAACCTGATCGTGACCGTTTGGGGCGAAAGAGGCGCAGCGGCAGCGAACGGAAAGCCGCAAGGTAACCGCCGGCGGGTGCCCTTGGGGGCCCTGCCCGCCATCCCGTTCGAGATCGTTCCGGCGCAGTGAGCGGGGAGACGCGCCGGCGTATAGGTGGGCAGGTGTGCAGCGGGAATCTGGGTACCCCGTATCGCGGCGTAGCCGCAACGAAATCCTTCCATTGGGGTCGGCTGAACCAAACCGCCGAAGGACGCCGGCTGGCGAAAACGCCTGCCTCACAAAGGCGGCCAATCGCGATGCAGACCACGAAAAACGATGGTTTGCCCTACGGGGAGAATCGTCGTTACTCCTTCGGGCCGATGTGAAACACAAGGGTTATCGTGCTCGGGACCGGCGATTTCCCCTGCCTGGCCGGCTGGAAGCGGCAGTGAAACGCTGCGTCCCTGGCGGCATCCAGCAACAGCCGGTGCGTGCCTTTTTCGGGGATCGGCTCGGCGTGTATTACCTTACCTGCTTCATTGATGTCGACGCGAACACTGACTGTTACGGAATGACGCAGCATCAGTTCCGGCGGCGAGCGCGCGCCTTGCTGGGAAACAAGAACCGGTGCCACATACTCGGTTTGCTGGGGCGTGACTGGCTCGACGGCGCGGGGCGCAGCTACTGGCGGCGGTGGTGGCGGCACGAACCCCAGCGGGGTCGCGGGCAGATCGGCACGCGCCGGAATCGCGCGGGCGGCTGGGGCGTCCCCAAATTCGACCGCAGGCCCCGTTACCTTGTGGTTCACGGCGGGCGCAACAAAAGCACGGGTCGGCGCCTGCAGGTGCGCGGGAGAGTCGGATTCGGCTAAGTCGGGCTCCTCGGAACTGGTGGGCAGCGATCTCACCACGAGAGGGATGTTCTGATTCTGGCGGCCGCTACCGGACTGAGGCTGCGGCGATTTCAATAGCACGAGGACGGACTCCCGGGTAGTTCTTTGACCATCCTTAAACGTAGTCAACCGCACCGAGACTTGTTCCGACCCGGGCGAGTACACCAGGCTGCCGAACCGGACCTGGTCGGCGGTCATCGGAATCTGGCGGGTCTTGCCGCCGTCTTCGATATCCAAAATGCCTGAAGTGGCGCTAGCGACTGCCGGTGAATTGAGGTCCCAAAGGATCTTCAAGTCCTCGCCTTGCCGCTCAGCCCGTAGCGATGTTTTGGCTCCCGTTGCGGCCACTCCGGCCACTACCGGATTACCGGTTCGATCATGCAGCCGGTTTATGTACTGCGCCACGGAGAAGTACGCCACCGCGGCGGAGATGGCGATCGAAAACGCCGATATGTGGGCCGCCGACCACCACCTTCTGCGTGCCGCGGGATTTGGCTTTACCGCGAGGGCCGGAGAACTCGAGCGGGACCTAAGCGGCACTAGAACGGGAGCGGCGGGAACAAGTGCCTCATCGTCGTATAGTCTGGCGCGCTGGGCTTCGCGCTCGATCAAAGTGCCCACATCAACAGGAAACTGGCGCCCGCGGGGAAGACTCACAAACGCTCCATGGTCGAAAAGGAAGGCATTGGCTCTTGGACCTTCAGCGCGACGCTCCACGGTCAGGATTACAGATCCAGGCTTGGCAAAAAGCTCCATGGCGAGACTAGTTTCTTCCGGCGTGAGTTCGCGTGAGTTACCGTCGCGAATCCGGTAGAAACCCACCACGGGACGGTGCGCTTTGGCGACCGCCTGGCGCATCTTTTCGATCACAAAAGCTTCCAGGGCGTAACTGCTTTCGACGACGGTACCCGTACCGTCCAGTTGCCCATACAGAATTCCCTGCCCACCTCCGCCGCCCTTATTGACGACCTCCTGCAAAGCCTCAATCACCGAAAAATGGATGCATACCGGGACCGGGCACCCAGGAAACGAACACCTTAACGTTTGAAGCGCCCTCGATGGAGTGGCCATAACGCTTACCGCCGTGGAGTAATTATACGGAGTTCAGGCCGTCTTTGTCATAGACAAACCGTACTGGCCCCATTTAATATGCGTACTGTATGTGATCCTTAACACAGTCAGCAGTCTAAACGAGCTTCAATCGGGTCTTAGGCGGCCTTGCGGAGGGGTTTCTCCTTTGCTGGCTGGCGGCGCTTTACTTGCTCTCGGCACGAAGCAGGACTTCGATGGCTCTTTCCAGTTGGCGGTCGCGATGACTGAGGAAATCGGCCGGGCCGTTGTCGATGTAGATGTCCGGCGCTACGCCGAAGTTTTCCATGTTCTGGCCGGATGCGGGATAGACACTCGCGCGGCCACGCAGATATCGCCGAGGTAGCTGAATGCGACTTTGCCTTTGAAATAGGTGGGCATGCGGAGCATTTTCACCTGTGCGGTGGCGAGGGCGGGCAGAAGCAGGACAGGTATAGCCAAAAGGACGCGACGAATCATGACGGACGGCCTCCGAAGTCTGGTTACAACGATGGTAAGCGGATACAAGGCCGGAGGCAAGAAGGCGGAACTGGTTGAGTTAGCCTCGCGTCAGGGTTGGAACACGAGCCGCACGCCTTGTTCCGAGGTGTTCCAAAGCGCTTCCACGTCACGAAGCGGCGCGGTCCTGGTTTCGAACAGAAAGGGCTGGCGCACCGCCGCCTGGAAAAATTCGGCGAGGGACCCAAGGATCTGAACGAGGGACGCGCTGCCGAAGCCGCTGCCGAGAAGCTCGAGCCCCGAACTGCGCAAGGTGGCAGCGGGCAGCGAGATGGCGCGGCCCGCGCTGGACCCTATCTGAACAAAGCGGACGCGAGGAGCCGTATTTTGCAGCCCCTTTTGAGAGATCGCCTCGATGGCGCTCTCCGCCGGCGAGCCCCAGAGATAATCGAGCACCACATCGACGCGAGTTTCCGCCATCTCGCGACGAAACTGAGACACCAGAGCCGGGCGCTCCTGATCGAGCGAAACGGTGGCGTCCGCGCCCAGTCCGGGCAACTTTTCCAAGGCTTGTGGATTACGGCCGGCAGCGACCACGCGGCGCGCACCGAGGCGTTTGGCGATTTGCACGGCAAGCTGTCCGGCGGTGCCGGTTGCGCCCAGGATCAGAACGCTTTCTCCAGCGGCGAACTTAGCCCGCATGGTCAGCGCGACCCAGGAAGACATGGCAGGATTGGCGATTCCCGCGGCGGTCTCGTCGCCGATTCCGTCAGGCAGCGGCAGGCACATCCAGTTTGGCGCCAAGGCACGCTCGGCGAAAGTTCCGAACGGTTTTCTGGAGACGCCAAAATAGACGCGCACGCCGTTTTCGAGCCGCCCCACGCCATCGACTCCGGCAACGAGTGGCAGTCCTCCGGTACTGCCGTAGTGAGTGCCGCTCGCCAGCGTCTTAACGATCGGGTGGAGACCGGCGGCGGTTACGTTTACGAGCTGTTCTCCTTCGGCGGGCACGGGCTCGGCGAATGAGCTGTAGCTAGGAGGCTTATCGAAGGCAGTGACAACGGCGGCATTCATGATGTTGCTCCCGGAGGGGCGGATTCCTAAAATACTCTACCATCGCCAAAGGCGACTGCGGCGCGCCACCGCCGCCGGGGGGTGGGTAGCCGACTTGGGGGAATTCCCAATTTACGCGCGGCAAACGCTCCGTTGAAGACGCTCTTCAGGTCGCTGATTGCAAACCGTCCGGTGGGGCGCCGGTTGAGAACCGGCGGGCAGGCGGGACCGCCTGCCCCACCAGGGAGATGCCCCGGCTGGCGGCGCGGATGAGATTCGGGAAGGCGCGCGCCTATTCGGCCAGAGCGTGGTCGGCAGGGAGATCGTCGCCGCGCCAGATTTTCCGCGCGGTCCAGGGGTGCGGCGGGCCGCTCCAGAAAGGGTCCGCCGGCTCCAGGCTCAGCGGCAGCAGAGCGGTGGCGCAAAGGTAGAGGCTGCCGGTGGAAATATAGGGTTCGGCGATGGCCGGCTGGTGCCCGCAAAAGCCCACCGTGAGCCATCCCCGCGAGTCGAAGGTTCCCGGAGCTTCGACCATGCGGCGCATTACGGCGGTCAGGGCGCAGCGCACCTGTTCGGGAGACACGCCTTCCGGCAACTGGCGCCGCAGGGCGATGGCCGCCAGCAGGTGAAAGGCGCCGAAGCGATAGGCCGAGGAGCGGCCCATCCACGGGAAGGCCGCGTCGGGGCCGATCATTCGTTCCTGGATGGCGGCATAGCGCCGGGCGCGCGCCAGTGCGGCCGGAAGCATCGCCTCCCAATCCGGGACGCCGGGCGCGAGGGATTCCAGAACGTCGAGAAGCATGGGCTGGATGACGAAGCTGTTGTAGTAATCCCAGTGGAACTGGGCGCCGTCGCCGTAGACGCCGTCGCCTTTGTACCAAGCCTGGTGCTGGCGCAGGGCGTAATCGACGCGCATGGAATCCCAGGCCTCGCCGGCCAGGTGCAGGGCGGCTTCGACGGTGGCGCTGAACAGAAGCCAGTTGCTGGCGCCGGGTCGAATGGCGCGGGTGGAGCGTAGCGCCTCCACCACGAGGCGCTGGGTGGCGCGGTCGAGCTTACGCCAAAGCTCACCCGGCGCGCGCAACAGCGCCTGTGCCAGAAACGCGGCATCCACCAGGGGCTGCTGGCCGTGGGTGAAGTTAAGGTAATCGGGAGAAGCGGGGTCGGTGGCGGCCTGGAGCGCCTGGCGGGCCAACTCGGCGTAGCGGGCGCGTTGGCGGGTTTCGCCGCCGGCGGCCGCGGCGCCCGATTCCAGCCAGGGCGCGATACCGGCCATCAGCCGTCCGAAGGCTTCCAGATGGGTATAAAGCCGCCGGTCGTCGAGGTTTCCGCGGGGAGCTTCGACCGGCATGGTGGCGCGCAGCCTGCGCCGGCTAAGGGCAGTCAGCACCGGCTCAGCCAGGCGCGCCGCCACGCTGAGCCAATAGGCCCGGTCGGCCGCGCCGGTATTCTCTTCCGCGTCACCCGGCACGGGCTGGAGAAATGCGCCGCCGGCGGCCGCTCCCAGAAAGCCTCTGCGGGAAGAAAGCATACCCCCTAAGCTACACCGTTTCATAAACGCGGCAACGTATTCTTGGCGGAAGTGAAAGCACTGCTCCGTTGCGGTCGCGGCCTGGTAAGCGACGGTGTCCCGGAAATACGTTGGCGTATTTCCGAAATAACCGACTAAACTACACCCGCTCCCCATCGATCCAGGTTTCGACCACGCGGAGGCCGTCCTCGGGGGTTTCGAAGCGGAAGAAGAGGAAATCGGCCTTTTCGCCGGGGACCAAGCCTCGAGCGCGGCCAGCGATGCCTCCGGCCCTGGCGGCGTTCACGGTCGCGGCCGCTATGGCGTCGGCCAGGGTGGCTCCAGCCAGACGCATGAGGTTCGTCACGGCGCGGTTCATGGTGAGCGCGCTCCCGGCCAGCCGGTCGGTGCCGGCGAGCACCACCCGGCCGCCGGGCGTCAACTCGACCTTCTGTTCGCCCAGGTTATAGGTCCCGGGCAGGGCCGCCGCCGGAGAGGCCGCATCCGTCACCAGCACCGTCCGCGCCGCGCCTTTAGCACGAAAGGCAGTTTTCAGAAAGGGCGCGTCCAGGTGAATGCCATCGGCAATGAAACTGGCCATGAGGCGATCGGCGGCCAACTGTTCCCAAAGGTAGTTGGGGTGGCGGCGCAGCACCGCGTGGGCGCCGTTGCCAAGGTGGGTGGAAAGCGAGGCTCCAGCGCTGACGGCGTCGGCAATCTGGGCGCCGGTGGCCGCGGTGTGACCGATCGCGGCCACCACCCCGTGGGCCACGACGGCCTCGATATAGCGCGACGCCTCGGGATACTCGGGTGCGAGCGTGACCACCCGCAGCAGACCTTCGGACGCATCCATCCAGCTTCGAAATTCCTCGATCGAAGGGGTGCGAACCCAGGCGCGCGGGTGCGCCCCGCGCGGACCGTCTTCCCCGGCGATGTGCGGCCCCTCCACGTGAAACCCCGCCACGGCGCGTCCCACCGCCGAGGCGCGGCGGGCGCGGGTCAGGTTGCGCAAAGCCGCGAGGATGTGCTCCGGCGATGCCGTAATTACGGTGGGCAAGAGCCGCGTCACGCCAGTGGCGAGGGCGGCGCGCAAGGCCCGGTCGATCTCCTCGGCTGGCTGATCCGGCCGATTGAAGTCGACCCCCGCAAAACCGTTCACCTGCAGATCGACGAATCCGGGAGCTAGATAGAGTTCGGTGGCGGCATCGCTTTCGCCGGCCGAAAACACGGTTTCCCCGAACGCGATCTCTACTACCCGGCCGCTGGCCGCGTCTCGCCCGAAGCGTTTCTGGATCTTCATGATTTATTCACATCATTACCACATCGGCACGATGTTAAATACTTGCCATCGCAGCCCGAGAAATCTGTTGAAAAGCCCCGCTCGGCGCTAGCGCCAGGTCTGGCCGGCGGGGTACAACAGAAGAGTTCTTAAAGGCGGCAGGCGCAACCGCGATGGCGAATCTCGGGGGAGGTGGTCACACGGTTGCGCGGGCCCCTTCTTAGGCAATTGACCAGCCATTTCGGCGCCTTCTGCGTGGCCCGTATTTCATTGAATACAAATCAGTTATAGATATTACCACAGAAACGCGCGCCAACTGCCGATATGGACACCAGGATGGGTGGTGGTCTCTATTCGCTCGGTTTGTGTGGCCTGGCCGCCGCGGTCGCGCTTCTGGTCCGGCGAGTCGTATCGCGGCTGTTAGCAGCGCGCGACGAAATTCGGGTCTCGCGCAAACGGGCTGCTGCCCTCGAAGCGAGTGAGCTGAGGCTGCACGCGGTGCTATC
The DNA here is from genome assembly GCA_049509915.1 of Bryobacteraceae bacterium. Taxonomy (GTDB): domain Bacteria; phylum Acidobacteriota; class Terriglobia; order Bryobacterales; family Bryobacteraceae; genus JBEKYD01. The sequence goes on along the minus strand of JBEKZL010000015.1, from coordinate 11,716 downwards.
CCATCAGACAATCATCTTTTCGCCCTCGATGCGCGCGGCATCTATACCCTCTCCGAAGGCAAGGGTCTCGACACCCTGGGCCGTAAGCCCGGACAGGTGGTCGGCCAATCGTTTTTCGAGGTGAATAAGGATAATCCCGCGGTTCAGGAGTGCGTCCGCCGAGCCCTGGCCGGCGAGGCCGTAATCTGGACCGACGAAACCAAAGACTACGCCTTCGAATTGTGGATCAATCCTAAGCGGGATTTGGGCGGCGTCGTCACGGGCGTCATGGGAGTCGCGCTGAACGTCAGCCGACGGCTGAGAGCCGAACGACAGGCGCGGGCCTCCGAAGACCGTTGGCAACTGGCCGTGCGCGGGAACAACGACGGCATCTTCGACTGGGACGCGGCCACCGGCAAAGTCTTCTTATCGCCGCGTTGGAAGCAGATTCTGGGCTACGAAGACTCGGAGATCGAAAACCGCAGCGAGGAATGGCTCAGCCGCGTTCATCCCGACGACATAGCCATGGTCCAACGTGCCAAGGGGGAACACCTGGAACGGGTGACTCCTTATTACTCTGTCGAATACCGTTTGCGAGCCAAAGACGGCAGTTATCGCTGGGTGCTGGCCCGCGGCCAGGCGCAGTGGGACGCCGCGGGACACCCACTGCGGTTCGTCGGCTCGCACACGGATATCACGGAGCAGAAGCTCGCCGAGCAAGTCCTCAAACGAGCCAAGGAGGAGGCCGAAACGGCGAACCGGGCTAAAAGCCAGTTTCTGGCCAACATGAGCCACGAGATGCGCACGCCGCTGAACGGCATTATCGGGATGAGCGAGTTGGCTCTCGATACGGAGCTCTCAGCCGAACAGAGGGGCTATCTGGCTACCGTCAAGAGTTCGGCCGAATCTCTGCTGATGACCATCGACGAGGTGCTGGATTTCGCCGGGGTGGAAGCGGGAACAATCGAGCTTGCCGCCACGGCCTTCCGGCTACGTCAAAGCTTGGAGGAAACCATCGAGTGCCTGGGGCCTCGGGCACGGGAAAAGGGTTTAAGCCTAGAATACGAGATCTCGCCCGGCGCGCCCGAGGTGGTTTTGGGCGATGCGGCCCGGTTGCGGCAAGTCGTCACGCACCTGGCCGGCAATGCGATCAAGTTCACCGATCGAGGCGAGGTACGGCTCTCGGCCGCGGTAGAATCCGACGACGCGAGCGGGCTTTGCCTGCACTTCACCGTTACCGACACCGGTGTTGGAATTGCCAGCGCCAAGCTGAGCAGCATTTTCGACGCGTTTACTCAAGCCGACGGTTCCCTCACCCGCCGCCACGGCGGCGTCGGCCTCGGGTTGAGCATCGCTTCGAAACTGGTGCGGCTGATGGGGGGAACGATTTGGGCCGAGAATCGCGAGAGCGGGGGCAGCGCCTTCCATTTCACCATCCGCTGCCGGCGGGCGGCGAGGCTGCCGGCGCCGGATCCGCGCCAGCCGGAGCAGGGCGCCAGCCAAGGCGTTCCGGGACGGCGCGCGCACGTTCTGGTGGCGGAGGACAACGCCGTGGACCAACGGGTGGTGAAACGAATGCTGGAAAAATCCGGCTGTTCGACGGTGGTGGTGGGCGATGGGCGGGAGGCTGTGAAAGCCGTCGGCAGTCAAGCTTTCGATCTCGTGCTGATGGACATTCAGATACCTGTCATGGACGGCTGCGAGGCGGCGGCGCTCATCCTCCAGCGCGAGCAAGAGACCGGCGCTCATGTGCCGATCGTGGCTCTAACGGCGCACACCATGACTGTCGATCGCGAACGCTGTTTTGCTGCCGGCATGGACGCTTTCCCCTCCAAACCGGTTCAGACGGCCACGCTGTTTCAAACTATTCATGGCTTCATCGGAGTGCTGGCGTAAAAGAGTTCGCCGTCCAGCGACGGATTGACCATCCGGGTTACTCCACCGTCTGGTACTCCACTTTCTGGCGGGGCGGATAGGCGTAGGCGGCTACCAGGCTTTCGCTGCCGTCCACCCCGATGGCTTTGACGCCAAAGCGGGTTTCGTCGATGGAGACGCCTTTCAGGATGAATTGGTTCACCTTGCCGACGTAAATTTCCCGCTCCCAAAACGGCGAAGTGGTGGCGCGCATCACGATGGCGTAGCCCTTGAGGCTGGCGTCGGAGCCGGCGGTCCGCCAGCGCAAAACGGCGTCGTAACCGCCGCCGCGGGAGATCATGGGGAGCCGGCGACTGGCGGTGGGCGCGCCACTGCCGCTTCCGCCGCGCGGTTGGCTCATGACATCCGGCGTGCGCGGCGCCAGCGCCAGGCTGGCCGCCGCGGCTGCATTCACGCAGGCCACCCGGGCTGTATAGGGGACGGACATATTCTCGAGCGTGTCGGTGGCGTGATGCTGATTCGCCAGGATCTCGTTGGGGGTGGAAAGGCGCACCGCCGGATAGCCTTCCTGCTGGAACGGGGAGTGGTCGCCGCCGCGTCCCAGCCGGTCCTGCATGTAAATGGCATTGACCGACATTTGCGGCAGATAGAGCTGACCGACGGTATGGACGTAGCGGGCCAGTTGCTGGGCGGGCGAATCCAGCACGTCGTCGCCATAAACCGCTACCGCGCGGTTGCCGGTTCGGCCGTCGCCGCTGACCTCGGTGCCGACGATGTCGTTATTCAACACGGCCTCGATCGCCAGGTTCTCTTTCTTGGCCTTGGCGGCTTCGAGGGTGCTGCCCACCAGTCCCTGCTCTTCGCCTGCGAAAGCGATAAACACGAGCGTCTTTTCGAATTCGTACTGGCTCATCACGCGGGCCAATTCCATCACGGCCGCGACGCCGCTGGCGTCGTCGCAGGCGCCGGGTGCGAGAAGGTCGATGTTGGTCTCCCAATCGGATTGCACCGGGCGTTCGCCGACTGCGACCGGCGCAGAATCGAGGCCCCCATTGGCTGTGCCGGCATTGCCGTCCCGTTCGGTGCCACCGGCCGGCGTACCCAGATTGAGCGAATCGTAATGGGCGGTGACGAGGATCTGGGCCTCCGGGTTGGTCTTGCCGGGTAACACCGCAATCACGTTATAGAGGTCGATATCCTTGACGATGCGCTGGCCCTGCTTCTTTACCCGCCAGTGGTCGTAGCGAACCTGGAGGCGCGGGCCGTAGCTCTGAAGTTCCTGGAGGATCCATTTGCGCGCCGCGCCAATGCCGCGCTCCGGATCGTCCTGAGAGGAAAGGGTATTGCGCGTGCCAAAAGAAACCAGCCGGGCGACGGTGGCGCGGATCCGGTCCTGGGATACCTCGCCGACAATTTTCTGGATTCGGGGCAGCAGACTGGCCGAATCCGCCTGGGTGCCGGACGCGCCGAGGCACACAGCCAAAGTTAGTACTGTAAAACGCAACGGGTTCATGGATATCGACCAGGATACCGTGACCGGGCACATAGGGCTGAAAGGGGGTGGCGCGCAAAGCCGGTGGCCCTAGCTGCGATCTTAGGCTAAACATCCTACTCGAAACCACCGATATGTACTGCGTGGTGTCAGACTCTGCCATCGCGAAGGAACCGCGTCTGCGCGATCCATGCCCCGGCAACTGGGGCTCGGCCATGCGCGTCAAGGGCAGAGCTCTACTGGGGGCTGCGCGGGCGCTGGTCACCCTGGTGTGGTTAGCCAGTTGGCTGGCGGCGGCGCCGCCGAAGCCAATCGCCGATTTGCTGCGGGATTCCTACGGCAGCGCGGAAGGTCTCCCGCAGAACACCGTCCGGGCGTTGACTCGTACCACCGACGGCTACCTGTGGGCCGCCACGCAGGCGGGCCTGTCGCGGTTCGACGGAGTGCGGTTCCGGACCTTTCAAACACGGAACGCACCGGGGCTCCCGCAAAATAATATCCTCGCGGTGGCGGCCGGGCACGATGGCGCTTTGTGGGTGGGCACTTACACGCAGGGGGTTGTACGTTTTCTCAACGGCGTCTTCACGCCGCTTCACGGACTGTCCAATCTGGCAACCAACGCCATCCTGGAAGATCGCGGCGGTGCCGTTTGGATCGGAACCGCCCATGGTCTGAACCGCTGGAAAGGCTATGAGATTTCCGTCCTGACAACCGCCGAGGGGCTGGCTGGCAATACGGTGTGGGCGCTCGCCGAGGACCGCCAGGGTCGTCTGTGGGTCGGTACCGACGGCGGCCTCAGCCTGTTGGAGCCGGGCAATCCCCGGCCTTTCGCCATAGCGCCGGCGCTCAACGGAGTTCCCATCCACGCTCTCACCGTGGTGGCGGACGGCTCCGTCTGGGTGGCCGCCGGGCAGGCGCTGCTCCGGTTCAAAGATGGGGCGCTGGCGGAACGGTACGGACGGGAGAGACTCCCCACAGCGGAGGCTGTCACCTCTTTCGCCGAGGATGCGGGGGGCGGGCTTTGGATCGCCACGTTTGGCGATGGGTTGTGGCGCCTGCGTGGCGGCGTCTTCGAGCATTACGGAACCGGGGAAGGCCTCTCCAATGGCGTAGTTCACTGTCTGTTGGCCGAATCCGACGGCAGCCTGTGGGTGGGCACCAACGCGGGCGGCATGAACCGGCTGCGGCGGCGGGCCATCGGACAGATCGGCGCCCTCGAAGGGCTTTCCGACGCGGACGCCGACGCCGTGCTCGAGGCCCGGGACGGCTCCATTTGGATTGCCACGGAGGGGCATGGCCTCAACCGCTATCGGGATGGGCACATCCGCACCTTTACAACCCGCGATGGGCTTAACGACAACGTGGTGACGGCCATCGGCGAGGGCAAGCGCACGGGAACCATATGGGCGGGGACCCCCGACGGGGGGCTGAACTGGCTCGAAGGCGAAAGGTTCCGCCATATCGGATTAGGCACCGGCGTCGAGGTGGCCGACATCCTCGAAGATCGCAACGGGCGCTTGTGGCTGGGCACCACGGCCGGGGTGTACTCGCTCGAAAACCGCACGGTTCGCAAAATCTATACCACGTCCGATGGTCTGCCCAACAATCGCGTCTTCGCCGTCACCGAGGCCCGGGACGGGTCTTTATGGATCGGCACGAGCAGCGGGTTCAGCCACTTCCAGCAGGGGAGTTTCACGAACTATGGGGTGACCGGGCCGGGCTCTTCCGGCATTCGGGTTCTGGGATTTTATGAAGATGCCGAAGGCACGCTCTGGCTGGGCACGCAGGGGCGCGGCATTGGCCGTTTGAAAGATGGGCGGCTCTTGTTGTTTGGCCCGGATGAGGGCTTGAACGACGACGTTGCCTATGCGGTAATGGAAGACGGCGAGGGAAATCTTTGGATCAGCACCAACCGCGGCATCTGCCGCATTGCCAAACGGCAGCTCAATGAACTGGCGGAAGGAAGAATCAAGCGGCTGGCCACGCGGGTCTTCGGCCCCGGCGACGGTTTGAGGAGCAGCGAGTGTTACGGAGGCACACAGCCGGCCGGATGGAAGCGCCACAACGGCCAACTTCTCTTCGCCTGCATCGGCGGCGCGGCCATCGTCGATCCGGCGCGGTCGGCGGGGACGACAGGTTCGCTCTCCGTGCATATCGAAGAGGCGCGCCTCAACGGGCGTCTGTTGCCGCCGCAAGCCGCCGAAACTCGCGTTCCGCCGGGTGACGGCAGCCTGGAATTCGTGTATACGGCCATCGACTTCTCCAACCCGCGCCAAGTGCGTTTCCGGTACTGGCTGGACAACATCGACACGGATTGGGTCGAGGCCGATACCCGGCGCACTGCCTACTACACCAAGATTCCTCCGGGACGTTACCGTTTCCGGGTCATGGCCCAAAATGCGGACGGCGTCTGGAATGGCGCCAGCATGTCGTTCGAGCTGGCGCCGCACTATTACCAGACGGTCTGGTTCCGGGCACTCGCGGCAGCCATGCTTCTCGCCGCAGCTGCCGGATTCGTCCGCTGGAGGACCGCCGCCGGCCACAAGCGCCAGATGGAGCTGGAAAGGACGGTCGCGTCCCGAACCCGGGAGATGCTCGCGGCCAAGGAGGAAGCCGAAGCGGCCAGTCGTGCCAAGAGCCAGTTCGTAGCCAACATCAGCCACGAGATTCGTACCCCGATGAGCGGCGTCATCGGGCTCATCGGTCTCACTCTCGACACCGATGTCAGCAGTGAGCAGCGGCAGTACCTCGATATGGCTCGATCTTCGGCCAACTCGCTTCTGGGCATCATCAACGATATTCTGGACTTCTCCAAAATGGAAGCGGGCAAAGTGGATATCGTTGCCACCGAGTTCGCGCTCGAAGAACTGCTCGAAGAAGTGGTGCGCCAACAGGCAGTTCGAGCCTGCCAGAGCGGAGTTGAATTGGTCGTCGAAATGGAGCCGGACGTGCCGGCGTCGATCGGAGCGGACCGGGTACGCCTGGGGCAGGTACTCACCAACCTGGTGGGCAACGCGTCGAAGTTCACGCCCCACGGCGAAATCGCGGTACACGCCGGCGTCGATTCGCGTGAGGACCAGGATGTTACCCTGCGCTTTTCGGTGCGAGATACGGGTATCGGGATTCCACTGGAGCGGCAGGAGCGGATATTCCAGCCATTCTCCCAGGCCGACAGCTCGACGACCCGCCGCTATGGCGGTACGGGACTCGGGCTGACCATTTCGTCCAACCTGGTCCATTTGATGGGTGGCCGCATCTGGGTCGAAAGCCAGCCGGGCGTGGGGAGCACGTTTCATTTCACCGTGCGAGCGACGGCGGCCGGCGCCCGGACAGTGGGAAGTATGCCTCCGGTCGACGCGAAGACCGCCGCGTCCTGATCGCTGACGATAATCGATCATGCCGCAAAGCGCTGGCCGCCATACTGCGAAGGCGAATGCTCGATCCGGTGGAAGCCGCCAGCGGGGAGGAAGCGTTGGCACTGTTGCGGGCCGCCGCCGAGCCCTATAGGGTGGCCTTGCTGGACGCGGAGATGCCCGATCTGTCCGGCTGGCAAGTGGCGGAGGCGGCGGCTGCCGCGGGAATTCGAACCCGCATGACGGTGCTTCGGCCGCTGGCGTCGCGGCGCCGGAGCCCGAGTCCGGCATATGCGGTAATCGCCAAGCCGGTGGCCGCCGCCAGTTTGTGGCAATCGCTTGCGCCCGGCCCTGCCGCGATGGCGCCTGCCTCCAAAGGCGACGCGGGCAGCTTGCGGCCATTGCGCGTCCTGGTGGCCGAGGACAACGTGGTGAATCAGACCGTGGCTAAGCGGATGCTCGAAAAACGCGGCTACCGGGTCACCCTCTCCGCCGACGGAGCCGCGGCCGTGGCGGCGTTTGAAACCGAGCCCTTCGATATCGTGCTGATGGATGTGCAGATGCCGGTGATGGATGGGCTGGAAGCGACCCGGGCAATCCGCGCGCGCGAGCGTGGCGGGGCCACCCGCGTTCCGATCATCGCCATGACGGCCAATGCCATGATCGACGACCGGAAAACCTGTCTCCAGGCCGGTATGGACGGCTATGTGAGCAAACCGGTCAGCGCCGAACAACTGACAGCCGCCATAGAGGCGGCCGTGCCTCCATAGCCCATTTCGGACCCGTCCGCCGTAATGCGGCGGGCTAGCGCGGTCTGGGGCGCCCGACATGCAAGTTATAGATTCGTAGGAATGAAAGCGAATCGAGGGATGCGAGAACGCCAGGCTGAGCCGCGAGCGCGGGGTTGGGTGTTGAAGAGCTCTGACGGGGCTAGAGAAGACCGCTCCCCTGAGAGCTGTGGGAAAAATCAAAGGGCGCAGGCGGAACCGCCTGCGCGACCAAAGCAAATGCATCGTTTTCAGTGATGAGCGGGGGTTCCGGCTGCCTAGCGCGTTTCGGCGAGCTTGTTGCGCAGATCTCGTGCGGAGCGGTTCGGGAGGCGCGGCTCGGTTTCAGACGTCGGGCTCCATTTCTATGTCGTGCACCCTGGCGTACACTACCTCATATATGTGTCCTGTCCGTAGGATGGCGTGTGGCGGGCGATAGCCGAGACTGGCGGGCGCTTGCCCTGGCGGGGCTCTTCCTGGTCGCGGCTGCGTCGGGTATTGCGGGACTCCTGGTGAGTCTCGGCGGCGAAAACACGTTTGCCGGCGGCCACGATATGGCGGCGGACGCGGTCCGCAGGTACGCGCCGGTGCGAAATGTCTTACTGCGCCGTGGTATCAGGGAAATCGGATATACCAGCGGCGCGCGCACGGTCGATCTTTATCGGGGCGGAGCTTTCTTTAGGGCCCAATATGCGCTCACGCCGGAAGTGGTTTGGCCCAATATCGAGCGGGAGTACGTGGTCGGCGATTCGATATCGCCAGATGCGCCCGGGCGGCTCAAGCTACAGGTGGTGGAGGATTTCGGCGACGGATTGCTCCTGCTGAGGCGCCGGTGATGGCGGTATGGGCGTTGATTTCGGCGGCATTGGCAACTGGTATCGGGTTGGTGCTGGTGGCGCTGTTGGCACCGGCGGAGCGGTGGGCCGGTGGCAGGGTGTTACGGCTGACCCTGGCGCTCCCGTTTGGAATCGGCGTCTCGTCGGCGGCCTTCTTCTGGTCGCTGATCACGGGCATTTCGCACCTCGAGATCGAAGCCGTGCTAGTAGTGGTTGGCCTGTTGGTTGGGTGGCGCATCGGGCTTCCCGCTGCCGGATCGAGCGCCCCGGGGGGCGCCGGCCCGGCTGGGTCCGGCGACACGCTCATCGGGCACCTGTTCCTCTTGCTAGCCGCGGCCGATGCGGGCGTCTTCGCGTGGTGGTCGGCCAAGTTTCCCAGCGGCGGGTGGGACGGCTGGGCGATCTGGAACCAGCGTGCGCGCTTTCTGTATGAGGCCGGGGACTCCTGGCGGAGTGCGTTTTCGCCAGCGCTCCACTGGTCGCACACCGACTACCCCCTGCTGGTGCCGGCTACGGTTGCGCGGGCATGGCGAGACCTGGGAAGGGAGACGACGCTGGTGCCGGTTCTTCTGGCGGCAGGGTTCGCGATAGCGGTGGCGGCTTTGCTGGTGGCTTCCCTCGGCGCACTGCGGGGCCGTGGGCACGGATTAGCGGCGGGAGCGCTTCTACTGGCAACGCCAGCCTTCGTCCGCTACGCCGCGTCTCAATACGCCGACGTCGAGCTGTCGTATTTCATTCTGGCCACGATCGTATTGCAGTGTGTCGCGGGTGGTTCTCCGGCGCCGGAGCGCTGGCTGGCGCTCGCGGGGATCGCCGCCGGTCTGGCGGCGTGGACCAAGAGCGAAGGGTTGTTGTGGGTGGTGGCGGCGGCAGCGGCACTGGCCCCGGTTCGAACAGTGGCGGCGGATGGCAAGACGCGCCTGAAGCGGATCGGCGCTTTTCTGGCCGGAGCATGTCCCTTTCTGCTCACGGTCTTGTATTTCCGGCGCTCGGTGGTGATTTCGTGGTATTTCCTGGGCCAGAACGGCACACCGCAAATTGGGGAAAATCTGCGGGATATCCATCGATATAGAATGGTGGCCGAAGCGTTCGCGGGCCAGATCTGGCGGTTTGGTAGCCCGCTGCTCAGCCCGGTGATTTTCCTCGCTGGGTACCTGTTGCTTTCGGGAATCGGGGTGGCGCGGCGCCATCGTCCGGGCCTGGCGACGGCCGGCCTGGCGCTGTCGCTTACGGCGGCCGGCTATTACGCGATTTACATGTTGACGCCCGAGGATCCGCGATGGCTGCTGGGAACTTCGCTCGACCGATTGTGCCTTCAGCTTTGGCCCGGAGTCCTCTTCACTGCCGTCGTTGGCGCGGGCGCTATTGGCCGGCCGGATAAGGCGTGAGCTTGATCGGCCGCCGATCTGGCTCGAGAAGCCAGACACGGCGAGATAGAAAATAGCGGCGCAATTCGGCGTTGGCGGCCGAGCCCATGTCGTGTGCCCACACGATTTCCGACTGGTCGATGTCGGCGTCGTTGAAAATGTATTCCTTGAACGGGTCGTGCTTCGGCTGGTAGCGCACGATTACCAGGTGGCGGCCACCGGCGGCGTGCAGGCGTTGGGCGATGGAGTCGCGTTCCAGGTGCGGCGACCAGGTCGCGGCCCAGGTCATGGGGTAGGTCAGGACAAAAGGGATGGGCAAGAGCGCCATCCCAATCCGAATTCCTACCATGAGAACGCAGACTGCGGGGATGGCAGGGGCCAGGCCGGGCTTCCATCCGCGCAGGGCGCGAAGGCCCTGAAGGATCCAAGCCAGGATGGCCACCGTGGCAGGAGCGGAATAGTGGGGCATGTACCAAGGGGTCAGACTGGCGGCGGCGGCCATGAACGCGGCGGTAAGGAGCAAAGCGCGGGTTCGGCGACTGCGCCAGGTGAAGGCGGCGGCAACTAGCGGCACGGTAAGCGCCGGCCCCACAAAAAACTGCCAGAATGCTAGCAGCTTCGAAAGTGAAACCTCCAGGTAGCCGGAAAGGGTGCGGGCGTGCAGAAAGTAGGCGGCCTCCCAGACAGCGTAGTAGTCGTAAAGGCTCTGGTGCCGATAGTGCGGCTGCGGCAGGGGCGGCTGGAAAAGGAACACGCGGGCCACCGCGTAGGTGGCACGATTGATGCTGTATGGCAGCGTGGTGGGAGAGCCAAAGACCCGCCAATTGTAATAGGCCATGCACACCACGACAGGCACCAGTACGGCCGCAAGGGCCGGCAAGACCAGCCGAAGCTTGGGGCGCCGCGCCGCGGCGAGCAGCAGGAATCCGGCGGCGCACGAAAACGCGAATCCTTCGTACGGGCGGGTGTTAGCCAGAATCGCGATGCCCACGGCGGCCAGCAGCGCATCGCGCGGCCGGGCGCGGCCGATCAGCCGTGGCACGGCGCCGAACAGCAAGGCTCCGCCGGCGGCGGCCAGCGCACCGCCCCAGTAGCTGTGGGCCCAATAGCTGAACATAGACAGCCGTAACACCGCCAGCATGGCCCCCGCAAATGCCCATCCCGGCGGGAACCAGCCGCGCAGGCCCCAACAAAGCGCGGCGCACATAATTCCGATTTCGAAGCAGATGCCGGCAAAGGGCACGCCCGTGGTGAGCATGCCGGCAGCCAGCAGGAGGCCTTGCAGCGGCGGATACATGGAGGCATAGGTCGGAACGTGCTCGATCTGCATGGTCTCGAAGTGCTGCCAGAGGGGATGGGTGGGGTTCGCCAGGCGGCCGTGAGCGAACGTGTCGGCGGCCAGCAGGTAGCTGAATTCGTCGTGGACGCCGGGTACGGGAACCGGCTCGATGGGAAGCATCGCAAGCCTGAGAACAATGGCCAGAACACCGGCGATCAGGGGAGCCATGCGGGAACACGCCAGACGGTACAGTAATTGCCGGGCTGTCTTGAACTGCCACGTGCAACCGAATGCCAGCAACGTCAAGCCGGCTTCAAGCACGAACAACAGGTTCACCCAGGTCCAAACCAACACCTGCATCGGAGCGAAAGAGGTTAACATGCGTACGGTGGGAGTGCAATGCCGAGGCCGATCCCATTGCCGAGGCCGATCCCGATTCCTCGCCGTGTAGACGCGGGCCGCAGCCGGCCAACGTAATGACGTACCTCACAGACCGCTCCGTTGAAGACGCTCTCCAGGGTGGCTGACTTCGCACCGTCCGCCGGGGCGCCGGTTGGCAACCGTCGGGCAGGCGGAATCGCCTGCCCGACCAAAGGGGGAAGCGCGTGCGTCTTCATCCCTTTTGGTTGGCTGCAGGCCCGTATGGCACTCCCTCACGGTCGCGGCTTCCTTGAGAAGGCCGGTCCCTGTCAAGCGATATTTTCGGGTTTGAGTGTTTTTTTCATCGCGTGTCATCTTCGATTGCTCGTGGGCAGGCCTCCGCCCGCG
>JBEKZL010000149.1:0-18772 GCA_049509915.1 Bryobacteraceae bacterium | reverse complement strand
CCTCTCCGTTCTCGCGCTGAATGAACCCGTAGCCCTTGGCTGCGTTAAACCACTTCACTGTACCTTTTTCTTTCATCTGCCTCTATCCTTCTAAGACGTAACTTCCGCCCTCGTCCTCCCCCTACGTGAAAAAGGGGATTGCGGTATGGACTCACGCAACCCCCCTTAGTCACCAAGCGGAACACAAGAGCCAAATGCCATACCATTATACATCAGCGGGACGGATAAATTGGAGCCGACGGCTATGATTCCATTCGAGTTCTACCGGGTGCGCCTGCACCTTCGAGCGCGCGGGGCGCTGCGCTTTCCCATGCCGGCCGCCAATCTGCTGCGCGGGGCCCTGGGATATCGGCTCGAAGATCGCCAGCAGGACTACGCGCGGTGGTTCCGTCCGGGTGCGCCGCAGGGTGGGCCGGCGCCAAGCGGACTGGCGGACTGGCCGCGCCCGTTCGTATTGCGCGCGTCGCACCTCGATGGGCTCGAATGCCATCCGGAGAAATGCTGGAATTTCGACGTCCATGTCTTCGCGCGCGAGGCCGTTTGGCCGCTCGTGGGCGCACTGGCCGGCGCCGCGGAGCGAGGCATGGGCCGAGGCCGTGTAGCGTCGGAACTGCTGAAGATCGAGGCCGTGGACCTCGAAAATGGCGGCACCGATTTCAGTCCGGGCAGCGCCGGCGACCCGACCGGGCCCGTGCCACCCATCTCGCTCAATCTTGCCTATACGGGCGAGCCCGCCGGCCATGTTTCGCTGCGTTTCGTCACGCCGACGGAGTTGAAAGGCCAGCCTTCCACCGGCGAAGAACCCGATTTCGGCACCTTGTTCGCGCGCTTGCGCGACCGGCTCGGCAATCTCCGGGCGTTTTACGGCGCCGGGCCGCTGGAGGTCGATTTTCGCGGTCTCGGCGAACGCGCGCGATCCATTCGCCTGGTCCACGCGCGGCTCGGTTGGGAGCGCGCCCAGCGCCGTTCCAGCCGCACCGGGCAGGTGCATCCGCTGGGAGGCTTCACCGGCGAAGCGGATTATGAGGGCGATTTGGGCGAATTTATGCCCTGGCTTTGGGCTGCGCGCTGGGTCGGTGTCGGGCGACAAACCGTGTGGGGCAGAGGCGATGTCCGGGTGATACGGTAATAGTCATGAACCCGGTACGTTTCCACTTGTTCTTCGCCTGCGCCGCGCTCATAGCCCTGACGGCCACGGCGCTGACGGGCCAGAACGCGTCGAGCGGGCCCCAGCCGCAACCGCTCTGGCCGAAAGGCGCGCCCGGTGCGCTGGGCGCAGCGGACGAGGACATTCCCACGCTCGCGGCTTATCTTCCGCCCGCCGCGGAAGCAACCGGCACGGCGGTCATCGTGGCGCCCGGCGGCGGCTACGTGCATCTTTCCATGGACAAGGAAGGCGAACAGATTGCCCACTGGCTGAATTCAATCGGGGTTGCGGCATTCGTGCTCAAGTACCGGCTGGGGCCGCGTTATCATCACCCCATCGAGCTGGGCGATGCGCAGCGCGCCATTCGCACGGTGCGTTCCCGCGCGGCCGAACTGGGGCTCGACGCCGCGCACATCGGTATGATGGGCTTTTCCGCCGGCGGCCACCTGACCGCCACGGCCGGCACCCACTTCGATGCGGGCGACCCGGCGGCGGCGGACCCCATAGACCGCGCCAGCAGCCGCCCGGATTTCCTGGTGCTCTGCTATCCCGTGATTTCCTTCGAAGAGCCCTATCTGCATCGCGGCTCGCGCCAGTACCTGCTGGGCGACAACCCCGACCCGAAGCTGGTGCGGGATCTCTCAAACGAATTGCAGGTGACCGCCCAAACGCCTCAGGCATTTCTTTTCCACACCACTACCGACGCCGTCGTTCCGGTCGAAAACAGCGTGCTCTTCTACCTGGCCCTGCGCAAAGCTGGAGTCCCCGCCGAAATGCATATCTACGAGCGCGGCGCGCACGGCGTAGGCCTGGCGCCTACCGATGAGGTTCTGGCATCCTGGCCCGCGAGGCTGGCGGATTGGCTGCGGGTGAGAGGGCTGCTGCGGGGGAAATAAGGAGCGGCGGCGTAAACCCACCTGCGCGCGCGGGCGTAATTGCCAGGCGCTCCGCCCCGCGAAGCGCGTGCGCCACGTCGGAATGGCGTGGTGATTTCCTGACGCGCCTCAAGCTGGCGAGGAAACGCCGAGACGAATCTTGGCGCTGCAGCCACGCCACGTGTGGCCGGAGCGGCACAGTTATTTCCCAACAGTTCCTCAGCCGTGCAAGTTGAGCAGAATTCGCGCGCCTGCGCCATCCCGCCTATGCCGGCACGGAAGTACCCAACTTGGCGTACCAGGGTTTGGCTGCGCGGATAGCGTGGTTCACTGCTTCAATGTTCTTCACGCCGTCTTTTGCCAGCCAGTCTTCGAGCGCCTTCACCCCCTGGCGGGCGTAAACCGGAATGCCGTCTTTCCAAGTGGCGCGGCCACACAGCACGCCCGAAAAATCGGTGCCCGCTTCCGTCGCCATTTCGAGCGCCTCGGTGAAGACCGCGTTGGCCACGCCCGCGCTCAGGTAGATGAAGGGCCGGCCCGCCGCCGCCGCGGCCTCGCGGAAATGCACCAGCGCTTCCTGCCGGCTGTACACCTGCTGCCCCTTGAAAACGCTGGAGCCTTCCACGTACTCGGCGTTGATCGGCACTTCCACCTTGAGCACGTCCACGCGGTACTCGGGCTTCGAGAACTCGACCATGCTGCGCTTGACTATATCCGGCTTGGCGCGCGCGAACTCGGGCCCCTTTTCGTCGCCGCCGGCCGGATCGTAGCCCACAAATTCGAGGAAGAAGGGGATCTCGTGGGTTTCGCATTCCGCGCCGGTCCGCTCGATGAACGCGTGCTTGATGTCGTTCACCGCCGCGTCCTCCGAGGGGTTGTAGTAAATCAGGATCTTGACTGCGTCCGCGCCCCAATCCACGATGCGCTTCACCGAAACGTGCGGCAGCAGGTCCGGCAGCCGGCCGGGGCGCGTGTTGTCGTAGCCGCTCAGCTCGTAAGCCAGCAGCAGGCCGGCGTTGCTGCTGCGCGCCGCCGCCGCTGCCAATCCGAATTCCGGATCGAGCAGAATCGCACTGGCGTGCGGCGTCAGGACCTTACTGACGGCCACCTTGAATTCGCTCATCTGTTCCGGCGTGATTTCCTGGGTAGCCACGTGCCGGGCCGCTGCCAGAGATTTCTGCAGACTGCCGCGCTGATCCATGGCGGCGGCCGCGATCACCCCATCTTCGTTCGCCAGCGCCTTCATGCGGCGTAGTTTTCCGTTGGAGAGTGCCATGCGGCCATTATCCCACCTTCGAACAGTCTGCCGGCCGGCCGCCTGAAACGGATCGCCGGCGGTCTTCGTCTACATCGGACATGGCGCGCCTGGCTGCGGCGATGAGCGCTTCGTGGCTGGCGTTGGCCGGAGCCGGGGGCGCTGCGGCGCAATCGCTCATGGGCGAACTGCGCGGGTCGATTGTGGATTCCCACGGGCGGCCGCTTCCCGGAGCCGCTGTTTCGATTGCCGGCGCGCCGGCCGCGTTTCAGGTGAAGGCCCGCGCCAACGCGGCGGCCGAGTTCCGCGTGGTGCTCCCCTACGGGCTCTATCGCATCGGCCGAACCAGCGTCTATGTTCCGCCGCTCGGATCGGTTTGCGTGCGCGCTTCCGGCGACGCGTCCGTGGTCGCGCAGCTTCCGTGCGGCACCGAGGCTACGCGGCCGCAAAACCCGGACCGCTCCGATACCTATGGAGCGGATGCGCTGCTCGACCTGCTGCATCCTTCGAGCGTAAGCTCCCCGCTCGATTTGGCCGGTAATGGTAGCCGGCCCGATTCGCTGGTGTCGCAAAACGGTTTGTCCTGGACCGACGTAAATCGCACGTATCAGGGAAGCGATATTGGCGACCCTTATCAACCGGGGCGGGCGCTGTTCGCTGTCGATCTGGCCTCGGTGGAAGAGCTGACGGTGCGCGACGGCTTGGAACTCGGCGATGCGCGCGCTTTCGGCTCCCAGATGGCCGGGTTCGCCGCCGGATTCGCCGCTCGATGGCACGGCGCGCTTGCCACCGCCAACACAGGCGGTTTCCTGGCTTCGAACAATTTGCCGCCGCCGGGCGAACGCGGACTCGTCCAGCAGGCCGGCTTCGACCGTTGGTACACGCGGACCCACGCTGAAGCCAGCGGCAACCTGGGCCGGCGCGTGGCGCTGGATATTGCCGCCAGCGGCCAGTGGGCATCCGAAAGCGCTCCCCAAGCCGCGCCGGGCAGCGGCGTCGGCTCGCGCCAGTTATTCGCCAACGCCGGTGCGCGGATTGTCTCCAGTTCTCGCGATTTGCTGGAAATCCGCGCGAGCGAAGCAACCGCGAGCCTTTCGAATTACGGTTGGCCGGCTGGGATCGAAGCCTACTACGGGCGTGCGCTGGGTCCGGCGCCGCCGCAGACGGCGGGCTTCCCGGGCCTGGCCGAAAACGACGGCGCGCACTTTTTGCAGGGCGGGTGGACACGGCAGGCGGCTGGCGGCATCTTCGACGCGCGTCTGGATTGGACCGGGGCGCACTTGACGACCAGCGGAGCGATGAACGGCGTGAGCCGTATCGACCTCGTGACTGGCACTGCAACCGGAGCGCCTCCCTTGGCCACTCGCGGCGAGCGAAACCGCGAGAGCCTGCGCGCCGGCTATCAGCGGCAGTCGCTCGCAGTGACGGGCGAATGGTCACGCGCCGAATCGCGCAATCGTTTTCTGACGCCGGCCGGGACGTTGCTGACGGCCAACGGCCAGCTGGCCTACATCGTGGACTGGAATACGCCGCAAGCGAGCCGGGCGGCCATTCAAAGCGGCTCGATTTCGGCGCGCGAACAGGTCGCCGTGGCGCCGTGGCTGGCGCTCGATGGCGCGGCGGTAGCGGACCGTACCGCCGGCGGACCAATTGCCTGGACCAACCTTTCGCCCCGCGTTGGCTTTGTCGTGTTGCCGCCGTGGCTACGGGCTCTCACTCTACGCGGCGGCTACGCGCGCCTGTACGCGCCGCTCTCGGGCCGCGACCTCGATTTCGCCAACCCCGCCAGCCTGGGCGGGCGGCAGTACCTTTGGGACGGCAGCGGCGCCGGGCAACTGGTAGCGGTGTTCGGCGGCCCGTATTCGTCCCTCGATTCCGCCCTGCGCCGGCCGTATGCCGACGAAATCGATGCCGGCCTGCAGGCCGAACTGCCTCGCGCGATCGCCGCCGGCCTGCAGTATTTTCGGCGCGATGAAAAGCGGCGTATGGCCGCGATCGACACCGGCGTCGGCGCGGCCGATTACACGTCGGTGGTCATCGACGATCCGGGCCCGGACGGCGTCGCCGGAACCTTTGACGACCAAAAGCTGACGGTGTATGCCCAGAACCCCGCCAGCTTCGGCCAGGATCGCTATTTGCTCACCAACCCCGCCGGGTTGCGCGAGTTGGACGAGGGGATCGTGGCCGAAGCCGGACAAACCTGGCGATGGTACGGCTGGCACGCTTCCTTCATGGCGGTGAAGTCCTATGGGCCGGCGAACGCGGGCAACGCGCCGATCGAGAACGACCCGGGCGTGATCGGGTCGCTGTTCCTCGATCCGAACCTCGGGATCAATACCGCTGGCCGCGCTTACTTCGACCGCGCCTATGTGGGGAAGTTGCAGTTTGCCGTGCGTCTGCCGCGCTGGCTGGGCTCCATCGAATGCGCCAACACGGTGAACTACCTGGATGGCCTGCCCTTCGCGCGGCTGCTATTGGTGACCGGGTTGCCGCAGGGGCCGATCGTTGTGGACACCACCCCTCGCGGCAGCCCCGGCGGCAACCGCTCCCAGCATGTGCTGAACTGGAACCTGCGCCTGAGCCGCGGTTTTGGCTTGATGACGGGATCGGCGCGGGTATCGGTGGATGTGCTCAACGTGGCCAATGCCGCCGCGAGGATCGAAGAAATCGACGTAACGGGTTTGACGTTCAATCAGCGTCTGCCGGCGGTGCTCCAGCCTGCCCGCTTCGCGCGGTTGGGCCTGGAGTGGCGGCGGTAGACGGACCATTTCCGCGGGAAAGCCACGATAGGCTGCCCGTTTCCCGCTCTTTCGACACCACTGTGGCACGGCATCCCGGGCTCTTTTCCGCGTTCTGTACCGGGAGGCACGCCTACGGTATTTATGTCATCTTAAGTACTAAAAAATGTAGTACTGAATCCCGCATTACGCCGCAGTTTGCGCTGGACTCTAGTTGACTGCCATGGCACAATAGCCACTAGTCGTCCAATTAGGATGACTGAGGAGGAGCAAGACCCAATATGCGATTAGGAACTTCATTGGCGGCCGTTCTGTTTGTCGGCTTAGTCCAAAGTTCATTCGGAACCACGATCACCAGTGGAAGCTTCGATTTCGGCGGCACCATATTTGTGACGGAAGCCGTGACCAGTGCCCCGATTGTCACACCAGCCGGTACGTGTACTACTGTCGGTGAGCAGTGCATTTTCTGGGAGGATACCAACGGCGCTACCGCTAATAAGGTTGACATCTCAAGCGCGAACTTGCCGAACGGGAACATTCCGCTCGCCATTAACGGAAACGATGCTGCCGACATTTACAACTTGACGAACCCACCTGAGACCGTTGGTGGTACGGGCTTTACGCCGACGGAGTTCATGACCTTTAACAACGACAGTATCAGCACGGAGTTGTTGATCGACTATATTGCTTCTGGAATGTACGCCAGCGCCGCCTGCACTTCGGCCCCCGCGCCGGGTCAGACGTGCACGCTCGCCGGGTCGCTGTTCAATTTTGCGAACAATCCTCCGGCTCCTGGCCAAGCCACGGCTACTTGGGTCCTGGAAGGTACAACCAATACGCCCGGGGTGACCTGGATTGGGAATTTCACCTCCCAGTTCAACGTACCCTACCAGACCGTTTTTGGCGAGTTGACAACCCAGGGATATGCGTCGGACACGTTTTCGGGCACAATCACGTTGACGCCGGCGGCGACGACCCCGGAACCGGATTCGCTCGGCCTGATGGCGATCGGCACCGGATTGATCGGCTTTGCCGCTTTCTTCCGCCGCCGCCGTGTGACCAGATAAAACGGTTTGGAGCGGGTAGTTTCTCGGCACTCAGTAAACGGCCTCCTGGCCCGCCAGTCGGTTTTGGGTTAGCGATCTCGCCAATGCCAAACAGACAGGCGGCCAGGATTTTTTTTGGGATTTCCTAAAGCGGGGCCCGGTATCCCGTTCGTCCCGGGGGCGCGTTACCAAGCTGGCCTGGAAACGGGGAGGACGCTTAACCGATCTAGGGGAAATCCGTACCCGGCAACCGCTCCCTTAGGGTCGCTGCTCGGTTACGGATGCCGGGTGTCTGGAGAATCTCACGGTCGCGGCTCCCGACCGTTTGCAGTTACCTTACCGAGCCGCGACCGTAAGGGAGCGGTTGCCGCGCCTGAACCGTCAAAGCTCCGGGTCGGTTAAGCACCCGAGCGGGGATCACCGGCAAGAGAAACTTACCTGCTTGCAGTTCCTGCAATTTCACATTCCGCTAAGGATACATCCTCGCCTCTTCCCTGCTGAACTCCGATGTAACGGCCCGGTGCAAGCACGCCGTTAGGATCCAAGGTTTGCTTTATGCGTTGGAGCAGGGCGGTGTAGGATTCGGAACCGTGCATGGCGTACATGGCGGCGATACTGAGCCTGTAGGAGTGGTACCCGCTTTCCGCCAGCCTCCGGAGCAAGGCGTGATAGCAGCTTGAGGCGCGTTCGTCTTCGCCAGGCACGGCCCGGTCGTAGGCCAGCGAAATGATGCAAGCCAGGGTACGGTCTGTGATCAGGGTCAACGAAATGGCGGGCTCGAAGCCGTGATCGAGGATTAGCTCACTGGCGAGGTCGGTGAGCCGCGAGGCGTGATCCCCGTTGGCCGGCGCCACCGGGCTGCACCAATACAGGCCGCAGCCGTCGCGATCCGGGTTCATCTGTGCCGGAGGAGCCGTGCGTTTGCGCCAGTAGGTGCTCGCCAGGGGATGGTCGGTGGGAATGCCTCGCATCAGTCCGTAGACCGGCTTGAGCAAGGCCAGGGTGCGCGCCAGGTTCCAGCCGGTGAAGAATTGGTACGGCTTGGCGAAAATTGAGGCGAGGCGCATGGTACGGTCGTCGAGAAACTGTAAACGGCTGGCTTTTCCCGCCAGCGCCCGCCGCAGCAGCCTTCGAGCTTCTTTCACCTGCGCCTTCGTGCCATAAAGAGCGCCGGAGCCGTTCCAAACGCCAATTTTCAAATCGTCGCGCAGCTTTGCCATCAGCGGACCCTTTAGAGGGGTTTGCTGGTTCGCCTCAGCCCAAGGGTATTGTTGGAGGGCGGAGATCACCTTGTAGTCGTTGGCAATATGCGAGGCGCTGCGAATGGTGCCGTCCAGACGCAGGGGGCGCAGAGCATCGATCAGCGGGCCCAATGCCGCGGCGCTTTCGCAGCGGAAATAGTACGCCTGGAAGTATTCGGGCGCGGGCATCAGCCAGGTGGTCAGACGGGTCACTACTCCGAAATTGGACTGCGAGAAGAGGCCGTCGAGGGCCGGCCCGACACCCCAACGATAGACGGGTGCGGCTTTCGCATCGGCAAAGCGCGAAAATCCGGTTTCGATGGTCTCTCCTGTAGGGAGTACTACTTCCAGGCCGCAGGTATTGGCGAAGTGATCGCCGTAGGGAGTGTGGCCAAAGCCCCGCTCCACGGCATTTCCGACGAGGCTGGATTCCGGGCTTGCGCCGGTTGCATCCATCCAGAGGCGCGACCCCTGCTGCTGCAGGAAGTCGTACAATTGTCCTTGCGTGACCCCCGGTTCCACCGTGACGTAGGCCAGTTTTTCGTCGAAATCGAGGATTCGGTTCATGCGGCCCAGGTCGAGCACCACCGAACCGCCGGTCACCGGGACACGCGAACCGTATCCCCAATTCTTGCCGGTGCTGATGGGATAGACTGGAATCCCGTAGCGATTGGCCACGCGAAGGCACTCCTGCACTTCGGAAGTATTGGCCGGGCGGACGATGGCGGGAACCTGGCTATCGGTTGCAAAGGTGCCGGTCTCGGTTTCGCGGAGCGCGGCTGGAGCCGTGACGACATGGGCTACGCCTACCGCCGCCGCCCATTCCTTCAGAGCGGAATCGAGAGAAGATTCTGTCGTTGTCGTCATGAGACCGGTCTCCTAGAAAGATCCGACGGGGATGGCCTCGGGCATGGCCCAGGCGGGCGAGGGAAGAGGCCGCGCCGCGCGCGCGGAGCTCTCCGGCAAGGGGTTGGCCAGAACCGGAGCCAGAGACAGATAAGAACTCAGTTCGCGGATCCAATCGCGATACTTGGGATTGGAATAGCGGGAATCGAAGCGCAGAATCTCCATTTCACATCGATATTGCGGATCGTAATAGGGGGGCAGCTCCGCTCCATCCGCCTCTAAGCCGGAAAGGCCGATCCTGCGGAGCATGGGCGCCGAGCCGTGCCTGTGTGTAGCGGTGGCGATTCCAGCGCATCCTCCGAGCAATTCCAAGAGCCCGTAGGTGGCCAAGATGGTTCGCAATGGTTCAGTGGTCAGACGGCGCTCCGGCGCGACTGCCCAGCCTCCAACTTCACCGAAGCACAGCCGCTCCCGTTCCGCCTGCGTCATTTCGTGCTCCACCGCGCGTCGCAATTTCGGGCCCCAAACCGCCGAGTCCGTCAGGGCGGCGTGGCGGAGCCATAGCTCGTCGAATTCCGTGCAGTTTGCTTCCGGAAGGAAACGTAGACAGGCGCATACGGCGCCAGCTTTATTTAATGTCAATAAATGCCAACTGTATTCGTCAATCACGAGCTGGTGGCGGCCATCGGAAGTTAGTTCTTCGGGCGTAATGGCGCCGTCTTCCAGGTAAACACTGCCGCGAAAGCGCTGCATGTCCGCGAGCAGGTGGGACCGCAGAGCGGTGTTCCCCTGTATGTGCTTGAAAGCGGGTGGAGCGTTAGTACCGGTAGGGCACAGTACCACAGGGAAGAACCCCGCTGAACCAAAGGAACTGCTAATCGATTTCACGGCTAGATCTCTCCCAAGAGGGCTCGTTTTCAAAATCGCCTTCTTGGCCGGAAGTGGAACAAAAGATGGCCGCGGCGCGTGCCAAAACCGACCTTAATTAAAGGCGTATTGTCACCATAATGCAATTGCGCAGGAAATGTCTGCGTTGAAAATAGACAGTACTTCGGTAAAGAATATAGTTATTATATGGGCATAGTTATCTTCATTTTCTTGCAATTATTCTAATTTGTGAAGAAGCAAACGTTGCAATTGACCTGCCAATGCAACGTGTTCCAAATACGAGGTTATTCGGGTTGTGAAAGCAGCTTTTACTCGACCGAGGGGTGTACCTTTTACACGGTAGACCGGGGATAAACCCGATGGCGGGCAGGGTTTGGCTCGGCCCCGCGATCAGACCGGCAGGCGGCCGCTGCCCTGGCCGCGAAAGCGGGGTCGGGGCTGCTCGCGGCGGAGGTCGATGAGCAGCTTCATGACCCGTTGTTCGATTTCGTCGCGCACCTGGCAGTGCTTTTCGTAGTCCATGCCGATGGGGTCGGCCAGTTGCCATTCTTCCACCGGCGCCTTCAGGCTGTCGCCCAAAGGCACGCCGCTCATGTTGATCACGGCATCGAATCTTACCCGGGCGAGCTGGCGCAGGGTTTTGGGGAAATGCTCGCTCAAGTCGATATTCTTTTCGCGCATGGCTCGCATGGTATCGGGGGCGACGCGCGCGGCCGGCGCGAGGCCGGCGCTGGCCGGAACCAGCACGTCGGACCCATACTGCCGGGCGAACCCTTCCGCCATTTGGCTGCGGCAGGCGTTGCCAATGCACACAAATAGAACGCGTTTCTTTTCGCGGGCGCTCACAATTTCTCCAGAAAAAGAGTGTGCACCCGGGGATCGGCGGTCAATTCGGGGTGAAATGTAGCCACCAGGTGGCGCCCCTCCTCGACCAGCACCGGGTCGCCGCGGTATTCCGCCAGAACGTGAGCCGAGGGGCCGACGCGGCGGATGATGGGAGCCCGAATGAAAACGGCCTCCAACCTGCCTCGGGCCGTCCGGGTCTCGAATTCCGGCTCGACCGCAATTTCCACAACGCGGCTGTCGATCTGGCGACCGTAGGCGTTTCGTTCCACTCCGATATCCATGAGCCCCAGGGACTCCTGCGCGGGATGGAAGACGTTGCGGGCAATCAGGATAGCCCCAGCGCACGTGCCGAAAACCGGCTTCTCCCGGCCGAAGGCGGCCAGCGGCTCCATGAGATTATCGTAGTGGAGAAGCTTCAACATGGTGGTGCTTTCGCCGCCGGGAATCACCAGTCCGTCGATGTCGTTGAATTGTTCCCGGTCGCGGACAAAAACAGCGCGGGCGCCGGCGCGCTCGATGGCCGCGGCGTGCGCCGCGAAATCGCCCTGGAGGGCCAGGACGCCGACTTGCTTCATCACCAGCCCCGTGTCTGCAGCAGCTCCGATTCGGGCATCTTAGAGATGTCCAGGCCGGGCATGGCGTCACCCAGGGCGCGGCTGGCGGCGAGCAGTTTTTCGGGGTCCAGGTAGTTCTTGGCTGCCTGCACGACGGCGTTGGCCCGGGCGGCGGGATCGGAAGACTTGAAGATGCCGGACCCGACGAAGACCGCCTCGGCGCCAAGCTGCATCACCAGGGCCGCGTCGGCCGGTGTGGCAATACCGCCGGCGGAAAAATTTGGTACTGGAAGCTTGCCATGTTCGGCTACCCACTCCACCAGCTCCAGCGGCGCCTGCAGTTCCTTGGCCTGGTGCACCAGCTCCTCTTTGCCCAGCACGGTGAGCTGTTTCATTTGCTTAATGATGGTGCGGATGTGTCGCACCGCTTCGACAATGTTGCCGGAGCCGGCTTCGCCCTTGGTACGGATCATGGCGGCGCCTTCGGCGATGCGGCGGAGCGCTTCGCCCAGGTTGCGCGCACCGCAAACGAACGGCACCTTGAACGGGCCCTTATCGATGTGGTTCTCTTCGTCGGCCGGAGTGAGCACTTCGCTCTCATCGATGTAATCTACGCCGAGCGATTCCAGTATGCGCGCTTCCACGAAGTGGCCGATGCGGGCCTTGGCCATCACCGGAATCGTGACGGTAGCCATGATCTTTTCGATGACGGCGATGTTGGCCATGCGGGCAACGCCGCCTTCCTTGCGGATGTCGGCCGGGACCCGCTCAAGCGCCATCACGGCGCTGGCGCCCGCATCTTCGGCGATCTTGGCCTGATCGGCATTGGTGACGTCCATGATGACGCCGCCCTTGAGCATCTCAGCCAGTCCGACTTTTACCCGGAATTGCTCGCTGGAAAACTGAAACATTTCGTCCAATACCTCCCAATCAAAACGCTGCCAAACTTCAAACCATGGCCGGGACCGGCTCGTCGCCGCGGAGAGTGGCGGCCAGTTCGGCCGAAACGATGCGCGCCAGAATCGACAGGCCCGCGCGGATCTCCGGCGGCGCCAGACCGGCAAAGCTCAGGCGCAGGCCGCCCGGGTCCTGACGCGAGACGGCGAAGTAGCGCGACGGCAGGAAGCTGACGCCTTCCTTCTGGGCGCGGCCGAGCAGGGCGGCGGCATCCAAAGGCTCAGGCAGGCGCAGCCAGAGATTCATGCCGCCTTCCGGGGTAGTCCATCGCGCGCCTGGCGGCAACAGATCGCGGCAGGCAGCCAGCGTGGCGCGCAACCGGTCGCGGCCGGCTTCGAGCACACGGGCGAGGTGCGCCGCCAGGCGGCCCGATTCGGCGAACTCCAGCAGCACGGCTTGAGAGAGCTGGTCGCTGTGCAGGTCGGCGGCCTCTTTGGCCTGGCGCAGGCGGTCGACGAGCAGTTTGGGACCGACCACCCACCCCACCCGCAGGCCGGGAAAGCTGATCTTGGAGAAGCTGCGGAGCAACACCGTGCCGTCGCCCCGGTCGAGCGCCTTCAGCGGCGCGACGGGCTGGCCCTCGTAGCGCAGATCGACGTACGGATCGTTTTCAACCACCGGGACGCGGGCCGCGCGGGCGGCATCGAGCAGGGCGTGACGCGCCGCCAGCGGCAGGGTGGCGCCGGTAGGATTCTGAAAATTGGGCGTCACCACTAACAGGCGCGGGCGCTCGCGCTGGAGGATGCGAACCAGCGCCGGCACTTCCAAACCTTCGGCGGAAACCGGAATCCCCGCCAACTGCGCGCCTAAATCGGCAAGCAGATTCTTCAAACCGGGATAAATCGGATCTTCAACCGCCACCGTATCGCCGTGCGAGAGCAGGACGCGGCCGATCAGGTCGAGCGCCTGCTGGCAACCGTTGGTGATCAGCACGTCGTCGTTCGGCCCGGCCAACCCCTGGCGGCGGGCATCGTCGAGAAGATAACGCCGCAGCGGTTCGTAGCCGCCGGGCGAACCGAGCTGCAAAATGTCGGCCAGATCGGCACGATCCAGAACGGCGGCACAAGTCGTGCGAAATTCGTCCAGGGGAAACAGGTCCCGAGACGGACGGGAGGTGGCAAAGCTGATGGTCTGGCGGGGCAAGGTGTCGCGGCCGGCCGCGTTTCCCTGGCCGGCGCCGGGGTCGGGACGATCGAGCAGGCTGCTCCAATCCAGTCCCGCCGCAGACGAGCGCCCCGCGGTGCCGGTAACGAAGCTGCCCCGGCCCACGTGGCCGGCGATCAGACCCTCGGTTTCGAGCATTTCGTAAGCCGCAGAAATTGTGGCGCGATTCAGTCCAAGCAAGCCAGCCAATTCACGAGTGGCCGGAAGGCGCTCGCCGGAAAGCAGATCGCCAGAGCGGATTTGTGCAGAAATGTGCAGAAATATCTGCCGATAAAGAGGAATATCGGAGTCATGCCGGAGCTGCGGCGTGAAATCCATCATCCAAAGCCTACCATATTGGATGGGTGTGGTTGGGCGAGGAATTTGTTTTTTCAGGCGCGGCGGCGCATTTCGGCGCGGGCTTCGGCTTCGGCGGTACGGGCGCGTTCGGTTTCGCGCTTGTCATGCAATTTCTTGCCCTTGGCTATCGCGAATTCGCACTTGATACGGCCGTTCTTGAGATAGATTTTGGTGGGAATCAACGAGAGGCCTTTTTCCCGCGTTTCCACCTGCAGCTTATCGATCTCCCGGCGGTGCAGCAGCAGCTTGCGTTTGCGCACGGGCACGTGGTTTTCGCGGTTGCCGTGGGTGTACTCGGCGATGTGCGCATTGACGAGCCAAGCCTCGCTTCCCTCCACCGCGGCGTAGGCGTCCTTGAGCTGAACCTTGCCACTCTTGGCCGCTTTCACCTCCGTGCCCGTCAGCACCATGCCGGCCTCAAACCGCTCCATCAAAAAGTAGTTATGCCCGGCCTGCCGGTTGTCGCCGAGGATCTTGAAAGTGAAGTTCTTATCGGCCAATTTTTTGGTCTCAACGTCCCGAAGCGCAATCTCGTCAATCACTTTAGATGGCTCCGGACCGCGTAACCACCTCTGGGCATTATTATAGCCCGCGGCAAGGCCTCGGAAAGCAGCTTAGAGTAGAGCGAAAATGTTCTCTTTCAACCGTTTAACGGTGGGTGCCGCGTTCTTTGTCTTGCTCGGCGCGGGTTTTCCCGCCGTGGCCGGCAACCGCAAAGGCGACCACCTTCTGGCCGAAGGACGCGCCCATCAAGCCCGCAAAGAATGGGACGCCGCTCTCGATTGCTTCGAAAGAGCCCTGGCCGAAGACCCGTCCGATGTCACCTATCAGATGGCAACCGATAAAGGGCGTTTCCAGGCCAGCCAGGCGCACCTCGATAGCGGTCTCAGGACTCGCGCCGCCGGGCAATTGGGCAATGCTTTGATCGAGTTTCAGAAGGCTTACGCCACCGATCCCGGTTCCACCGTGGCGGCTCAGGAAATTCACACGACCCAGGAAATGATCGAACGCGAGCGCAAGCGCGTGGAAGCCACCGGTAAGGAAACTCCTCCCGCCGAACGCGCCCTGACTCCCGCCGAATCCTACCAGCGGGAGGAACAAAAGAAGTTCGGCCGCATGCTCGCGGTGCCCGAGCTCAGGCCCCTCAATCCGGCGCCCATCAATCTCAAAATGAACAACAAGACGCGAGTCTTGTGGGAAACCGTGGCGAAGCTGGCCGGCATCAACCTGCTTTGGGATCCCGAATATCAAGCGCCGTCGCACGACGGCTTCAATATCGAGCTGGACGACCTGACCGTGGAACAGGCTCTCGATTACCTGGCCGTGCTCACCAAGTCTTTTTGGAAGCCGCTCTCCTCCAATGCCATCTTCGTGACCAATGACAGCCAGGCCAAACGCCGCGACTACGAAGAGCAGGTCACCAGGGTCTTCTACCTGCAGAACACCAATACCACCCAGGAGCTGCAGGAGATTCTCAACGCCGTCCGCACCATCACCGAAATTCAGAAGCTGTTCCCATATAACTCGCAGTACGCCATCGTGGCCCGCGGGGAAGCCGACAAGGTCGCTTTAGCCGGGAAAATCATCGCCAGCCTCGATAAGCCCAAGGCCGAAGTCCTGGTGGACGTTCTGGTAATCGAAGTCAATTCCACCTTCAGCCGTCAGCTCAGTGCGGCGCTGATCACCGGCGGACTGAACATGTCCGCCAACTTTCAGCCGCGCTCGTCGATCGCTACCACGGCCAGCACCGCCTCGGGAACCAGCACCTCGGGCACGACTTCTTCGAGCACCTCCACATCGTCCACCATCGGCCTGAATTCGCTGAGCCATCTTTCGAGCGCGGATTGGTCCACCACCCTGCCCAACGCCTTGCTGCAGGCCGTGATGAGCGACGCCAAGACGAAAATCCTGCAGTCCCCGCAGCTTCGCTCGCTCGACGGCATCAAGGCGACCCTGAATATCGGGTCGCGCGAACCGACCGCCACCGGCAGCTACCAGCCGGGCGTCAGTGGCGTCAGCGTCAGCCCTCTGGTCAGCACCCAGTTCCAATACCTGGATGTAGGCGTGAATGTGGGCATGCAGCCGCACGTGCATGAGAACGGCGAAGTCACCATCCACATCACGATCGACATTTCCACCGTCAGCGGATACACCAGCATCGGCGGCATTAACGAGCCCATCATCGGGCAGCGTAAGGTGGAGCACGAAATCCGCATGCGGGAAGGCGAGGTTGGGCTGCTGGGCGGCCTGCTCAACACCGAGGACGATAAAACCGTCACCGGAATCCCCGGACTCTCCTCGATTCCCTTGGTCGGGACTCTGTTCAAAGGCGATAGCGTAACTCACAACCGCGACGAAATCATGATCGTGCTGATCCCGCACATCCTGCGCCGCCCCGACATTACCGCCGACGACCTGCGGCCCATCGACGTCGGCAACACCACCAGCGTGAAGATCCATTACGCCGCCGGAGACGAGGGCGCCGCGCCCGCCGCCAAGCCGCCAGCCGGCGCGGCCGTGGCTGCGCCCCAGGAGCTTCCTCAAAACCAGGCCATCGTTCAGCCTGCCCCGGTGCCAGCCGTCACCGAGCCGGCCATGCCTACCGGTCCGATGCCCCCGGCTACCGCGCCTCTCTTGCCCATGCGGCTGCCGCGGACCGGCGGGGCTCCCGCGCCTCCCCAGGCGCCTCCCTCGGCCGGAGGTTCAGCCCGCGTTTACTTCGCACCCGCCCAGGCCGATGGCACTGTGGGCACGCCGCTCACCGTTTCTCTCCATCTCGACAACGCCGCCGACCCAGCCGGGGCGCCCATGTTCGTTCAATTCGACCCCAAGGCACTGAAACTCACCGACGCCCAGCCGGGCGATCTGTTGGGTAGCGGACCGCAGATCGCCTTCAGTAAGACCATCCACAACGAATCCGGCCAAGCCGCCATCGAACTCAAGCGCCAGCAACATGCGCCGCTTCCTTCGGCCGCTTCGGGCACCCTTGTCACGCTGATCTTTCAACCGCTCGCCGCCGGTTCCACCACCGTCACCATGCCCAGCTTGGCGGTGCGCAATTCCGAAGGCCAGGTGATCGCTTCCGCCAGCCCTCAATTGACCATCAATGTGAAGTGAGAATCGTCATGCGGCAGGCACACAACCAGGCACACAACAAAGTGGAGCGCGGGCGGGCACGCCAACGGGGTCTGACCTTGATCGAGCTCATCGTGGCTTTCACCATCATGCTCGTGCTCACTACTATGTCTGTGCCGCTTGCCCGCGCAAAAGTCCGTGCTCAGCGGGAGCGCGAACTTCGCCACGATTTGGCCGAGGTCCGGCGGGCCATCGACAAGTATAAGGATTATTGCGATCTCGGCTACCTGGGAGCCCCCAAGGCCGGCAGCAATTGCTGGCCTGAGAAACTCGAGATTCTAGTGGAGGGCGTCAAGCTGCCCGGCTCCGCCGACGGCAAGAAACTCCGCTTCCTGCGCCGTATCCCCCAGGATCCCTTCACGGGTTCTACGGAGTGGGGCATGCGCAGCGACCAGGACGATCCAAAATCCAACAGTTGGGGCGGCCAGGATGTTTTCGATATTTACACCAAGACCGACCAGAAAGCCCCCGATGGCAGCTCCTATGCGGAATGGTAAATTACATACCCGCGGCTTCACCTTCGTCGAGCTGATGGTGGTTATCGCCGTCATCCTGCTGCTCATCACCATGGCCATTCCCATCTATCAGAAGACCATTATCCGGGCCAAGGAAAGCGTCCTTAAGAACAATCTTTTCACCATCCGCACGGTGATTGACAACTATAGCTACGACAAAATGAAAGCCCCGCAATCGCTGCAGGACCTGGTGAGCGAAGGGTACCTGAAAGACGTGCCCATGGATCCCATGACCGCCTCCAATTCAACCTGGAAGATCATTATGGAGGATGCCAGCCAAGCCCTAAACCAATCCGACCCGGGCATCTTCGATGTGCGCAGCGGATCGGACAAAACGAGCCTGGACGGGAGCGCCTATGCGGATTGGTAGGTCCGGTCTCTTCGCCCCGCAACGCCTGACGCTTCGTATTATTCATGTTAAGGTTTCACCGTAAGTTGCTTGTTCTCCTCGCCAATGGATAGAACCGCGATCAGGAGTCCGACAATTTGTAACCAATCGCAAAGGTCTTTCGTATACTGAGGATGTCTGCG
Organism: Bryobacteraceae bacterium; assembly: GCA_049509915.1. GTDB lineage: Bacteria > Acidobacteriota > Terriglobia > Bryobacterales > Bryobacteraceae > JBEKYD01. Next base: position 695 of record JBEKZL010000149.1, on the reverse strand, counting down.
TCCTTCGGCTATCAGCCGAGTAGGGAGAATCCCAACCATTATGCTCCACCGCTATCTTGCTGTCTGTGCCCTGTCTCTGTGCGCGGCGGCCAGCGCGCTCCAAGCCCAAACCGCTCAGTGCTCGGTTTCCGCGGTTCCCTCCCAGGTACGCGCCGAAGGCGTCACCGAGCGACTAGGCGACCTCGTTTTGCAGTGCATGGCGACGCCCTCGAGCACTCTATCCGGTAATCTTACCGTCTACGTGACGCCAGCCCCGGTCAATATTACCGACCGCATCGACACCGCCTCCAATTCTCTCGACGCGGTGCTTTCGGTCAATTACGGCACCGGCCTTGTGCCCACCTCCTACCGCGGCATGGTCAGCGGCTCCAGCATCGCTTTCAATGGAATCGCCCTGACCGTCCCGGCCGGCGGTTCGCTCAGCCTGCAGGTTTCGGGCCTGCGCGCCGACGTCAGCCAGTTGGGTTCGACACCGCGAGCGGTGGTGGCCGATGTGTCGTTCAGCGTGCCGCTCAACGTTTCTACCGCTACGGTCGCCTACTCCCAGCCGAGTTTGTATGCCACCCTCTATGCAACCGGCATCGCCTGCGCCGGCTCTCCGTTGCCGGCAACGCTCGATCTGGCCCACCTGTTCGCCGCCGGAACCGCCTTCGCTTCCACCCGTTTCACCGAGAGCTTCGCCAGCGCGTTTCAGC